>JBCCYT010000132.1:0-12090 GCA_039188975.1 Actinomycetota bacterium
CCGGAGGTCGGCGCCGCAATCAGCTCGCACCCGGGGATCGACAAGATCACGTTCACGGGCGGCGGCGCCACTGCACGCCATGTCGCCAAGGCCGCCGCAGAGAACCTCACACCGCTCGTGTTGGAACTGGGTGGTAAGTCGCCCCAGATCGTGTTCGACGATGCCGACCCGGAGGCGGCGACCAACGGCATCCTCGCGGGGATCTTTGCGGCCTCGGGGCAGACCTGCGTCGCTGGTTCTCGGGCGTACGTGCAAGAGGGCATTGCGGAGGAGATCGTGCGCCGGGTGACCGAGCGGGCGGAAACGATCAAGCTGGGCGATCCGGCCGATGTCGCGACCGAGATGGGACCGGCTGCGTCGGACGCCCAGCGCGATCGCATCATCTCGATGATCGATCAGGCCCGGACCGAAGGCGCAACCATCGCCGCCGGCGGGATCGTCGATCCTGAGCTGGGCGGTCGGTTCGTTCGGCCGACCGTCATCACCGATGTCACCAACGAGACGACGATCGTGCGCGAGGAGGTCTTCGGGCCGGTGCTCACGATCCAGACCTTCACCGACGAGGCCGAAGCCATCGCCCTTGCCAACGACTCCGACTACGGCCTCGCCGCCGGTGTGTGGAGTCTCGACATCCGGCGTTGTCATCGAATGGCTCGCAAGCTCGATGTCGGCATGGTGTGGCTCAACACGTACCGAAACGTCTCGCCGATGGCGCCGTTCGGCGGTACCAAGCAGTCGGGGTATGGCCGCGACAATGGTGCGGAGGCGATCAAGGAATTTCTCCAGACCAAGGCCGTGTGGGTCGAGCTCGAAGGCGCCACTCGCGACCCGTTCGTGATCGGATGACCCGCACCGCCCAATCGCCATCTCGGTTGAGAAGTTCCCGCTTTGCGGGACTTCGTCAACCGAGATTGGGAGGGGACGGGTGAGCCGGCCGCCCCGACCGTTGGCGCCGGTCGATTTGGCCGATCCCCGTGTGTTCACGCAGGGGATTCCTCACACCGCCTTCGAGACGATCCGGTCAGAGCCGGGATTGGTGTGGAACGCGATCGATGGCGATCGCGACGACGGCTATTGGGTTGTGACCCGCCACGCCGACGTCGTCACCGTCAGCCGCGACCCGGAGACGTTTTCGTGCGCGGTCGGCCACATCCAGATCTATGACATTGACGAGGATGCGCTCGACGCTCGGGCTTCGATGATCGACATGGATCCGCCGGTTCACACCCGGCTGCGTCGGCTGGTCAGCAAGGCGTTCACGCCCCGTCACGTGCAGTCCTACACGTCGGCGATTCGGTCGCGGGTGCGAGCCGCGTTGGATGATCTCGTCGCAGCAGGCGGCGGCGACTGGGTCGAGACGATTGCCAAGCCGATTCCGATCGGCGTGATCTGCGACATCCTCGGCGTGCCCGATACCGACCATGCCCTCATGGTGGAGTTGTCCGATCATCTCGTCGCGGGAACGTCGACGTCGCCGCTTCCGGCTGACGCCTACGGCAACACGACACCGCTGCGGCTGCTGCCGTTCAACTCGCCCGCCGCGCACGCGCTCAACGAGTACGCACTCGATCTCGGTCGCCGCCGGCGCAACGATCCTCATGATGATCTCGTCACCAAGCTGATCGAGGCCGAGATCGACGGCGAGCGGCTCACTGACGACGAGTTCGCCAACTTCTTCCGGCTGATGATCTTCGCCGGAAACGAGACGACCCGATCGTCGATGTCGCATCTTGCGCTGCATCTCGTGGACCATCCTGATGCGTTCTCCGCGGTCGCGGCCGACCGTTCCCTGTTGGCAGGAGCCGCCGAGGAAGTGGTGCGGTACTCATCGCCGATCCTCTACTTCCGCCGCACCGCAACTCGCGACTGTGCGCTGAGCGGCACCGCGATCGAGGCAGGGGAGAAGGTCGTCATGTACTACGCCGCCGCCGATTTCGACCCTGCGGTGTTCCCCGACCCGCTGCGGTTCGACGTCACCCGCCCGAACGTGCCCGTCAACGTGGCGTTCGGGGGCGGTGGCGCCCACTTCTGCCTCGGGGCGTCGCTCGCCCGACTCGAATTGGTCGAGCTGATCGATGAGATCCTTGATCGGGACCTGACGCTGGAAATCGGAGGCGAGCCGGTGTTCGTCGACTCAAACTTCGTCAATGGCATCGAGATGTTGGACGTGAGCGTGACATGACGGTTGATCGATGGGGGATGGACATCGGCGGTTCAGCCGAATCGATTGCGGCCTGGAACGAGGCGTGGGACCGCTTCCTCTCGTTCACCGGCGATCCGCTCGAACTGCTCGCTCACGCAAACGAACACGACGACGAGTTCGTCATGGGCTCGGTGATGCAGGGCGTGTACGCACTGACGTCGGGTTCACCGCTGGATGCGCCTGCGGTTCGGACGGCCGTCGAGCGGGCGACCGTCCGCGACGGGGGTCCACATGCCGAGGCGCTCGTCAGCATGGCGGCCGGTGACTTCACGGCGGCTGGTGATGCGTTCGCCGCGTTGGGCGCCGAGGGCGACTTCGCTGCGTACCGCTTCGCCCATGACATCTTCTTGCATGTCGCCGATGCTGAACGGCGGCTCGCTTGGAGCGATCGGTCCATCGCTCACGGCTTCGCGGACGGGCAGAATTTCATCGACGGGATGCACTCGTTCACCCTCAACGAGGTCGGGCGTCATGACGAGGCCGTCGAGTTCGGTGAACGCGCACTCGCGGTCGAGCCCCGCGACCTCTGGGCCCGGCATGCGCTGGCCCACGTCTATGAAGATCGTGATGATCGGGAGGCTTCGTTCCCACTCCTCGAAGCGACATCGGACGACTGGCGAGAACAAGATGCCCTTGCCCTGCACGTCTGGTGGCACCTCGCTCTGCGCTACCTCGCCGTGGGGCGCTACGACGATGCGGTGACTCTCTACGACGCTCGGGTCGATGACGCCACGACCCCGTTCCGGCTGTGTGATCTGACGTCGTTGCTGTGGCGGCTCGAACTCCGAGGCCAAGACGTCGGTGATCGCTGGGACGTGCTCGCCGACCGCTGGGCGCAGGTGGGCGAACGGCACACCTGTGGGTTCCTGGATCTCCACGCAACGTTCGTCTTTGTTCGTCGTCCCGATCACCCCGGCGCTGCGGTCTGGTTCGATGGGCTCGCCGCTCGGCCCGACGGCGATGCCGAGATCGACGACATCTTCGAACAGGTGGCGAAGCCGCTCGTCGCGGCGATCCGCAACGAAGACGCCGCAGCCCTCGACAACCTCGCACCCACGCTGCACCGCATCGGCGGAAGTAATGCGCAACGCAGCGTCGTTTCTCTCACCGCAGGAGCATGGCGATGACCTGGCAACTGACCGACGAACAACTCGACATCCAAACCACGGCCCGGTCGCTGGCCGAAGAAGTCATCGCGCCGAGGGCCGCGGAGGTCGATGCCGCCGAGGAGTATCCGTGGCCGAACGTCGATGCGTTGCAACAAGCCGGATTCACCGGCATGACGATCCCGACCGAGTACGGCGGGCCGGGCCGGTCGTTCCACGACGCCGTGTTGGTGGTCGAGGAGATGGCGAAGGTCTGCGGGGTGACCGGCCGTATCGCGGTCGAAGCGAACATGGGCGCCATCTCGGCGGTCATGACCTACGGCACCCATGAGCAGAGGCAGCGGGCGGCCGAGCTGGTGCTCGCGGGCGACAAGCCGGCGATCTGCATCACCGAGCCCGATGCCGGCTCGGCTGCCTCGATGATGACGACCCGAGCCGATCGCAAGGGCGACGGCTTCGTGCTCAACGGGGTCAAGCACTGGATCACCGGCGGCACGGTGAGTCGGCTGCATCTGATCTTCGCTCGGGTCGTCGACGAGGAAGGCAACGAGGAAGGCATCGGCGGCTTCCTCGCGTACCGCGACGAGACCGAGGGTCTGCGGTTCGGGCACCGAGAACCGACGATGGGGTTGCGCGCCATCCCCGAGATGGAGGTGCTGTTCGAGGACATGTACATCGGGCCTGAGTCGGTGGTGATGCCGCCGTCTGGTCTCAAGCGAGGCTTCGCCGACCTGATGAACGCCTACAACGCCCAGCGGGTCGGCGCCGGCACGGTGGCGCTCGGTATCGCGCAGGGTGCCTATGAGTTGGCTGTTGACTTTGCGAAGGAACGAGAGCAGTTCGACCGGCCGATCGCGGAGTTCCAGGGGCTCCAGTGGATGCTGGCTGACATGAGCGTCAAGCTCGAAGCGGCTCGCAGTCTGACCTATCGAGCGGCCGCCAGTCGGGGCCCGGGCGGTTCGGCCTTTCCCGATCCGGCGCTGGCCGCCCAGGCGAAGATCTTCACGTCTGAGAACGCCATCCAGATCGTCAGCGACGCGCTCCAGGTCCACGGCGCCGCCGGCTACTCACGGCGCAACCCGCTGGAACGGATGTATCGAGACGTTCGGATGTTCACGATCGGCGGCGGCACGGCGCAGATCCTGCGGACGGTTGTCGCGTCGCGAGTGCTCGACATGAAGCTGCCGCAGACCCGCACCGGTTTCGTGCCGAAGGACGATCGATGACGGCGCCGCTCGACGGCGTCATTGTCGTCGCGGTCGAGCAAGCGATCGCGGCGCCGTTCGCGACCCGTCAACTCGCTGATCTCGGCGCACGGGTGTTGAAGATCGAACGGCCTGGCGACGGCGACTTTGCCCGCCACTACGACACCGCGGTCGAGGGCAGCTCGGCCTTCTTCGTCTGGGGGAACCGGGGCAAGGACAGCCTCGAACTCGACCTCAAGGAGCCAGACGATCGGGCCACGTTCGACACACTCGTCGCCGGGGCCGACGTGTTCATCCAGAACCTCGCCCCCGCGGGCGCCGAACGGGCGGGTCTGCTTGCCCATCAGGTGCGTGAACAACACCCGTCGATCATCGCCTGCGGGATCAGCGGCTACGGCCTCGGCGGGCCTCGCACCGACGACAAGGCCTACGACCTCGCCATCCAGGCCGAAGCCGGCGCCATCTCGCTGACCGGCTCGGCCGACGAGCCGAGCAAGGTCGGCTTCTCCGTCGCCGACATCGCCAGCGGCATGTACGCCTTCTCGTCGATCCTTGCCGCGCTGTATCGCCGACAGGCGACGGGGGAGGGGGCGACGATCGAGATCTCGATGCTCGAAGCGCTCGCCGAGTGGACCGCCGCGCCGACGTATGGCGCGGTCGGCCGAGGTGTTGCTCCGACCCGGGCCGGTCATCGGCACGCGATGATCTCGCCGTACGGCATCTATCCCTTGGCCGATGGGAGCGAGATCCTCATCGCGGTGCAGAACCAGACCGAGTGGGAGGCGCTCGCCCGTGACGCTCTACAGATGCCGGAGTTGATCACCGACAAGCGCTTCGCCACCAACGAGGCCCGCATCACCAACATCGCCGAGTTCGAACCAGTGCTCCGGCAGGGGCTGGCGTCTGCGTCTGCCGACGAGATGCTCGACCGCCTCCGCGCCGCTCGGATCGCCTTCAGCCGGGTCAACGATCCGCTTGCCTTGTGGGACCACGAACAACTTCGAGCTCGCGATCGCTTCCTCGACACCCAGATCCCGACCGGCGCAACCCAGACCTATCGCCCGCCTTTCAATGTCGACGGCCTGCCAGATCCGACCGCGGTCGTGCCGGGGCTGGGCGAGCACGACTCGGGGCTCGTCGACGAACTTCGACGTCGAGCGTCTGGCGGCTAGTCGCCGGCGTTGGTGATGACTTGGCGGAGGAGGTGGGAGAGTTGTTCCTTCTCCGCCTCGCCCAGACCGTGGCTCATCTCGGCTTCGAAGGCGTTGAAGCGAGGGAAGACATCCTCGATCGTGTCGAGTCCCGACGGGGTCAAGCGCACGAGCACGCGCCGACGGTCTTCCTCGACTCGCTCTCGTTCGACGAGCTGTTGCTTTTCGAGCGTCGTGACCAGGCCTGTCACCGTGCCTTTGGCGAGGTCGCACTCGGTGGCGAGACGGTTGGTTTCCATCTCGCCCCACACCCACAGTACGTACAGAATGGTGAACCCGCCCCACGACAGACTCGACGACGCCAGCACGGTGCGTTCAGCTCGGCGGCGGATCGCAGCCGCCGCTCGATAGATGTTGGCGATCGCCTGCATCGACACGAAGTCGAGTGGTCGGTCGCCGATGGCAGCGCGAATGTCGCGCTCGGCTTGCAGCATCTCGTCCTGATCCGCGGGTGGCGGCATGGGGACCTCCTGGGCGGTTTCACCCTACGCCGAGCCGACCACGACCAGAGATCGTTCGGTACCAAATCATCGCGGGCTGGGCTAGCGTCGACCCCATGACGGAGATTCGCAGGATCCTGCTCGATGGCTACCCGACCGAAGTCGTTCGCGACGGTGACGAGCTCGTCGCCGGCGACGGGCGGCGAGTCGCGATCGCCGACGCAACGCACCTCGCTCCGGTCGAACCCACCAAGATCATCTGCATTCACCTCAACTACCGAAGCCGGGTCGACGAGTTCATGACCAAGCTTCCGGCGGCACCGACCTACTTCCACAAGCCGATCACCGCTCTGTGTGGCCACCAGGCCGATGTCGTGCGTCCCGACGGCTGCGAGTGGCTCAACTACGAGGGCGAGATCGCCATCGTCATCGGCAAGACGTGTCGCAACATCGCTCCCGAAGACGCAGGGGACTACATCGCCGGCTACGCCGTCTCCAACGACTACGGCCTGCACGACTTCCGTGACACCGACGCCGGCTCGATGTTGCGGGTGAAGGGCAGCGACACGCTCTGCCCGGTCGGGCCGGGCCTCGTCACCGACTGGGACTTCCGCGGCAAGCGAATTCAGACCATCGTCAACGGCGAAGTGAAACAAGACGCCACCACCGACGAGATGGAGTGGGACATGCACTACATCGTCGCCGACATCGCACGCACCATCACGCTCGTGCCTGGCGACGTGCTCTTGTCGGGCACACCCGCCAACTCTCGAACGGTCTACCCAGGCGACGTCGTCACCGTGTCGGTCGAGGGGCTGGGCGAACTCACCAACACGATCGTGCACGGCCCGACTCCCATCCGGACCGACGTCGGCGCCCAGGTCTCTCGCTCCGAAGAAGTCATGTCGACGGCGCAGGGCGGCGACTGGGAGTTCCGCGGTATCCGAGCCCCACTCGGTCCGGGGGCCAAGCACTACGAGAGCACCCTCGACGACACCGACAGCGACACCGATACCGAGACCGACCCCGACGATGACTGAGCTGACCGCCATCGTCGACGGGGTCCCGGTCCGGACTGGCCACCTGATCGGCAACGAGTGGGTCGGCTCGGCTGAGACCTTCGAGAGTCGCTCACCACTCGACTGGGACAACCTGCATCTGGCCGACGTCGCCCGTGGCAATGGGGCGACCGCTGACGCCGCCGTCGCGGCCGCCGTCGCCGGCTTCGAGACCTGGGGCCAGACCACACCCCAGGAACGGGCCGAGGTCATGCATCGCCTCGCTGACCTGATCGAAGCGAACACTGACGCCATCGCCACGGTCGAGAGCCTCGACATGGGGTTCCTCGAAGAATCGATGCGGTTGCGCCTGGTCGGGCGTGGCGCAGCGAACTTCCGTCTCTACGCCGACCTGATCGTCGAACACGAAGAGCGGCACTGGCCCGCCAAGGACATGGACAACCGGGTCATTCGCATGCCCGCCGGTCCGGCGGTTGTCATCACGCCGTGGAACGCACCATTCATGCTCTCCACGTGGAAGCTGGCGCCCGCGCTCGCTGCGGGCAACACGGTGATTCACAAGCCGGCCGAATGGTCACCACTGACCGCTGCAATCCTCGCGGAGCTGGCAGTGCAGGCTGGTTTCCCCGCCGGCGCCTACAACCTCGTGCAAGGCATCGGCGCCGAGGTGGGGGCTGAACTCGTCGCTGACCCCCGCGTCCGCCGCATCACGTTCACCGGTTCACCGGCCACCGGCCGTCACATCGGCAAGGCCGCGGCCGAGAACCTCGTGCCCTTCACTGCTGAACTCGGGGGCAAGGGTCCGCTGCTCGTCTTCGCCGACAGCGATCTCGACGCGGCAGCCAAGAAGGCGGCATGGCAGTTCGACGACTCCGGCCAGGTCTGCCTCGCCGGTACCCGGCTGCTGGTCGAGGAGTCGATCAAGGACAGCTTCCTCGAACGCTTCCACGCTCACGCCGATGCCCTCGTGCTCGGCGACTCGCGCGATGCCGACACCGACATCGCTCCGCTCGCCAACCCAGCACACCGCGACCGGGTGCACGGGTTCGTCGAACGGGCCCGAGCCAACGGCGACACGATCGTTCGAGGCGGCGCGCCGGTCGAGGGATCGCTCCACTACGAGCCGACCCTGATCGAGCCGGCCAACAACGACAGCGAGGTCGTGCAATCGGAGATCTTCGGGCCGGTGCTGACCTTCCAGACCTTCGCCGACGAAGCCGAGGCGGTCGCGCTTGCCAACTCGACGCCGTATGGCCTCAGCTCGATCGTCTACACCGGTTCACGAGAACGAGCCGAACGACTCGGCCGCACGATCCGAGCCGGGCTCGTCTGGGTCAACACGTTCCTCGTGCGCGACCTCACCGCCCCGTTCGGAGGCTGCGGGATCTCCGGCATCGGTCGCGAAGGCGGCGACCATGCGCTCGACTTCCATGCCGACCTCAAGACGGTGATGATCCTCGACGGCACCACCGAGTAGCACCCGCCTTGCCGTCGACTCAGTAGAGCGAGCCGCCGTCGTCGCTGTCGCCGTTGTACTCGCCGCGTGCTGCAGCCAGGGACTCCTTGGCGCCGGCGCCGAGCGCGAGCTGATCGGCGATCGCCGTGACCATGCGCATGCCTTGATGAAAGCGCTTCGGGACGAGCGGGCCGGTGGCGTGGCACCCGGGCATCACACCAGCCTTCTGGCACTCGCTGATGATCGTGGCGTACGCCTCGTCGAACGCAGGTGCACCGTCGTTGTTCGCGGGTGGAAGGTCGAGCGTGAGAGACAGGTCGGCCGGGCCGACATACACGGCGTCGATGCCGGGCACCTGCAAGATCTCCGGCAGGTTGTCGACCGCCTGCTTGGTCTCGATCATCGGGATGACGGCCACATTGTCTCGAGCCCACTCGACATAGTCGGGCCGACGGATCCGCCCGATGGTCGGACCGAACGAACGAGAACCATCGGGGGCGTACCGGCATGCCCTCACGGCGGCCTCGGCCTCCTCGGGGGTGTTGACCATCGGGATGATGACCCCCTCAGCACCAGCGTCGAGCATCTTGCCGATGATGCCGGGCTCATTCCACGGCACTCGCACGATAGGGATCGACCCGCCATGTTCGATCGCCCGGATCAACTCGACCGTGACCTGATACTCGACCGTTCCGTGCTGGGTGTCGACGCAGACATAGTCGAAACCGGTTCGAGCCATGACCTCAGCCGAGAGGGTGGCCGGAATCGAGAGCCAGCCACCGACAACGTTCTCACCGTCGTTCCACATCTGTCGCAGCGTTCGCATGCCCGATGTCTAGCGCATACCTTTTGCCCATGAGCGATCTCTCGACCACGCCTCTCACGAAGTCCTACGCCACGGTCAACGGCAAACAGATGGCGTACCACGAGCGAGGAGAGGGCGACGCGATCGTCTTCCTCCACGGCAACCCGACGTCGTCGTATCTCTGGCGCAACATCGTGCCGCACGTCGAGTCGATGGGGCGCTGCATCGTGCCCGACCTGATCGGTCAAGGCGACAGCGACAAGCTCGACGACACCGGTGCCGACTCGTATCGCTTCGTCGAACATCGCGAGTACCTCGACGGGCTGCTCGACCAACTCGACCTGGGCGACAACATCACGTTCGTCATCCACGACTGGGGATCGGCCCTCGGTTTCGATTGGGCCAACCGCCACCGTGACCGGGTGAAGGGCATCTGTTACATGGAGGCGATCGTGCGGCCGGTCACGTGGGCGCAATGGCCCGAGGCCGCTCGTGGCATCTTCCAGGGCTTCCGTTCCGAGGCCGGCGAAGAGATGGTGATCACCAAGAACCTCTTCGTCGAGGCGGTGCTGCCCGGCTCGATTCTGCGAACGTTGAGCGACGACGAGATGAACGAGTACCGCCGTCCGTTCGTCGAGCCCGAACATCGCCGGCCGACCCTCACCTGGCCTCGCCAGATCCCGATCGAAGGCGAACCGGTCGATGTCGTCGACATCGTGCAGTCCTACGCCGACTGGCTGGTCGAGAGCGATCTTCCGAAGCTGTTCATCGATTGTGACCCGGGTGCGATCCTGATCGGCGAGACCCGGGACTTCTGTCGCTCCTGGCCCAACCAGACCGAGGTGCAGGTCGCGGGAAACCACTTCGTGCAGGAGGACTCTCCGAACGAGATCGGCGAAGCACTCGCGGCCTGGCTCGGCGGGATCTAACCGGCCACGACGGGAACCGACACGGGGCCGCGGAACTCAAAGCCGCGGATCTCGACGTCCACGTCCGGCGCCAGCCGCAGGTCTGGGAAGCGGGCGAACAGTCGCTCGACGCCGACCCGTACTTCTTGGCGGCCGAGCCATTCGCCCAGACATCGGTGAGCGCCGAGGGCGAACGCCGCGTGACTACCTTCTCGACGGCTCAGGTCGATCTCGGTCGGGTTGGTCCAGTGCGACTCGTCGAGGTTGATCGAGCGCAAGATCCCGCTCACCAGATCGCCCTTCGGGATGGACACGCCGCCGATCTCGAGATCGCGAGTCGCCTGGCGGGTCACGGTCCCCACCGGCGAGAACACTCGGAACACCTCTTCGATCAGACGGCGAAGGTGGGGCGGATGCTCGACCGCGGGGCGAAACTCGGGCTGGGTCAACGCCACGAACGAGACGAGACCGATGCCGTCGCGCGGTTCGTTGATCCCGCCGGAGATCATCAACCGCACGTTGTTGACGATCTCCTCCGACGTCGCCCCCTCCCGAACGAAGAACGAGATCGCGCTGTGATCGCCGCCGTCGGTTGCGAGGCGTTCGTGAATCGCGGCGCCGAGATCGGCCTTGGTGCGTTCGCCGAGGGCGGTGAGCTCGGGATCGTTTTCGAAGTTGGCAATGTCGGCGCACAGGCCCTCACACCAGTCCCACATGCGCCCGAAGCCGTGATGGTCGAGGCCGAGCACGGTGGCCAACGCGCCGGCGGACAGTGGCTGGGCATAGTCGGTCATGATGTCGAAGCCGGCCGGGTCGACGTCATCGAGCAGGGCATCGGCGATGGTGCTCAGCTCTTCGGCGACGAACGGACCACTGCGACCACCGGGCTGAAACGGTGGCTGCATGATTTGCTGCAGCCGGGTGTGTTCGGGCGGGTCGCAGGTGAGCATGTTGGCGCCGAGGGCCCGGGCCAAGAACGATGGTTCGGTCGCGGCGGTGAAGTCCTCGGGGTGAGCTTCCATGCGGGCAACGTCGTCCCATCGGGTGACGAGCCACATCTCCAGCGCCGGCACAAACGCCACCGGCTCCTCGGCCCGAAGTCGGGCCAGGATCGGGTCGGGATCGGTCTCCAGATCAGCGAGTGAGATCGAGTCGCCGAGAGATGTCATGGTCGTCGCTCCAACGCTGCGAAGGTCTGCGGCTCCAGCCACAGGAACGGCTCAGTGGTACATCAGGTATTCGTTGCGTTCCCAATCCGTCATCTGGTCGCCTTCGACGTGTTCGCCGACCGCTGCGATGTAGCGCTCCCACTCGGCTTCTTTGTTGGCGAGAAAGTTGTCGCAGACGTCTTGACCGACCGCGGCTTGCAGGATCGTGTCGGCGGCCAGATCGGCCAGCGCGTCGTGCAGGTTGTGGGCGGAGTGCACATCGGTGTTGACCTCTTCGAAGCCGTCCCCGGTGAGCGGTGCCGGGCAGTCGAGTTCGTTGACCACCCCGAGGCGAGCGCCCTGCAAGACTGTGGCGACGGCCAGGTGCACGTTGGCCGACCCGTCGGGGAGGCGATTCTCGATGCGGGTACCGGGCCCGCCGATCTCCGGGATGCGGTTGCCGGCGCAGCGGTGTTCGAAACCCCAGTTGGCCCAGTACGCGTTGAGCTCGCCGGGTTGGAGACGTCGATAGCCGTTGACCGTCGGCACACACAGGGCGGTCATGCCCTGGTGATGTTCGATGAGGCCG
>JBCCYT010000133.1:0-11955 GCA_039188975.1 Actinomycetota bacterium
AGCTGAGCCTGCACCACGGCCTGACCTTCCACGGCTCCGGCCCGAACACCACCGATGGCCCTCGGGTCGCGCTCGCCATCCGCTACATCACGCCGGAGATGGGCAAAGCCGGCGGATCGTCTGATTACGCCGCGCACGAGCATGGCGTAATCAGACGATCCGCCGGCTTTGCCCATCTCCGGCGTGATGTAGCGGATGGCGAGCGCCACCCGAGGGCCGTCGGTGGTGTTGGGGCCGGAGCCGTGGAAGGTCAGGCCGTGGTGCAGGCTCAGCTGCCCCGCCGACAACTCGACCGCGACCTCGTCGACCGGGTCGTAGTCGACGCTGATCTCTTGACCTCGAGTGAGGAGATTGTTCTCGCCATAGGTGTCGTGATGGTCGACCGACCCGTGGCGATGGCTGCCGCGCACGAAACTCATCGCCCCGTTCGCCACCGAGACGTCGCTCAGTGCGAGCCATGCGGTGACCTCACGGTCGGCATGATCGAAACCCCAGTAGTTGAGGTCTTGATGCATGGTCAAGATCTTGTCGGAGTGAGGCTGTTTGACGATCAACTCGACCATCCACACGAGCAGATCCGGGCCCAACAGCGCTTCGACCGCGTCGAGAATCGCAGGATGGTGGGCGAGATCGGCGGCCAGGGTCGAGACCATGTGGAAGTTCGTGCGGGCGTAGTCGGCGAACGGTTTCGGCAACGTGCCGTCGCGTTCGATGCGCAGCTGTTCGAACCGGTCGGCGTGGGCGAGCGCGGTCTGGCGATCGAGCACCGGCGTGGGGAAGAGATAACCGTCGCGCCAGAACGCGTCGGTTCGGGTTGTGGCGGTTGTCTCGGCCATGCTTCGGAGCGTACTGGACATTCGTTCAGGCGGGGAGACCTCCCCGCGCGGACATTTCGGAGCGTCCATGTCACGCTCTTCCCCCGTGACAGGGCAGTCGAACATTCCGCCCCCGCCGCCACCTCCGCCGGCAGGGCCCCCGTATCCCGCTTCCACGGTCGGACCGACGGCGACCCGAGCGGTGAAGCCCGACTGGCGGGAAGGGCCGCGAGCGTCGACTCGGGCGCTGCGGGCTGTTGTCGTCAGCGCGGTTGCCGCCGCGGTCTTCTGGGGGAACGGGGCCGGTTCGCTGGGCACCGGCTTGTGGCTGGTGATCCTCGGCGTGCTGGTGGTTGCGGCCCCGAGTCGGCGAGATCGTCTGGGCCTCGTCGCCGTCGCCGCGTCGATGGTCTTCGCCGCGTATCTCGCACTCCGAGCGTCGCCGTGGCTGGTCCCGCTCAATCTCCTCGCCGGGTTCGGTCTGGTCGCCTTCGCTGCGGTCCTTCCAGCCGACCGATCGATTTTGCAGCGGCCGGCGATGGTGATGGCCCGGTACGTCGGCTTGTTCCGCCTCATCGATGCTGTCGCGTACGTCGTGCGGCCGCTCGAACAGGCGATCGCCCGGCGGGACCGGAACAAGCTCCGAAGCGTGGCCGCTGGTCTCGCCATCGCAGCGCCGATCGTCGTGATCTTGGGTTCGCTCCTGGCGGCTGGCGACGCGGTGTTCTCCGCAGCGTTCGACCAGTTCACCTTTGCCGACCAGACCGGTGTCCGGGTGATGTACGCGCTGGCCGGCGCCATCGTCGCCACGACCTTGATGCTCGCAACCAGCCGGTCCTGGACCACGCCTGGTGAACCCGCTCGGGTGCTGGGGACCGTCGAGGCCACCATCGTCGCTGGGGCCGTCGCCGTCTTGTACGCGGCGTTCGCGGTGGCGCAGGCGGTGGCTACGTTCGGCGGCGTCGATCAGGTGCTCGAGACAGCGGGCCTGACCCGTGCCGAGTACGCCAGAGATGGGTTCTTCCAGCTGCTCTGGGCCGCCGGTCTCACGCTTGGCACGTTGCTGGTGCTCGATCGTCTGCGACGGCGCGAGCGGGGCGGAACGTTCCGTGTCTTCGCGACCGTCACCTCGATGCTCACCATCTTGGTGGTCGCGGTGAGCATCGACCGTTTGCTCACCTATGTCGACGACTTCGGGTGGACGATGCTGCGGCTCTACACGGTCCTCTTCGCGGCCTGGATCGGGTTGTTGTTTCTGGGTCTCGCCAGCCGCTTCGCCGGGCTTCGGTTGCTTCAGGACTGGTATCCGGTGTTCGTTGCCGTCACCGGCCTCATTTGGCTCCTCGCCCTCAACGTCGCGAACCCTGAAGCGTTCGTGGCCCGAGAGAACCTCGCGACTGCTGACCACGCCGACGCCGTCTACCTGCGGCAGCTGTCGCCCGATGCGACCCCAGCCATCCTCGACGGTCTCGACACATTGAGCGACGCTGACCAGCAGATGCTCCTCGAATCACTGTGCGGCGACGCCGACGCGTCGATGTTGGGCAACATCGGCCGGGCACGAGCGTTCGATGCTGTCGCATCGAGGTGCTGAGCGGGCGGTCCAGCGCTCAGAACTCGGGGCCGTCGGCAATGAGACGGAGCAGGTCATATTCGAGTTCGGGTACGCGTCGTCCGCTCGCTGCAAGCACGATCGAATCGGTGAGGCCTGACGTGAAGGCGAGGCTTTGGTTGGCGAGCCCGATCGCCCACCACGCCGCTCTCGCCACCATCCACCAATGCAGGGCCTCGAGCCGTACCGTGCCGCCGGCTGCCTCATAGCCACGACGCAGGGCGTCGAACGATCCGAACCCGCCGACCGGTAGATGGTCGTTGCCGAACCGCCACGTGCGGGTGCACATCCACGCGAGATCCTGCATCGGGTCGCTCAGCTGGCACAGTTCCCAGTCGAGCACCGCGGCGAGCCCGTCGGTGACGATGATGTTGCCGTTGCGGAAATCGCCATGCACGACACGCAGCGGCGCATCGTCGACGAGGTGGTCGCGCAGCCAACGCAGGCCGAACCGAATCGCGGGCCGAGGGGTCGGCAGCAGGTCGAGGAGTGCGGCCTGCCGTTCGATGAACTCGGCGGCCGGAATCACTTCCAACCCGGGCGGGACCGAGTCCGGTTCGATGGCGTGGATGTGCGCCATCGCCTGGCCGCACTGGTGGGCCAGACGTTCGCCATCGAGCCCGTCGTCGAGGGCCCGAAGAATGTGGCGCGGGATCGTCTTGCCCGCGATGCATTCGACGACCATCGCCGGAGCCCCGACCCCCGCAAGCGCGTCGGTGGCAGCGAACACGCTGGGCACTGGCACACCAGCCTCGTGCGCGGCCTGAAGCACTGCCGCTTCCTGGGTTGCCGGTGCCGCGTTGATCACGCTCGTCGAGATTTGCGCGACCGCCGGGGTCGCCGGATCGGCATCGTGCACGTCGATGAAGAGCGTGCCTCGTTGAGCGCCGACCGAGGCAGCACCGGTGATCTCGACTCGGCTTCCCAGCAGCTCGGTCAATCCCGAGGCGATGGCGGCGGGATCAGGACGGGCCATGGTCGGTGTAGCCCGGTTTGGCGATCTCGGCCCGGTGGATGGCGTCGGCCAGCAGAAGCTGAAGGGCGTCGTTGAGTTCGCCGCCGTCGGTGGTCTGCTCGATGAGCGCATCGAACTCGCCGACGAGATCTGCCATCGTGCCGTCGTAGCCGGCCCGGTCGGCGAGGAGACGGCGCCCCGGACCCTCGGCGGCGAGGTCGCGGGCGAGAATTCGACACAGGTTGGCGACAACGCGAGCCGAGTGTTGCGCGCCGCCCGACGTCGCGGGGACAACCTGGTCGCTGAGGGTCGAGGCCATGGCGTCGAGCAGGGTCACCGCGTCGGGTTCGTCGATCATGGTGATCAGTCGATTCCGTCGAAGTTCGGCTCGCGTTTCTCCGCAAATGCCGTCATCGCTTCGATGTTGGCGGGGCCGCCCATCAGCTTCGCGAATGCGTCGTTCTCTCGCTCATGCGCTCCATGTAACGCGGGCCGTATGGATTCGACGATCGTGGCCTTCGTTTCGATGAGCGAGCTGATCGGCTTGGCGGCCAGAGTTCGCGCCGCCGCCATCGTCTCGTCCATCAGCTCGTCGGGTACGCACAGCTGAAACACCAACCCCATCTGGTGGGCCTCCTGCGCCGAGATCCACTCGCTACTCATCAAGACCCAGCTGGCGTTCTGTCGCCCGATCAGGCGCGGGAACGTTGCGCTGGAGGCGAGCTCGGGCGCAACCCCGAGTCCGGTGAACGGGCATTTGAAGCGGGCCGATGTGGACGCAAAAACGAGGTCGGCCAAGCCCAGGATCGTCACCCCGAAGCCGAGGCCGAGCCCGTTGACCGCCAAGATCAGCGGCTTCGGGAAATCGATCAGGGTCCGGCACAGGCCCGCGAAGCCGTGCTGTTGGTCTGGCCCGGTGCCGGTCGCCATCGCCGCCATCTCGAGCAGGTCCTGCCCGGCGGAGAACGAATCTTCGCTGCCGGTGAGGACGACGACGGCCACGCCGGGATCGTCGGCCGCGGCGAGGAAGGCGTCGGTGGTGCCGTCCCACATGGCGGTGTTCATCGCATTCTTGGCCTCGGGGCGCCGAAACGTGATGGTGCGGACTCGGCCGTCGTCGACGATCTCGATCATGGGGGCGACCGTAGCGGGTGGCCCGTACCCGGTCAGAACCAGCTGAGCATCACTGCGAGCATTCCGGCAATCACGCCGAGCAACGCAATCACCGGCACGTAGCGCTCACTGGGGGTGAGCAGGCGGCGTCGGGTCCCGTACAGGAAGGCTGCCGACAGCGCCGCCAGCACGCCGGCCGGTCCGCCGAAACGATCCTCGCCCTGCGACGCGACCAGGCCGAGAAAGAGCACGGTCTGGAAGGTGACGAAGGTGGTGACGGCCGCCGTTACGAGATGGCGTGCGTGGTCGGCATGCACTGGCGACCAGCCGGGTGTGGCTCGAGCGCTTGGATCCCACGGATCACCACTCGGCGGAAGCTCCCAGGGGTCACGGTCGTCGGTGGTCAGCGGCGGCCACCATCGACCAGGAACTGCTGGGCGGTACACGCGGCGCCATCATCGGCGGCAAGAAACAGCACCATCTGCGCGAATTCTCTGGCGTAGATCCGCCGCTTGATCGCCTGATCGTTCAGCGTGCCCTCCTCGCCCTCGGGGCTCCACCATTTCTCGAGTTGGCGCTCGGTCGCCACCCAGCCGGGCAAGACGGTGTTGACCCGCACGCCATCGGGCCCGTAGGTGCGAGCCATCGTGCGGGTGATCCCCTCCACACCGGATTTGGCGATCGCGTACCCCGGGAAGAAGTCCTCCTGCATCATGTAGCTGCTCGACCCGATGTTGATGATCGAGCCGTGTTCGGCCGCCACCATCGCGGGCGCGACCGATTGGATGGCAAAGACGAAGTGCCGCAAGTTCACGGCGATGCGATCATCGAAGTACTCGGCGGTCATGTCATCGAGCGTGTGGCGGTCGTCGTTGGCCGCATTGTTGACCAGCACCGTGAAGTCACCGACGTCGGCGGCGAGTTCGGTGATGGCGGTCTGCATGGCCTCGATGTTGCGAAGGTCGACGATCCGGTACGCCGGCGCATGTGCAGCGCCCGCCGCCACGCATGCGGCGACGACCGCAGCGGCCTTCTCCTCTTGTAGGTCGAGGAAGGCAACCTTCGCTCCTTGCGCGGCGAGCTCGGAGACGATGCCTGCGCCGATGCCGTCGGCCCCACCGGTGACGAGGCAGGTTCGATCAACGAGGGACGGGTAGCGGGCGTACTCGGCGTTGGGCGCCGCGGTGGGATCGATCATTTTCCGTGTCTAGCTCATCAAAAGCCGTAGAGGGTGGCCGGGTTGTCGACCAGTACCTGGGACCGGTGCTCGTTCGGGATCCAGTCGTCGCGCCAACCGAGCAGGTCGGCGGTGGTCGGCGGGTCGGCTTGCCCAGGATGAGGCCAGTTCGATGCCCAGAGCATCCGTTCGGGGGCATCGTGGACGAGCGTCTTCGCGACCGCCGCAACATCCTCGTGCGGTCGGGGCAACGCCGAGCCCTCGTAGGGGGCCGACAGCTTCACCCACGCTCGACCCGACTGGACGAGGCGTCGAAGCGCGTCGACGCCCGCCGAGTCGACGCCGTGCGGGGGCATGAACCGCCCGACATGATCGATCACGACCTCGGTGGGCAGCGCGAGCAGTCGATCGACCACGTCAGGTAGCCCGTTTCCATCGAGCTGGAGCTGGATGTGCCACCCAACATCTGCGACGAGTGCGGCGGTCGGCTCGAGTTCGTCCCAGCCAACCGCACCGCCCGGCAGCATGTGGAAGCGCGCGCCGCGCACACCCGCATCGGCGAGCGCCTGAACGGTCGCTCGGGGTGTGTTCGAGTCGACGACCATCACACCGCGAGCGGCGTCACCCATGGCCGCCATGGCGGCCAGCTGGCATCGGTTGTCCATGCCGTAGGTGGTCGGTTGCACGACCACCACCCGTTGGCACCCGATGGCGGCTTGGACGGTCCGATAGTCATCGATGGTGGCATCTGGCGGCTGAAGAACCGCCGCAGGCGCGACCGGATAGGTCCCGTCGTAGACGTGCATGTGGGTATCGCACGCATCGATCATCACGGCGTCCAAACCTCGGGATTGGCGAGCCGCGGGGGGCGCTCACCGGCGAGCAAGGCAGCGATCTGCTCCACCGAACTCCGGGCTTGCGCATCGGCATTCTCCGGCGTCAATCCTCCGAGGTGAGGGGTCGCAACCACATCGGGACGGGCGGCCAGCGTTGGATCGGGCCGCTGGTCGGATGCGGACCCGACATCGCACGCAAACGCACGAAGATGCCCGTCGTCGAGCGCAGCGACGACCGCCGCTTCATCGACGATTTCGCCCCGGCTCACATTGACGAGCATCGAGCCCTTCGGCATCGCCGCGAGGGCGGTGCCGTCGATGAGCCCAACCGTGTCCGGTGTCGAAGCGACAAGCGGAAAGACGACATCGGCGACGCCGAGTGCATCGATGAAGCTCGCGGCCTGGAATCGATCGGGAACTGCAGCAAACGGATCGTGGATCACGACACGGAGCCCGAGCCCATGGAGGAGATCGGCGAGATAGGCCCCGATCGCGCCGAACCCGACGACGGCGGCGGTCATCCCCCGGACCTGGCGTCCCGGGCGTTGCGGGGGTTCGACGCCGTTTCGATAGTCGACGCTCGACGACGCGATGTTGCGGGCGGCATCGAGCAGGAGACCAAGGGCCAGTTCCGCGGTCGACGCCACGAAGCTCTTGTCGGCGTGGCCGACGAGCACCCCGGCTCTCGATGCCGCTGCGACATCGATCGTGGAGATGTCGACTGCGGTGCGCAGAAACGCAACGAGATGCGGCAACGCCTCGAAGAGTGCGGCTTCGCCGGGCGTGGCCCGGTGCGCAACGATCACGCTGCACGCCGATGCGTGGCGGATCAGCTCGGAGGTCGACAGGTCATGGTCGGTGGGATTGATCACCACCTCGACGTCGAGCGCTTCGAGCTCGGGCCGCGCCCGTCCGTAGTACGCCTCGAGGTCCTCGGGGTTGTGGGTGATGAAGACGCGCAACGTCATGACGGTCGACCGTAGTCGGCGGCCGATCGTCGACTCGCGGCGTACTACGGTCCGCTCCATGAAGATCGAATCACTGCTACCGCTGGGGAAGCTCGATCCCGGCTTGCGGGAGCCGGACACACCCCTCGACATCCGGGCATTTGGGGAGCTGGCCGCAACGGCGGAGGCGGTCGGGCTCGATGCGGTGCTCGTCGAGGAGACCAAAGATGATCCGTTCCAGCTGATGGCGCTGGGCGCGGCGGCGACGGAGCGAATCCAGCTCGGGACCTCGGTCGCCATGGCGTTTCCGCGCAGCCCGACAGCGACCGCCATGTCCGCATGGTCGATGTCCAAGCTTTCGGGCGGGCGCTTCATGCTCGGCCTCGGCACCCAGGTACGAGCCCACATCCAGCGACGATTCGGACTCGATTGGCACGCACCCGCCCCGTGGATGCGCGACTACATCGGGGCGATGAGAGCGGTGTGGCAGTGCTGGCAACAGCGCGAACCGCTGCACTTCGAAAGTGAGCACTACAACCTGAATCTCATGGTGCCGTTGTTCGACCCCGGCCCGATCGATCATCCCGAGATCCCGATCCATGTCGCCGTGATCGGTCCGAACATGACGGCGATGGCAGGGGAGTGCGCCGACGGCATCCGACTCCACCCGGTCGTCACCACGAGGTACATCGACGAGGAGATCCTCCCGAACCTCGCCCGCGGCGCAGCTCGCGTCGGGCGCGACGTCGACGAGGTCGAGGTCTGTCTCAAACCGTTGATCGGCACCGCACCCGACGACGAACGCCTCGAACGGGTGATCCGAACCGTGCGGGCTCGCTGCGCGTTCTACCTGTCGACGCCGTCGTATCGGCGAGCCTTCGCCATCCATGGCTGGGAGGACCGAGCCCGAGCGGCCAGCGACTACAGCCGAGCTGGCCGCTGGGACGAACTGCCTGACCTGGTCGACGACGAAATGTTGCACACGGTCGCCACGATCGGCACCTACGACGACATCGCCGACAAGCTCAACGAACGGTTTGCGTCTCGCCTCGACCGCATCGAGTTTTCCGTCCCCGTCACGTCGCCCGCAGAGGCCGAGGCGTTCGCCGAGATCCTCGGCCAGCTCGATCGGAGCTGACCTTTCGCGCCCGACGGTGCCAAAACCGCAATGGTGGCGTTGACCTAGGTCAATCCATGCACCGCCGTTCGGCGGATGCGGAACCGCGCTCACCTTCCCGATGTCGCAAGGGTGCTGAAGTCGTTCGCCATCGGTGCCGTGACGGTTGTTGCGGCGAGTGTTCTCGTCCTCCCGAACGGCGAGGAACCGTCGAGCGACGCCTCGGTGCGGCTCCCGGCTCCCGAGACGGTCGCGTCCCCGTCGGGGCGACCGGTGCCGCTCGACGACGACTATGTCCACCTCATCGTCACCCCGACCGGCGTTCCCGACGGGTCATCGGCACCCCAAGAACCCGGTGCCGTGGTGCCGGGCCCACCCGACGATGCCTCGATCGGTGCGACCGATGGCGAATCGGCGTGGACGATCGACGGAGGGACGGGTCAGCTGGTCATGGTCGACGGCGAGTTGATGCTCCTCACCGCAGATGGTGAGCTGGTCCCGGCATCGGGTGCCGCGGTTGCCGCGCCGGAGCCGCCCGTGGGCGAACCGGTCGCCGAGCCTGTCGCGTCCTTGGGTCATCCCACGATGGACGAGTTGGCCCGCCGCGACGGTGTTGCTCACATCACGCCCATCGGTGATGGATCGTTCGCAGTCGCCGTCACCGATCCGGCGGTCCTCGATGACCTGCCACTCGACGCCAACGAAGACGTGCCGCTCGCCCTCTTCTCCGAGCCCTACGAGTCGTACCAGTGGGCGCTCGAGAACACCGGTTCGAATCTGCGAGGAGTTGGGGGAGCGCCAGCCCAGATCGAGGACGCAGACATCGACATCACGACGGCGTGGCCCGGCGCCACCGGCGATGGTGTCGTCGTCGCGATCATCGACAGCGGGGTTGACTTCTCCCATCCGGACCTCGCCGCAAACCGGTGGATCAACCCCGACGAGGTGTGCGGCAACGGCATCGATGATGACGCCAACGGGTTCGTCGACGACTGTCACGGCTGGGATTTCGCCTACGACGACAACACGCCGTGGAACTCGGGCGCGCATGCCCATGGCACGCACGTGGCCGGGATTGTGGCGGCCGAGCGCGGAAACAGCGTCGGTATCGCCGGGGTTGCGCCGGACGCGCAAATCATGGACCTCAACGTCGGCATCGTGACCGGCGGCGATCCGCAGATCTCGACGAGCGCGATCGCCCGGGCGGTGCGCTACGCCGCCGACAACGGCGCCGACATCATCAACATGTCGCTCGGGACATCGCCAGGCACGCCCCGTTCGTGGATGGCAACCCTGGAGTCGGCAATCGTCTACGCCGGAGAGCGCGGTGCACTGATCGTCGTGGCCGCCGGCAACGATGCGACCAACCTCGACGGGGGAAACACCGCATGGCCTGCGTCGTATGACTTCCCCTACATGGTCACGGTCGCCGCCACTGCGCCGAACGAAACGTTGGCGTCGTTCAGCAACTACGGCTCGGTGATCGACGTTGCGGCACCCGGCCACGTCATCTTGTCCACGATCCCGGGAAGCTACGGCTTCATGTCGGGGACCTCCCAGGCTTCGCCGGTCACGGCAGGGGTGGCTGCGCTCGCGCTCGACGCCAACCCCGGCCTCTCGGCCGCTCAGGTACGCGACCTCCTCCGGTCGACGGCAGACCGTCACGATGCCTATGTCGGTCGTGTGCCCGACGGCGTCCGGGTCAATGCCGGCAACCTGATCGGTGGGACGACTCCCGACGTTGGCTTTGACGAGGTCGCCGTCTCGGTTTCGGGCCTGGCCGGCGCCGTCGACACCGAACCGGTCGACGCATCCCTTGACATCGTCGTGCCCACCGACGAGTACGACGAGGCGTTCTCGTGGAACGCCACGCTCATCGCCAGGGAGAGCGACGGCGACTATGTCGTGATTGGGCACGAAGTCCAGATCGACGGAACGTGGAGCGCCACCGATGATGCCGGTGCGGTCGATCTTGCGCTCGCAGGGACCGGGACGGTCGACCTGAGCCTGTTACTGCCCCAGGGACGTTACGCCCTCGTGCTCGAACCGGTCGCCGACGCCGACCCCACCCAGCGTCTCGGCGACGCATTCGTCGCCGCGTTCGACGTCGCGGACGGAACGGCGCCGGTGACGACGACCACCACACCGACCAGCGGACCGGATCCGACACCGACGCCGACCACGCTGGCCCCCACCCCCACGACGTTGGCCCCGACGCCGACGACCCTTCCGCCCACCGCGAACCCGTCGCCGACCACCACGGCCGGGCCCTCGCCGGGACCCAGCCCGACGCCGTCGCCGTCGCCGTCACCGACCACGACGCAGAGCCCGGGGCCGGACCCGGAGCCCACGCCGACCCCATCGCCGACCACCAGCGCACCGGTCGCGGCGCCAACCACGACGCAAGCGCCGCCCGACCAGCCCACGCCACCACCGACCTCGACGATCGCCCCGCCGGCGACCACCACGCCGCCAACTGGCTCGCAGCCGCCGACCACGACCAACCCCCAGGATCCGACGGTGACGACGCCACCGGTGACGGCGGGCGACTGGTCGGTCAGCGGTGTGCTTCCCGCCCAGGGGCCGGTCGACACGATGCACCTCGTTCGGCTCAACGGGACCTTCCCCGAAGCGGCGTACGTGTGGTTTGGCGAACAGCCCGGCGTCGTCGTGGCGACAAGCCCGTACACGATCGATGTGCTCACACCGGTCCGCGGGAGTGCGGGCGTCGTCGACATCGCGCTCGTGCCGCCGGGTTCCAGCGCCGTGCTCACAGTGCCGTCGGCGTACACCTTCATCGATGACACCCAGGCAGCGCCAGAGCCGTCGCCGGAGACGCCCACGCCCTCGCCTTCCACGACCGTTTCTCCGTCGCCCGACACGCCGACTTCGTCGCCGACCACCACCGCGTCGCCGTCGCCGAGTCCAAGCCCAGCGCCGACGACCACCGTGTCCCCGTCGCCGACACCCTCGCCCACCACGACCGTTTCTCCGTCGCCCGCCCCGCCGATCCCGTCGCCGACCACGACCCTTGCCCCGACGCCGAGCCCGGATCCGGCACCGACCACGACGGTCGTGACGACGCTGCGTCGTCCCCGAGCGGCGCTCGGCGACCAGGTCGATTTGTCGAGCGGCGTTCGAGGCCGCCGGATCACGGGAGACTCACCGGTCGGCTCGGCGGCGCTCTGCTCGACCGATCCGTGCTCACTGACCTGAGGATCTCGGGGGAAGGCGCGACACTACGGGCGTGCGCTCACCCGTTGCGTTGTTGGCGGTCACCCTGGCTGTGTCGTTGGGAGCCATGACATCGTGTGCCATGGACGATGCGTCGACCGCGCCCGACGGCGCTGGTCTCGCGAGTGACGAAATCTCCGAGACCCCTC
>JBCCYT010000134.1:0-11882 GCA_039188975.1 Actinomycetota bacterium
TACACCCTCAACGACTGGCTCTCGCATGGCGAGGCGTACGCCGCTCAGATGGTTGCCTCGGCAGCATCGCTTGCCGATGCGCTCACCGCCGAGAAGGTCGCCGTCTTTCGGCCTGGCGGTGTGGCGACCCGCTCGCACGCGTTCGCCCTCGATGCTTCGTCGCTCGGCGGCGGGATGGCAACGGCCCATCGACTTCGGGCCGGCAACCTGCTGTCGTCAGCGATCGGCCTGCCGACCGGGCCCGACGATGGTGTGCGGGTCGGCACGAACGAGATCGTCCGCTGGGGTGCGGCCGCCGACGACATGGGCGACCTTGCGTCGCTCATCGCCCGAGCGCTGCGAGCTGACGACCCGACATCGATTCATACCGACGTCGCCGCCTTCCGGGCCCGCTTCGCCGAAGTCGGCTACTGCATTCCCTCATCGGGGCTGACCGTCGATTCCCAATCTGGGTCGACGAAGTCCCGCAGAGCGGGAACAACTCAACCCAGATCCGGAAGTGCTGCCCCGAGCTCGGAGCGGTAGGTGGCTGCCCGTTCGAGCTTGCGGTCTTCGTAGCCGCGAACGGCTTGCGGTAGCGCGGCGACGCGGGTGGCTTCGTCGATCGTCATCGAGCCGTCGGCGAGGCGAGCGAGCACCGCGTCGATCGACGATTCGAACAGCTCGATGAGCTCACGCTCGACCTTGCGAATCTCGGCGTAGCCGAACGGGTCGAGGCGAGTGCCACGCAGCCGCTTGCCGCGGGCGAGCAGCCACATCACCGGTGAACCGACCGTGGTGCGGATCGCGATCTTGCGGTTCAGGCCAAACGACTTGAACACCGGCGGGTGCAGCTTCCAGCTCGCCTTGGCACCATCGCCACCAACGGCGTCGATCGTGGCCTGCGCCTCGGGGCCGGTGAGCAGCCGAGCCACTTCGTACTCGTCTTTGTAGGCGAGGAGCTGGTGATGGCTGAGCGCCACCGCGTCGGTGAATGTCTCGTCGCCGACGGCTGCCGCCCGTTCGACGAGATCGAGGTAACGGCGCACGTACGCCCGGTTCTGGTAGCCGAGCAGATCGGCTGCTCGCAGGGCGACCGCGTCACCGAGCGGAAGGGCCCGCGACGCGAGCGGGGTCGGGAGCTCCGGGACGTGGACCTCCGGACCATCCGCTCGCGCCGCACCTGTCCCGGGGGAGACGGCTTCGGCTCGCCCCGCTGTGAAGGCTGCGAGGTTGGCGTCGACGGCCACTCCGTTGAGACGAATCGCCTCCTCGATTGCGGTCCCTGCGATGGGGAGACATCCATGCTGATAGGCGAAGCCGAGCAGGAAGATGTTTGCTCCTGCGGTTGAACCGAGGAGCTGTTCGGTGAGGGCCGCCGCGTCGGTGTAGCGGTTCCGTCCCGCCAGGGTCGAGGTGGCGATTCGGCTGCGGAGATCGTCGAGTTCGGGGTAGCTGCGATCGGGGCGGCCGACCATCGATCCGGTCGGGGTTTCGCTCACCGAGCCGATCAGCACCGTCCGGGTCGGATCGCCTGCCGCCAGGGTGGTCGGCCCAACGGCGGCGAGGAGATCGAAGGCGAGCACGACATCGGCACCCTCCTCGCCGATCAGGTTCGACGGCGCCGGTTCGTCAGCGGTGATGCGCAGGTCGCCGGTGACCCGTCCGGCCTTTTGGCTGAGGCCGGTCTGGTCGAGGCCCCGGACGTGAAGGTCGTCCAACATGGCCGCGGTGGCGATCACCTGGGCAACGGTGACCACACCGGTGCCGCCGATGCCGACCATGCGGAGATCGAAGGAGTCGGCGGGAACGATCAACTCGGGATCGGGAAGGTCCGCCGCTGGGGATGAGCCGCCATGGCGCTTCGTGATGGCCTCCGCCTCGGGGATGACCTCGACGAAGCTCGGGCAATCACCTTCGAGGCACGAATAGTCGACATTGCAGCTGGTTTGATCGATCGTCGTCTTGATACCGAGCGGTGTGTCGATCGGTTGGACCGACAGACAGTTCGACACCTCGCCGCAGTCGCCGCACGCCTCGCAGATGCGGTGGTTGATGGCCACCCGCTTCAGCGGGGTCTCGATCACCCCTCGCTTCCGGAGGCGTCGAGCCTGTGCCGCGCACGCTTGATCGTGAATCAGCACGGTCACGCCGGGCACGGTGGCCAGGTGCTGTTGGGCTTCGACGATTCGGGCCCGGTCCCACACCTTCGTCGGGCCATTCGGACCAGCGGGCAGGTCCACCCGGTTGTAGCGGGCGAGATCTTCGGTCGTGACGAGGACTTCACGTACCCCGTGAGCGAGGAGTGCGGTGGCGATCTCCGGAACGCCCATCTGGCCAACGGCGTCTTGGCCGCCGGTCATTGCGACGGTGCCGTTGTAGAGCAGCTTGTAGGTGGTGTTCATACCGGCCGCGATCGATGCCTGAATGGCGAGTTGACCGGAGTGGAAGAAGGTGCCGTCGCCCAGATTCTGGGTGAAGTGGTCACGTTCGATGAACGGCGCCATGCCGATGAACTGCGCGCCCTCGCCGCCCATCGCGGTGAGCCCGGCCGATTCGCCGACCTTGTCCTCATCCATCAACAGCACCATCGTGTGGCAGCCGATGCCGGCTCCGACAAGTGCATCGTCAGGCACCTTGGTGCTGCGGTTGTGGGGGCAGCCGGAGCAGAAATACGGCGACCGGTCGACGTTGAGCGGGATGAGCATGCGCTCACGCTTCGGTCGTTCGATCGGCGCCAAGCGGTCTGCGAGGCGCGGCGCGAGTCGCTCGCGAAGACCGTCGACCATCGCCGCGGCATCCAAGATCCCATGGTCTCGCATCAGCGTGCGGCCGTCTTCGTGCCGCTTACCGACCACTCGGGGCTGGTTGGGTCCGCCGTACAGCGCATCCTTGATGAGCCATTCGAGGGTCGGGTTCTTCTCCTCGACGACCACGATCTCATCGAGACCGCGGGCAAAGCGTCGGATGTTGTCGGGGTCGATCGACAGCGGCATCTGCATCTGGAGGATGCGGATGCCGGCCGCTTCGATCGCGGAAAGCGAACCGAGGCCGAGTCGTCGAAGGGCCTCGAGCAGCTCGTGGTAGGTGTACCCCGAAGCGACCAGCCCGATCCATGCGTCGGTGGGATCAGCGGTTGTGTGGTTGAGCTTGTTCGCCGACGCATAACGCTGGGCGAGGATCAGTCGGATGTCCCGGAAGTCTCGTTCGAGTTCGAGGGTGTTGGGGGTGAGGAGATGTCCGTTGGGGGTCGGTTCGTAGATCAGGCCGGACGGATCGCCGGGGATCGACAGGTCGGGCGTGATGATCCCAGCTCCGTTGGCGTTGAGGTCGACGGTGCCCGAGCCGTCGGCGACGGCTGCCACGATCTTCATTGCGGTCCAGGTGCCGGTCATGCGGCTGAGGGCGACGGCATGTCGGGCGAGCTCGATGGTCTCTTGCACGTCGCCGGGGTAGAGCAACGGCATGTGGAGGTCGTAGATGGTGGCATCCGACGACGACGGCAGGGTCGAGGACTTGGCGGCGGGATCGTCGCCGACCAACGCGATCGCACCGCCGTGTCGAGACGTGCCGGCGAAGGCGGCGTGGCGGAGGGCGTCGCCGGCGCGATCGAGTCCCGGGGCTTTGCCGTACCAGAGACCGAGCACACCGTCGTATCGGAAGTCCGGTTGGGTGGAGGCCAGTTGGCTGCCCATGACGGCAGTCGCACCGAGTTCTTCGTTGACGCCGGGTTCGCACACGATCGGCAGCTCGGGTGCGAGCTTCGCAGCCCGAGCTGCTTCCTGATCGAAGCCGCCGAGTGGCGAACCCGGGTACCCCGAGACGAATGCAGCGGTGTGCAGGCCGTTGCGACGATCGGCCCGCAGCTGCTCGACCGGGATCCGGGCGAGGGCCTGGACGCCGGTGAGGAAGACCCGCCCGTCGTCTTTCAGGTAGCGATCGGTCAGCGCATAATCGATGGCAGCCATGGATCGAGAGTCGCACTTGTCACAGCTATTCTCAACACAACCGAATTTTCATCGGAGAAATCATGTCTGAGCATTCACTCTCACTAAATGAGACGGAGATCGTCGCCGCCCTTCAGTCAGATGCGCGGCAGACGAATCGGGCGCTTGCACAAGCGGTTGGCCTTGCGGCATCGACGACGCTCGATCGAACGCGCGAGCTCGAACGCCGCGGGGTGATCACCGGGTATCGGGCCGAAGTCAGTCTTCGAGCGATGGGGCGACGACTTCAGGCGTTCGTGTCGGTGCGGGTCAGCCCGAAGAGCGAGCCGGTCGTCGAGCGAATCATGGAACGCCTTTGGTCATTGCCGGAGACCATTGCGGTCTTCCTCGTGAGCGGCGGCGACGATGTGCTCGTGCAGGTCGCAGTGCGAGACAGCGATCACCTGCGTGACGTCGTCGTCGCCGAGATCGCAAGCATCGATGGCGTTGTCGACGAAACCACCTCGATCATCTTCGAACACCGCCGCAAGACAGTGATCGAACCGCTCTAGCGCATCGCCCTTGACACGGAATTTCGCGACGATCCGTAGCGTTGGGTACCAACGAGAGGTTCTGCCCCTTCCCCCTACCCCTCTCGCACAAAACCATCATGGTCAACACTGCAAAGACGTTCACGCTGCTCGCAGCCATGGGCGGCCTCATCATTGTCGCCGGCGGTGTGCTGGGCGGTTCCGGTGGCCTCGTCATCGGCCTCTTCCTCGGCCTCGTCATGGTCGGCGGCTCGTACTGGTTCAGCGACAAGCTCGCCATTGCCTCCGCGAAAGCTGTACCCGTCACGCGTGACCAGATGCCGCAGTACTACGAGATCATGGAGGAGCTGACGGCGAAGGCAAACATGCCGATGCCCCGCCTCTATGTCTCGCCCAACCCGCAGCCCAACGCCTTCGCGACCGGCCGCAACCCCAACAACGCAGCGGTCGCGGTGACGCAAGGCCTGCTTCAGGCGATGAACTGGGATCAGGTCCGCGGCGTGCTTGCGCATGAACTCGCGCACATTCGCAACCGCGACATCCTCATCGGATCCGTCGCCGCAGCCATCGGGATGGGCATCACCTTCGCTGCTCGTATGGCGATGTGGGGCGCGATCTTCACCGGCGGCAACCGCGACCGAAACCCGATCGGAGAGTTGGCGTTTGCCGTCCTCGCCCCGGTCGCGGCCGCCCTCATCCAAGCGGCGGTGAGCCGTAGTCGAGAGTTCCAAGCCGACGAATCGGCGGCGAAGCTGCTCGGCACCGGCGAGCCTCTGGCTCAGGCGCTGGAACGGCTCGAGAACTACGCCAATCAGATCCCGGTCGATGTTGATCCCAACCAGGCGAGCAGTTACATCATCAACCCGCTGAGTGCCCAGGCCCGGGGTCGCAGCGGCGGCGGAATGGCGAAGATGTTCAGCACCCACCCGCCGACAGCCGATCGTGTCGCTCGGTTGCGGAGCCTCGCACTGTAAGGTAAACCTCGTTTACCAGTCTGACCACGCACGGTCACAAAGCGGTCCTGAACTGGACATGTGTTGCGGACGTGTTACGTTCGTAACACGCGGGGCAAGGAGGCAGCGATGACGCAACCGATCGAACATCCCGAATCCGGCTTCGTCGGACACCGCCGAGCAGCGAACGACGAGGTGTTCCCCCGCTGGGTCACCGTCTCAGTGATGCTTGCCTGGGTCGCGCTGATGGCCTGGGCCATCCCGTTCTCCACCGGGGCGCTCGGCTGACGCTCGACGGGTTCGCTCGGAAGCGAGCGGTGGCCCTCGGTCAATCCCGGAAGTTGTTGAACTGCAACGGGATACCGAAATCCGCTTCCTTCAACGCAGCGATCGCGGCCTGAAGATCGTCTCGCTTCTTGCCGCTCACCCGCAGCTGTTCTCCCTGAGTTGACGACTGCACACCCTTCAACCCGAGCCCCTTGATGAACTTGTTGAGTTCGCGAGCTTTCTCTGAGTTGATCCCAGCCTGCAGCTTGGCGGTCTGGCGAACTGCGGCGCCGGACGCCGGTTCGACGGTGCCGTAATCGAGCACCTTCATCGAGATCTTTCGCTTCGCGAACTTCTCTTCCAGCACGACCCGCAAAGCGGCAAGCCGGTCTTCGCTCGCCGATGCGAGTTTGATCTCCTCGTCGCCGAGCTCGACTGAGCTGTCCGTGTTCTTGAAGTCGAAACGCTGAGCGACCTCGCGAGATGCCTGGTCGACCGCATTGCGGACCTCTTGCATGTCAACTTCTGAAACCACGTCGAATGTCGGCATGCGCTGAAGCTACTACGCCTCGCTCGAGACGGCTGCCGAGCCGGCGACTGCCATGTCGGCGTCTCAGGTGGGAGCGGAGGCGATCGCTCGTTGCGCCATTTCGATCATGCGATCGGTGTGCACGAGCCGTTCTGAGAGATTGTCGTCGAGGTCCTGGATCGTGAGCACGACCCGCTCGCTGGCGTTGATCAACTCGTGACCGCGGGTCGCGGTCTCTTCCTTCGCCGCCTCGATCTCGGCCAGGTTGTGCGCAACCAACGCCTTCGCTGCATGTGCGTGCGCAGCGGCTTGCGCGAGCACCGCATCGGCCGCCGCGCGGATCTCGGCTGCTTGTTCCTCAGCGCGGGAGCGGATGTCGGTTGCCGCAAGGCGGGCGTTGTGCACGATCTCGGCGTGGATCTGTTCTGCCGCCGCTTGTTCTGCGTCGAGGACCCGCATCTGGTTCTGCTTGTGGGCCTGCACCTCAGCCCGCGCCGCGTCCACCGAACGCTGGATCTCGACTTCGGCATGACTGCGAAGCCGGACTGCGGTGTCATGAGCGGCCCGAAGCAAGTCGGCGATCTGGGTGGCGGCGCCAGCCGGCGAAACCCGCATGTCAGGGGCGGGCATCTCGAATGTGAATTCCGGGCCACTGAGATCCGGCGCCGGGATGGTCGGCGCAATCGTTGGCTCGGGTGTCGGCTGCGCAGCCGCTACCGGCCGAGGCTCGGGTTGTGGGGGATGAACCGACGGCGGCTGCGCGAAGGGGTTGTCAGGCGTCGCCGTTGTGACCGTCGGGATCGGCATGTCTTCGAACGTGGGCAGCGCACCGAAGCTTGGCAACTCGTCGATCACCGGCACGGACGCTTCGATCGGGTCTGGCTCAGGCGGCAGCTCCGGAATCGGTTCGTGGGGTTCCTGCAGGAAGAGATTGGTGGGCCCGTCGGGTTCAGGGGCTGACGGTGCCGGGATCACGATTGGCGGAGGGGCGGCGGGACCCGGCTGCAGCACTGGCTCGACTGGTGTCGCAGCGAGGTCATCACCCTCAGTTGCGGTCCGCTCCACCTCAAACGCGGCCGCCTCGACGACCGGTTCGGCCGGAATCAACGCAGCGTCGACCGGCTCAGGCAGGGGAAGCACCTCGACCGCCTCGACCATGACAGGTTCCGGCTCGGGTTCGGGTTCGACGTGGACGATCTCGGGTTCCGGCTCGGGTTCGGGTTCGACGTCGACGATCTCGGGTTCCGGTTCGGGTTCGGGTTCGACGTGGACGATCTCGGGTTCCGGTTCGACATCTACGATCGCGGGTTCGGGACGTGGGTTGGTGTCCGCCATGTCATCGAGTGCCATGAAGTTCGCAGTTGAGGGCGAAGGTGAGGTGTCGATACGGGTCGAGGGTGCCGGGGTCGACGGTTCGGGAGCTGGGGCCGTCGGAGTGGCGGAGATCTCGTCGAGCGTCAGCCAGGTCAGTGTGGAGTTGGCTTCGGTCGACCCGAGGTCCGCGGCGTCGGCATCGGTGGCCGATTGGGTTTCGGTTGCCGACTCAGCTGTGACCTCATGCGCGAATGAGTCGAGTTCGTCGTCGCCGTTTGTTTCTTCGACGAAGTAGACGACCTCGGTGCCGGCTGGTGGCGTGGGCTCTGGCGGACGAAACGGCGACGCCGACGGCTCGGGGTCCGCCACCGCTTCGGGCGCGCTCGATGGGGAGTCAGGCGTGTCGTTCGCAGGCCGGTCCTTTTTCGAGAGCGCTTTGCGCAGCATGGACCGCAGTATCGGCGCGGGTTCACGGCGTTCAAGACCGGAGTGGATCGAACACTGGCGGGCTCACAGGCTCATGCCCGGAGCGGCGATGCCGACGTGCACACCATGACGATTCTGCGTCGCGCCGTCACCTTGTTGGGTCTCCTGTATCTCGGGTACCGCATCACGATGACCGGTGCTGGTGCGGAGCCGGTGCTGTTCGTGCTCTTGCTTGGGGCGGAGGCGTTTGGCGTGTTTCGCTTTGCGCTCGAGGGCGCGCTGGTTCGGGCTCCTCGGCCCGCGATGCGCCATGTTGATCGCCACGCGACGCTTCCCGCTGATGTGCTCGTCGTCGTCGGCGATGAATCCCCCGCCGATGTGCGTGCGGCGGTCCTCGCAGCCTCGCTGGTTGAAGGCCGCGAGAGTTTGTGCGTGGTCGATGTGCATGACCGACCAGCTGTCGCTCGGCTGTGCCAGCGGCTCGATGTGCCCCGTTTCGCCGGCGTCTTGGAGGCCGATCGGGGCGCGCTCTTGGACACCGCGATCAGCCTCTGCGGCGCGCCGTTCACGTTGATCGTGCCCGCTGATGTGGTGGTGATGCCCGATGTCTTGAGCGCATCGCTCGACTCGTTCCTCGACTCGTCGGTTGCCGTCGCGCTTCCTCGAATCGAGGAGGCCAACGCATTGGGGCCGATCGACCATCTTGGGTACGGCGAGGGTTGGGTTCGCAACGAGTTCGTGATCGGCGGCCTCGGTGAGGCTGATGCGTTGCCGTGGTGGTCTGAGCTGGCCGTGGTCCGCCGGGCCGCCCTCGACTCGGTTGACGGGATGGCACGGGGAGATGACACCACGCTGGCGACCGGAGTCCGCCTTCGGGGGGCCGGCTGGCGAGTGGAGGACGTTTCGACGGTGGCCGGGCGACGGTTGGCGGCTGGCACCGACGACGAGCATCTGCTGCGGTGGGCGCGCGATTTGCATCGACGGCTCGGCGCGCTGGCCCACCGTGATGTTCGGTCGAATCGCGGCGCGCTGCCGCGACTGGGTCGATGGGCGATGCGAGGTGCCGATGTCGACGTCGCACGCGCATGGCAACGCATCACCCTGGTGATGGTGCTCTTCGCCACGCTCTACACCTCGGCGCTCCCGCTGGTTGCCGACGCAACGACCGTGATGGTCATGGGGGCGGGGTGGTACGGGATGGCGGCGTTGACTCGTCGTTTGACCTACGGGTCGGCTGACTATCAGCCGTGGATGATGAATGATCTTCGTGTTTTGGTGACGTCTGTTCTCGTCTCATGGGATGTGGCTCGGGGGCGCCCGGTTCCGCTGCGTGAGCCAGGATCCGCACCGGGTCGACGCATCCGGACCGTGCTCCTCGGTGGTCTCCATGCCGCCCTGGCGGCCTCCCTTGTCGTCTTCGGAACCGGCATCCTTCGCGCACCGCACGGCGACTTCGCGACGCTGGTGACGCTGGGTCTTACCGCCTGGCTGTTGGCTGTCGTGGCGAATGCGAGAAGCGCAGTGAACCGGCAACAGATGAGGCAGGGCTACCGAACTGCGGAAGAGCTCCAGGTCACCTCGGCGGCAGGGGATCTCCGAGTTGTTGGCGTCTCGCCGTTCGGGCTCGATGTCGTTTCGGCCCGTCAGCTCGCGCTCGGAGCGGCGCTCGAGCTGACGCTCGAGTTGCCTCGACCGAATGGGCTGACGCTTCCCGTCGACGTGTCGGCGGTCGTGATGCGCACGTCGTCGGAGGCAGGACGTGGCGTTGCCTATCTTCGCTTTGTGCAACTTGACGATGCTCGGATGGACCGCATCACCGAATATGTCGCGGTCGTGGGCGGCCAGCGAGCCCTTCGGGTCGGTACTCGGCCGGATCGGGCGCTGGTGCCATCGGTCCCATCGATCCGGTAACCGGGTCGCACCGGCGGCTTCGTCAGATAGGATCCGGGCCGTCCACGGGTCGGTGCCCGAGCGGCCAAAGGGAACGGGCTGTAAACCCGTCGGCTTCGCCTACGAAGGTTCGAATCCTTCCCGGCCCACCATGGATGAACGGACCCGGTGCCTCGGCGCCGGGTCTGCTCCGTTTTGGCGCTGGCGTCTGCCAGCGGGTCACAGCATTCGCTGCATCACGATGACGTCGAGCCATCGACCGAACTTGCGGCCGACCTCTTTTTGGATGCCGACGGTGCTGAAACCGCAGGCACGATGCAATGCGACGGACGGTCCCTCAGGGTCGGAGATGTGGGCGATGATCGTGTGAAATCCGCGAGCCTTGGCCATGGCCACGATTTCGAGCAACAGCGCCTTGCCGGCACCGAGCCCTCGGGCGTCACCGTCCACATAGATGCTGTCTTCGACCGTCGTGTTGTAGGCCGGTTTGGAGCGGTAGGGCGAAAGCGATGCGAAGCCCACGACTCGACCCTCGTGTTCGGCGACGATCACGCCAAGCGCTCCTTCACGATCGCGGATCCAGTCTTGCTGTGCCTTGAGGGTGCGGGGGACGAGATCGAACGTGGCGGTGCCGTTCTCGACTTCGTGGTTGTAGATCGTGCGAATCGCGTCGGCATCAGCGACCGTTGCCTGGCGGATGTCCATCGTCGCAACGCTACGTGCTTGGATAGCGCCATGGCTCACAATGTGCTCGGTGGTGAATTGGCGGAGTGTGGTCGTGATCCGATCACCGGTTTCTTCCGCGATGGTTGTTGCAACACGTCGGCTGAGGATGTTGGTTCGCACACGGTGTGTGCGACGGTGACCGCGGAGTTCCTCGAGTACTCGAAGGCGGCGGGCAACGATCTGTCGACACCGCGTCCGGAGTACGGCTTTGTTGGGTTGTCGCCGGGTGACGGGTGGTGCGTGTGTGCCGCTCGATGGTTGCAGGCGACCGAGGCGGGCTACCCATGTCCGGTGCGGTTGACGGCGACCCATGAGAAAGCGCTCGACATCGTGCCCCTCGAGTTGTTGCGCACTCACGCAGCGGACAGCGACAACTAGCGAGCGGTTGGCGCCGACGAGAGCGACAACGAGCGAGCGGTTGGCGCCGACGAGAGCGACAACGAGCGAGCGGTTGGCGTCGACGAGAGCGACAACGAGCGAGCGGTTGGCGCCGGTGGGCGGTCGCCGGGCACACTGCAGTCATGGCGATTGAGGTGACGCCGAGCGGACAGGTTTGTGGCGCGTTCGTGCGTGGCGTCGATCTCACGGCCCCGCTCGATGAGATGACGGTTGCGGAGCTTCGGGCGGCGTGGCTGCAGCATCGGGTGCTGTCGTTCCCTGATCAGCCGATCTCCGACGCAGATCAGGAACGTTTCACGCTGTACTTCGGGCCGTTCGGGCACGATCCGTTCTTCGAGTCGGTCGATGGGTCGGACCACATCGCGGCGATTCATCGAGCGGCGGATGAGACGAGTTCGATCTTCGCGGAGGCGTGGCACGCCGACTGGACGTTTCAGGAGTATCCGCCGGACGGGACGTGTTTGGCGTCGAAGGTCATTCCGCCGTCGGGCGGTGACACGCTGTATGCCGACCAGGTTGCGGCGTTGCGGGCGATGCCGCCGGCCATGCGGGCCCGCATCGATGGCGCGGTCGCGATCCACTCGGCGCGAGCTGGGTACGCGCCCGACGGGCTCTATGGTGACGATGACGCCGACGATCGCGCGATGAAGATCGTGGTGAGCGAGGACGCCTACGCCACCCAAACCCACCCGTTGATCCGGACTCATCCGGAGACGGGCGATGAGGCGATCTACAGCTCACTGGCCTACATCATCGGGCTCGAAGGCATGGAGCGAGAGCAGTTCCTCGAGATCATGCTCGAGGTCTATGCCTGGCAGACCCGAGACGAGTTCGTGTATCGCCATGTGTGGGAGCCCGACATGGTGACGATGTGGGACAACCGGGTCGTTTTGCATCGGGCGACGGGTGGGTTCGATGGCCA
>JBCCYT010000135.1:0-11835 GCA_039188975.1 Actinomycetota bacterium
AAAGCGTGGCCCCAACAAGCTCGAGCGGGCGAAGCTCGCGGAGATCGAGCGTTGCCGGGTCGAGGGCATCGAACGCATCGGGACGCTGAGCGAGCGCGAGTTTCTCATGGCCGGCCTCGGCCTGTACGCCGGCGACGGCGCCAAGGCCGGACGTGATGTGAAGTTCGCCAACTCCAATCCCGACCTCATTCGCCTGTTCTGCTGTTGGTTGCGGGCGTTCTTCGCGCCGGACGAGTCGAGGCTTCGGTCCTCCGTCACAGGAATTCCTGTCGGTCAGTTCATTCGGCCGTATCGTGCTCCCGCTGATCCAACCCGACGGACTGCGAAGCACATCTACGGCTGCTGCCACGTGACGTACTCCTCGGCGCCGCCACATCGAGCGATCATGGGGATGCTGTCGGCTCTGGCTTTGGTACAGTACGAGTCCGATCCGGGGTAGCTCAGCTGGCAGAGCGTTTGACTGTTAATCAAAATGTCGTGGGTTCGAGCCCCACCCCCGGAGCAAGCGACGATCCGCACCACGGTGCGGATCGTTTCGCGTCCGTGGTCCGGTGCAGACCCCGGTAGGGTCCGCTTGGGCCCGTAGCTCAATGGTCAGAGCAGGCGACTCATAATCGCTCGGTCGTGGGTTCGATTCCCACCGGGCCCACCACGTGTTGCAACAACGGTCGAGGAGACCCCGTGCCTGACGCCCCCATCGCTCCGAAGCGCCCCCACCACATGGAGATCCATGGCGATGAACGGGTCGACCCGTGGTACTGGCTTCGCGACGACGATCGCGAAGACCCGGAGATCCTCGAGTATCTGCACGCAGAGAACGCCTACACCGACGAGGTGCTGGCGCCGGTCGACGGTTTGAAGGATGCGTTGTTCGCCGAGATGCGAGGCCGCATCAAGGAAGACGACGCAAGTGTGCCGCAGGTCCGGGATGGGGTGTGGCGTTATCAGCGGTTCGAGGAAGGCCGCGAGTACGCGATTCACTGTCGCCGCATCGGCACGATGGACGCTCCGGAGGAGGTCGTTCTCGACGAGAATGAGCGAGCCGAGGGACATGCGTTCTATGCGCTCGGTGGTCTGGGTATCTCGCGGGATCGGTCGACGATGGCCTTTGCCGAAGACACGCTGAGTCGACGCATCTACGACATTCGCTTCCGCAACCTCGATACGGGTGAGGACTACGACGATGTGATCGAGGGGACGTCGGGTGCTGCGGTCTGGGCAAACGACCATCGCACGCTCTTCTATGTCCGCCAGGATGCGACGACGTTGCGGCCATTTCAGGTGTGGCGTCACGAGCTCGGCGAGAACCCGGCTGACGATGTCTTGGTCTTTGAAGAGACCGACGAAGAGTTCTACGTCAGTGTGTGGTCGACCCGATCGCGGGATTTCATCGTCATCGGTAGCTTTCAGACCGAGACGTCCGAGCTTCGCACGATCGCGGCTGATCAGCCGACGACGGCGCCGCAGGTGTTCCTGGATCGGTCGGTGGGCCATGAATACGCGATCGATCATTTCGACGGCCGATTCTTCATCCGCAGCAATCACGAGGCGCCGAACCACCGCGTCGCGGTGACGAATTCGCGCACGATCACGTCGATGGAAGCGACCGACGATCTGGTCGCACCGTCTGACGACGTCTTCGTTGAGGACTTTGCGCTGTTCGACCGGGCGCTCGTCGTCGAGGAACGGCGAGACGCAGTGCTTGGCGTTCGTGTCATTCCGTGGGACGACACGGAGGAGTCGTATCGCGTCGGGTTCGACGAGGACGTCTACACCGCGGGCATCGGCACGATCGGTGATCCCGACGGTGACAGGGTGCGGCTCGGTTACACCTCGCTGACCACGCCGATGCGGGTGTTCGACTTTGCCTTCAGCGATCGGTCGTTGACGCTTCTCAAGGAACAGCCGGTCCTCGGCTCGTTCGAACGGGACGACTATGTGGCCGAGCGGATCCTGGTGACTGCTCGCGACGGCGTGTCGGTGCCGGTGAGCATCGTGCACCGCAGGGATCTCGACCGGTCGGTGCCGCAGCCGGTGCATCTGTACGCCTACGGCTCGTACGGCATCACGATGGATCCATCGTTTTCGTCAGCGCGGTTGAGCTTGCTCGATCGCGGTTTCATCTTTGCGGTGGCTCACATTCGCGGTGGGCAGGAGTACGGCCGACGCTGGTACGACGACGGCAAGTTGCTCAACAAACGCAACACGTTCACGGACTTCATCGACGTGGGGCAGCACCTGGTCGACTCGGGCGTCACGTCGACCCCGCAGCTGATTGCGAGCGGCGGCAGTGCCGGCGGTCTGTTGATGGGCGCAGTTGCGAACATGCGGCCCGACCTGTTCGGCGGGATCGTCGCAAACGTTGCGTTTGTCGATGTCGTCACGACCATGCTCGACGAGTCGATCCCGCTGACGACGTTTGAGTACGACGAGTGGGGCAACCCGAACGATCAGCAGTTCTACGAGTACATGCTGTCGTACTCGCCCTACGACAACATCAAAGCGGTCGACTACCCGCCGCTCTTCGCCCTTGCCGGCCTGCACGATTCCCAGGTGCAGTATTGGGAACCGGCGAAGTGGGTGGCGAAGCTTCGGGACACGAAGGTGGGCGATTCGCCGCTGTTGTTGCGGATGAACATGGACGCCGGCCACGGCGGTGCGTCGGGACGCTTCGCCCGCCTCGAAGAGGTTGCGTTGGAGTACGCGTTCATGCTCGGCGTGGTCAACGGCGAACTCTGACCACCCCGAGCGCCGAGCGTGTAGAGCGGAGCTTGTGGATCAGTCGAGGTTGAACGGCGGGTACTCGTCGGTGAGCAGGCCGAAGTAGGCGCCAAAGCGGGTGGCGTAGCGCATGAAGCCGGTGACGAAGTTGAGCATGCCGGCCGGCCAGCGACCGGTGATGAGGATCGCGAAGAAGCCGAGGAACCACACGATCGACGCTGCGATGTACACCACATAGAAGAAGAGCAACGCGGGAATCACCCAGAAGATGCGAAGCAGAACGGTGAGTCGGTTGCGTCCATCGAGGGCAGGCTCGTAGGAAACCGCGACCGGATAGTCGCCGGGGTCCTCGTTCGTGTTGGGGAACGCAAACGGCGGGTAGGTGGCGTGGATGTAGCCGGCGTAGGTCGTGACCCGGGTGTTGTAGCGGCTGTAGCCGACGATGACGGTGGCCAGGCCGGCTGGCATCTTGCCGGTGATGATGATGGCAAACCACGAGATGATCGTGCAGATTTGGGCGACGATGCCGTACAGGTACAGCACGATGAAGTGCGGAATCGCGAGGATCCACTGCACGAGCGGTCGCCACCGGGCGATTTTCTCCGGCGCGTCGAGTGTGAACGTTGCTGGGTAGGTCATGGCCGAACCTCTTTCTCTTGGCCACGTCGCTTTGACCGTAGCCGCTGTGCCGAGCGCTTTCTGACGAACGTTCAGCGGCTCTCGTCCAGCAGTCGAATCAATGTCTTGGGCGCGACGTGGCGGTAGGCGTCCTCGAGGATCTGGGTGACTTCGTCCCAGTCGGGGTCGACGTCGAGGCGCACGCCGAGCCAGCCGCGATGGCCGACGTACGGCGGTCGGAAGAAGCGCTCCGGTTCCTGCGCGACCAGTTCTTCTTGCACACCGGGAGCTGCAGCGACCCAGAGGCCGATGTTGCCATCGCCGTGATGGTTGTCGACACAGTTGCAGAACGTCTTCTTGTCTCGGATGAAGAACGTCGGCATGCCGTGGCTCAGGCGTTCGTTGGTTTCGGGAAGGGAAAGGGCGATGGTGCGGACGTGGTCGAAGCCGTCGGACATGGGCGGGACGGTAACGCAGCGGGGCGGGCCGGGGTAGGGTGCGGTCACCGTCCCTCGCAGGAGCTGTTGTGAACGAAGGCGACATCGTCGATGATTTCGAGTTGCTCGACCAGCACGGCGCGTCCGTGTCGCTGAGCGATCTCGTGGAGGCTGGGCCGGTCGTGCTGTTCTTCTACCCGAAGGCCATGACCCCTGGTTGAACCAAGGAAAGCTGTCATTTCCGTGACCTGGCGAGTGAGTTCTCTGAACTCGGTGCGTCACGAGTGGGAATCAGCGCTGATCCGGTGGATCGGCAGAAGGAATTCGACGACAAGAACGGGCTGGGCTTCCCGCTACTGAGCGATCCTGACCGTGAGGTTCACAAGCAGTTCGGCACGAAGCGGATGGGTCCGTTGCCGGGGAAGCGGGCGACGTTCGTGATCGGCGCCGACCGCAAACTCGTCAAAGCGATTCGCAGTGAGACCAACATGCTCGCCCACGCCGACGAGGCCCTCGAAGCGCTGAGGGCTAGTTGAGGGTGTCGTCGAGCCACACGGGGGCTCGGTCGAGCAAGAACTCTGCGACGTGAGCGCAGCGGTCGAGTTCATTGCACAGGACTTCTTGGCCGAGGTAGATCCGGCTGAGGGCGATCTGAACGCGTGACACCATCGCGATCGCCCGTTCGGGTGCGTCGGTGACCGCGGCGTAGCTGTCGACGGCGCTGACTTCGAGCGGAAGGTCAAGTCCGCCGATCGATGCCAGGTCGGTGGCCAACACGAGCAGGTCGGGGCTGGCGGGCAGCGGCGGGAGCGCGAACGAGAACGTGACGGGGACGGTGATTGCGGTGTTGGGTTCGCCTTCGTCACCAACTCGAAGGACTTCGTCTTCGAAGGCGATGAGGGTTCGAGGGTCGACCTCGATGGCGATGTGCATGTCGAGCGGTCCGTCGCAGGCCCGGTCGGGATGGAGGTCGATTTCCCACGTCTGGCGGTTGGTGTAGGTCTCGATGAAGTGACGTTCGTCGTGCACGTGGAAGCCGTGCTCACCCACGTGGTCTTTGAGATCAGCGACGAAACCCTGCAGATCGATGACGGCCATCGGCTCCAGCCTGCCACGAATCGGGAGGGCTTCAACGCGCGTCTCACCGATCGCACCCCACCGAACCGTTGGTTCGGTGGGGTGCGAGCATCTTGTCCGTTTGCGTGGTTCACTGCCGCGGTGGACAACGTCACCGTCTTGGAGGTCTTGCATCGTGCGGTCGACGCGGTCGTCTCCGCCTTCGCTGAGCATGACGACTGGGGGCTCTCGGGGGGTCGAGAAGGGCAGTATGTGAGCGATCTCGCTGCCGACGCGGCAGCCGTGGCGGTGTTCGAGGAGGCCGGTCTTGCGGTCTTGAGCGAGGAGAGCGGGCTGTCGCAGGCAGCGACGCTCGTTGCGGTGGTGGACCCGCTCGATGGTTCGACCAACGCGTCGCGGCCCCTGCCCTGGTTCGCAACGAGCGTGTGCGTGTTGGATGCGGGCCGAGCCCGCGCCGCGGTGGTGCACGACCACGCGAGTGGGGTGCGATGGGACGCCGTGGCGGGAGGCGGCGCTCGGGTGGATGGTGCGCCACTCGTTCGTCGTGAGCCGGTGCGTCTCGATGAGTCGATTGTTGCGATCAACGGGTTGCCGTCGGCGAATCCGGGTTGGGCTCAGTTCCGGTGTTACGGCGCTGCCGCGCTGGATCTGTGCGCGGTTGCTGACGGCCGTTTCGATGCGTTTGTCGATTTCGACCACGAGGCGCTCGGGTCGTGGGACTATCTGGGCGGGATGTTGATCTGTCGAGAAGCCGGGGTTGAGGTGGTCGATGCGTTTGGCCGCGAGCTGGAAGTCGTCGATCACGCTGCCCGTCGTACCCCCGTCGCGGCACCGAGTCGCGAGGTGCTCGAGGCGCTGGTTGCGGCCCGTCAGGCCGAGCCGAGCCGATGATGAACCGGCTTCGCCGCCTGGCCTTGCGAGGGTTCGGATTGCTGCCGTCCGGTGGTCGCCGGTTCGTGGTTCGGCGGGTCGCTCCTGCGTGGACGGCTGGTGCGGTAGCCATCGTGGAACGCGACGATGGCCGCTGGTTGATGGTGAAGCCGGTGTATCGCAAGGGGTGGTCGTTGCCGGGTGGCATCATCGATCGAGGGGAGTCGCCGGCCGAGGCGGTCGTTCGTGAGTTCATGGAAGAACTCGGCCTCCGGATCCAGGTCGAGGAGGAGCCGTGGGTCGTGTTCGATTCGACGATGCGGCGCATCGAAACGGTCTTTCGGGCCGAGCTGCTCGACGACATCGACGTCGACGCGGTGACGGTCAAGACCTATGAGCTCGAGGGCGTGGGGTGGTTTCCGCCGGACGACCCTCCGGTGATCGAACAAGAAGCACTCGACGTCGTGGCCGTCATCCGAAAGTCCGGGATGGGCGGGACTCGGGTCCTCGTTCGCTGAGCCGAACGGAGTAGTGGCGGCGGCGGAACTACCGTCGGGAGCATGTTTCGTCGCTTGGGGGTGGCACTGCTGACCACCGTTGTTGCCGTCCCGGTCGCCGTGAGCACCGCGTCGGCGGAGTTGCCTGCTGAATTCGCACCGGGCTCGTGCATCGAGCAAGCGGTGCAGACGACGCCGTTTGTCGATGTCGGGCCCGGTCAGTTCTTCACGAACTCGGTCGGGTGGGCGTTTCGCAACGGCATCACGCAGGGAACCGATGACACCCACTTCTCGCCCGATGCGTTGGTGACCCGGGCCCAGTTCGCAACGTTCTTGCATCGGATGCTGTGCGAGCCGGCCGCGGGCTCGTCAGCGCCGTTCGCCGATGTCCCTGACGGTTCGTTCTTTGCGGCGGCGGTCGATTGGTTGTGGGACAACGGCTACACCCAGGGCCGAAGCCCCGATCGGTACGACCCCGACGGCTTTCTCACTCGAGGTGAGCTCGCTGCGTTCTTGTACCGCCTGGTCGACGAACCGGTTGGCGCGCCGGCGAATCCGTTCGGTGACGTCGCCCGCAATGCGTTCTTCACCGCACCGATCGACTGGTTGTTCGATCGTGAGATCACGAGTGGGACGAGCCCGACCGAGTTCAGCCCCAACGGTCTCGTGACGCGGGCCCAGGCCGTCACGTTCCTGTACCGGCTCAACATCGGTGCGGCGGGCCTCGTCGACCCGACCGAGCTCACGCTCGGTTTTTCGACGGTGCTGACCGGTCTCTCCAGCCCGACAGCAGCGGCCCTGCACCCGAGCGATGGGTCGGTGTACATCGCTCAACAACTCGGTGTCGTGAAGCGGGTGCCAGGCGACGGCGCTGGCGCGCCCAACTGGGCGGCCGGGGCAACCACGGTGCTCGACATCGATGCTTCGGTGCGCAGCGGAGGCGAACGCGGACTGCTCGGCGTTGCGGTCAGCCCGGACGGCGCTCGCCTGTACGTGTCATTCACCGACAACCTGGGCGACTCGGTCATTTGGGAGTACGACCTGGTCGCCGGTGTCCCCAGCGGGCCACCCCGGGTGGTCATCCAGGTGAATCAGCCGGCGTCGAATCACAACGGTGGGAACATCGCGTTTGGGCCCGACGGCCACCTGTACGCAACCTTCGGCGATGGCGGTGGTGCCGGCGATCCGTCCGAGCACGGGCAGAACACGTCGACGATCCTCGGGTCGGTGATCCGGATCGCGCCGACCGGTTCCGGGGGATACACGATTCCGTCCGACAACCCGTTCGTCGGCGGGGGAGGGGCAGCCGAGATCTTCCTCCACGGCGTGCGCAACCCCTGGAAGTTCAGCTTCGACAGCTTCACCGGCGATCTGTGGGTTGCCGATGTTGGTCAAAACGCTCGAGAGGAACTCAACCGGCTCGAGGCGCACCTCGGCGGCGGGAACGGTGCGAACCTCGGCTGGAACACCTATGAGGGAACGATCCGTTTCGATACGAGCGACCCTGAGATCGCCGACCATGTCGGACCGATCTATGAATATCAGACCGGTGGGCCCGAAGGCCGATCGGTGACCGGCGGCTACGTGTACCGGGGCGACGACATCAGCGGACTCGACGGCACGTACCTGTGGGCCGACTACCTGACCCCCGAGCTGCGAGGCTGGAACCAGGCCTTTGGGGGTCCGATCAGCTACGGCGTCGACGTTCCTGGTGGGCTGGTGTCGTCGTTCTTCCAGGACGCCAACGGCGAGGTGTACGCGGTCTCGTTGAGCGGTTCGATCAGTCAGGTCGTCGAACCGGCCTGAGCGGGACTTCCGCGCCATTTCAACTGAACCGGGTCCAACGGCCCATTGGAAAGGTGACGTTCGGCCCGACCGGAGGCGCTGAAGTCTGTCTGACCTCGGCCGACTCTGCTGATGTGACCACGAGAGCATCGATAACGGCAGTAGCCCTGATCGAAGGGCCGATGCAGGTGGTCTCCTGGCTGCGCCAGAGCGGAGCGCACGGCGCCTGGATCGGGGTGTGGAGCCTCGCCGGCTTCGGCGGCACGATCGCCTCGCCGGCCCTGCTTGCCACGCCGGTCGTCCTGATGTTCCTGGCGCCGCGGGCGATGTTCCTTGCGGTTGCCGCACCGAACCTTCCGCTTTTGCCGTTTCTTGCGCTCGGGCTGTTCCGGTTGACGGTGGCCGATGCGTCGTACTTCGTGCTCGGGAGCCGAGTACAGGGCAAGGTCGAGGCGTTCGGGGTTCGTTGCCGTTCCAAGCGTTGGTGGTCCCCGGCAGGCTTTGCTGACCGGTGTGCCCGCTGGATCTGTCACTCCCGGGTGATGGCCGGCGTCGTGCTGTTCTTCCGTCCGTCGGGCCGCTACATCGGAATCGCCAGCGCCTACGGGGTGCCCGCCTGGATTGCGGCCTGGACGTCGGTCACCGGAACCGTGCTCTACCTCCTGGCGATGCACCACGGCGCCCAGTGGCTGGTCGGTTGAACCAACCGAGCGTGAACGCTCGGTAACAGGCCGCTGGCCAACGCTTCGATTTCCTAGACTGGGCCGATGTTCGCTGCGGCCGCGCCACCATCGTTCGAGGTGTTCGCCGTCCTCGCGGTCGCGGGCTCGATCATTGCGTACATCTCGGCTCGGATCGGCACCGTCCCGATCGTTGGATTCTTGGCCTCGGGTGTGGTCATCGGCCCCAATGGGCTTGGGCTCGTCGATGATCTGGAGCTGGTCAACCAGGCCGCGGACATCGGCATCGTGTTGTTGCTGTTCACGATCGGGATCGAGTTCAGTCTCGACAAGTTGCGCTCGCTCGCGTCGCTGATCTTCGGTGGTGGCGCGATCCAGGTTGGTTCGAGCACGCTCGTCGTGACCGGCATCGTGCTCGCGGCCGGCAAAGACTGGCAGACCGCGGTGTTCACCGGTCTGCTCGTGTCGCTGAGTTCGACGGCGATCGTGTTGAAGATGCTGGCCGACCGGCGTACCACCGCAACCCCGACCGGCCGGGTGTCGGTGTCGTTTCTGATCTTCCAGGATTTGGCGATCGTCGCGATGGTCCTGGTCGTGCCGATGCTCGGCGGCGAAGCATCGGGTGCCGGTGAGCTCGCCTGGGCGATCGGCAAAGCGGTGGGCATCATCGTGGCGGTGCTCGTGGTGGCCCGCACGCTCGTGCCGAAGGTGCTCGATGCGGTCGCCCGGACGTGTTCGGAAGAAGTCTTCTTGTTGACCGTCGTCGGGTTGTGTTTCGGCACGGCGTACCTGACGAGCCTGGCCGACGTGTCGATCTCGCTCGGTGCGTTCCTGGCGGGGCTGATGGTGAGCGAAAGCCGTCTGTCCGCCCAGGCGCTGGGCGACATCATGCCGTTGCAGATCCTGTTCTCGGCAACGTTCTTCGTGTCGGTCGGCATGCTGCTCGACCTCACCTACGTGGTCGAAAACCTGGCGTTGGTGATCGGCTTGGCGGCGGCCGTGGTTGCCATCAAGCTCGCAACCACGGCGTTGGCTGCGGCGATTCTCGGCCGGCCGAAGTCGGTCGTGTTTGCATCGGCACTCGTGCTCGCCCAGGTCGGTGAGTTCTCGTTCGTGCTCGAACGAGCGGGCGAAGATGTCGGGCTCGTGCCCGCCGGGATCGACGGCGGCGCCGATGCGTTCATTGCCGTCACCGTGTTCTTGATGGTGCTGAGCCCGTTCGGCATCCGGCTCGCCGATGTGGTGGCGGCGCGGTTCGAAAAGACCGATGCGGCACCGCGCCGGGTGTTCGACGCCGACACGCCGGTCCATGCCCACACCGAGCTGCATGACCATGTGGTACTTGCCGGCTATGGAGAACGGGCGAGACAGTTGTCGGCGGCGCTCGAGCTCGCCGATCGGCCCTATGTGATCACCACCCTCGACCCCGACATGGGGCGCACCGCGGAGGAAGCGGGGCGTCATGTCATCCAGGGCGACATCACCCGACGGGTGATCGCCGAGGAAGCCGGTGTTGCCGAGGCGCGGGTGGTGGTGATCGCCGACGACAGTGTCGAGCGAACCCATCACGTCGCGTCGATCATCCGGCTGACGAACCCGAACGCATTCGTGCTCGCCCATGTCAGCACCAACCACGAGGCGACCGAGCTCCAAGCCGAGGGGCTCGTCGACCATGTCGTGGCGGACGAGGGTGCCACGATCGACGCGTTGATCGGTCACTTGCTCGGCGTCTTCGCCGTGCCGGAGCGGGTCGTCGAGGTTGTCACCCAGAGCACGCTGGGCACGGTTCCCGAACATGACGGCGACGAGGTCTACGGTCTCGCCGATCCTGATTCGATCGTCGTCACCCACATCGCTGCTGATCCTGACGAGTATCCGTATCTCGACATGGTGCAGGCGGTGCGCCCGTCCGCCACGGGGTGCGAAGAATGCCAGAAGGTGGGTGACCGCTGGGTCCATCTGCGGATGTGTGTGACGTGTGGGCACGTCGGCTGCTGCGACAGCTCCCCGAACCGGCATGCCCGTGCCCATTTCCTCGAAACGGGTCATCCGATCATGCGCTCGGCCGAGCCCGGCGAGAACTGGGCCTACAGTTTTGTCGATCAGGTGACGTTTGAACTGGAGTCCGAAGAGGAGCCGGTCGACGACGAATGAGCGATGACTACCCACGACTGATCGCACCGTGTCTGGATGCGGAGGACAGTCGGGGTTTGGCAACGTTCTGGTCGACGCTGCTCGGGCTCGCGTTCCGGCCCGGTCAGGGTCCCGACGACGATCCGGGGTTCATCGTGATCGATGGCACCGACGGCGCTCCGAAGCTGGCGGTGCAGCAGGTGCCGCTGTTGCCACGGGCCACCTGGCCGTCCAACGACGTGCCGGCTCAGGCCCACCTCGATCTGGTCGTGACCGACCGTGCCGCGCAACGGCGTCATGTCGACCGAGCGATTTCGCTCGGGGCAACGGTGCTGGATGATCGCAGCGACGATGACGCCGACCCGCTCGTGGTGATGGCCGACCCCGAGGGCCACCCGTTCTGTTTGATTGCGCCGGCCGTGAGCTGAGCCGTCGCTACTCGGGTCGAGCGAACCGGCTCCACCGATGGACGCCGAGGTTCTCCTCGAGATGGATCTCGCGACGCAGCTCGTAGGGGCGTGCGAAGCGCTGGTCGAAGTCGGCGGCGAGGCGGGTTTGGATGTCGACCGCCCCCACGGCGTCCCAGGTGGCCTGGTCGGGCCAGACGAACACGATGGTGATCTCGCCGGGACGGTTGTCGTTGAGCCACACCTCTTTGGACAGGAACGGCAGGTCGAGGCGCTCGAGCGTGTCGGCTTCGCCCAGGGTCCATACCTCGTGATCGATGCGCAGAAAGTCATCCACATCGCCTGGATCAACGGTGAAGATCAGGACCTCGACCGGGCGTCGTTCGTCGGTTGTGTGAACGTGAGGTCGAGAAGTCATCGGCGAGGACGGTAGCAAGCGGTACCCTCTCCGTCTCCGGGCGTTTAGCTCAGCTGGCTAGAGCACCTCCCTTACAAGGAGGGGGTCGGGGGTTCGAGTCCCTCAACGCCCACTCGACCTATCGCTTTGGCGCACGCTCGAACCTCGCCAGGTCCCCGACCGACGACACGCCGCTCGATAGTGCCGGTTCTG
>JBCCYT010000136.1:0-11688 GCA_039188975.1 Actinomycetota bacterium
CGCTTGCCGAGCAGGTTCTGGCGGAACCGGCCCTGCTTGCCCTTGAGCATGTCGCTGAGCGACTTGAGCGGGCGGTTGCCGGGACCGGTGACCGGACGACCACGACGGCCGTTGTCGAACAGGGCGTCGACCGCCTCCTGGAGCATGCGCTTTTCGTTGTTCACGATGATCTCGGGGGCACCGAGATCGAGCAGCCGCTTCAGGCGGTTGTTGCGGTTGATGACGCGGCGGTACAGGTCGTTGAGGTCAGAGGTCGCGAAGCGGCCACCGTCGAGCTGCACCATCGGACGAAGCTCCGGCGGGATCACCGGGACGACGTCGAGGATCATGGCGCGCGGGTCGTTGATGCGACGGCCGTGCTCGTCGCGACGGTTGAACGCGGCGACGATCTTCAGGCGCTTGATCGCCTTCTGCTTGCGCTGGGCGCTCAGACCCTTCTGGCCTTCCGGCGGATCGATCTGCTCACGCAGCTTGGCCTCTTCGGAGTCGAAGTCGAGGTGCTCGACCAGTCGGGCGATCGCATCGGCGCCCATGCCGCCGTCGAAGTAGTCGCCCCAACGGTCCTGCAGCTCACGCCACAGCATCTCGTCTTCGATGATCTGACGACCGTGTAGGGACTTGAACTCGTCCCACGCCCGATCGAGGATTTCCTTCTCGAACTCGAACTGCTCACGGATCTCGGCCAGGTCCTTGTCGGCCTGGCGACGAGCCGCCTTCAGCTCGGTGTCCTTGGCGTTGTCCTTCTCGAGATCGCCGAGTTCGCCCTCGAGCTCTTCGTTACGACGAGCGAGGTCGAGCTCCATGTCCTTGTCGATCGCTTCGCGCTCGCCGATGACCTCGGCCTCGAGCGAGGAGAGATCTTCGTCACGGCGCTCTTCGTCGACGGAGATGACGAGGTTGGCGGCGAAGTAGATGACCTTCTCGAGCTGCTTGGCCTTGAGCTCTTCTTTGGGCTCGGTGCCCATGAGCAGGTAGGCGAGCCACGAGCGAGTGCCCCGCAGGTACCAGATGTGCACGGCCGGGGCGGCCAGCTCGATATGGCCCATGCGCTCGCGCCGGACCTTGGAGCGGGTCACCTCGACGCCGCAGCGCTCACAGATGATGCCCTTGAACCGCACCCGCTTGTACTTGCCACACGCGCACTCCCAATCCTTGGTCGGACCGAAGATCTTCTCGCAGAAGAGCCCGTCCTTCTCTGGCTTGAGCGTGCGGTAGTTGATGGTCTCGGGCTTCTTGACCTCGCCGTTGGACCACATACGGATCGAGTCCGCCGTAGCGAGACCGATCTTCAGGTTCGAGAAATCGTTGACGTCGAGCATGGTGTTACTCCTTCGCTTTCCCGGGTTCAGCCGCGAGCCGCACGGGCGGCGGCACGGGCGGCGTCTTCTTCATCAGATCCACGTTCGGGGCGGGAGATGTCGATCCCCAACTCCTCGACCGTGCGGAATGTTTCTTCGTCGAGCTCACGCATCTCGATCTCTTGACCGTCGTTGTTGAGCACTTCGACGTTGAGGCACAGCGCCTGCATCTCCTTGATGAGCACCTTGAAGGACTCGGGAATGCCGGGCTCGGGGATGTTCTCGCCCTTGACGATGGCTTCGTAGACCTTGACGCGACCGAGCACGTCGTCGGACTTGATGGTGAGCAGCTCCTGCAGCAGGTAGGCGGCGCCGTAGGCCTCGAGGGCCCATACTTCCATCTCGCCGAATCGCTGACCGCCGAACTGAGCCTTACCACCGAGCGGCTGCTGGGTGATCATCGAGTACGGCCCGGTCGAACGGGCGTGGATCTTGTCGTCGACGAGGTGCGACAGCTTCAAGATGTACACGAACCCGGTCATGATCGGGTTGTCGAAGGCCTCGCCGGTCCGCCCGTTGTAGAGCGTCTGCTTGCCGTCGGTCTGGATCAGGCGGGTCTCGCCGTCGGTCGACTCCGGGTTGAGGTTCTCGAGAATGTCGACGATCACCGGCTTGTTGCCGGCGAGTTCCTTTTCGTCCCACTTGGCGCCGTCGAACACCGGCGTGGCGATGAACGTCGACGGCTTGGTCGTGGGCCGAGTCTTGGACTCGGTCCCGCGCACGGGGTCGTCGCCGACCTTGTCGCCGTCGATGTCCCAGCCCCACCGAGCGGCATAGCCGAGGTGGGCCTCGAGGACCTGGCCGACGTTCATGCGAGACGGCACACCGAGCGGGTTGAGGATGATGTCGACGGGCTGACCGTCAGCGGTGAACGGCATGTCCTCGACCGGAAGGATCTTGGAGATGACGCCCTTGTTGCCGTGGCGACCGGCGAGCTTGTCGCCGACGCTGATCTTGCGCTTCTGGGCCACGTAGACCCGCACCAGCTGGTTGACCCCAGGAGGCAGCTCGTGGGCGTCGTCGCGGTTGAAGACCTTGACGTCGATGACCTTGCCGACCTCACCGTGCGGCACCTTCATCGAAGTGTCGCGCACCTCTCGGGCCTTCTCGCCGAAGATGGCCCGCAACAGGCGTTCCTCGGGGGTGAGCTCGGTCTCGCCCTTCGGGGTGACCTTGCCGACGAGGACATCGCCGGGGCCGACTTCCGCGCCGACGCGGATGATGCCGCGCTCGTCGAGGTCGGCGAGGATCTCCTCGCTCAGGTTCGGGATGTCTCGGGTGATCTCTTCAGGGCCGAGCTTGGTGTCGCGGGCATCGATCTCGTGCTCCTTGATGTGGATCGACGTGAGCACGTCGTCCTTCACCAGGCGCTCGGAGAGGATGATGGCGTCCTCGAAGTTGTAGCCCTCCCAGGGCATGAAGGCCACGAGCAGGTTCTTGCCGAGGGCCAGCTCGCCACGGTCGGTGGACGGGCCGTCGGCGAGGAGCTCGCCTCGCTTGACCTTGTCACCCTGGGCAACCCGGATCTTGTGGTTGATGCACGAGTCCTGGTTGGAACGAGCGAACTTCTTGAGCCGCACGGTCTTTTGGCCGAGCGTCTTGTAGTCCATGACGATGTGATCACCGTCGAGTTCGAGCACGGTGCCGTCGTCCTCGGCGAGCAACATGTCGGCCGCGTCGCTGGCGCAGCGAGCCTCGATGCCAGTGCCGATGTAGGGCGCTTCGGCCCGCAGCAACGGCACGGCCTGGCGCTGCATGTTGGCGCCCATCAGCGCCCGGTTGGCGTCGTCGTGTTCGAGGAACGGAATCAACGCCGTCGCGACCGAGATGATCTGCTTCGGCGAGACGTCCATCATCTGGACTTCCTCGGGCGGTACCGAGGAGATCTCGGTGGTCGCACCGAAGAACACTTCCTGCTCCAGCTGGAGGCGAAGGTCTTGCAGGCTGGCCGCCTGCGGCGAACGCCGAACGAGGACGCGATCGTTGAGGAAGTTGCCCTTGGCGTCGATCGGGGCGTTGGCCTGGGCGACGACGTATTCCTCTTCCTCGTCGGCGGTCAGGTACACGATCTCGTCGGTGACCTTGCCGTTCTTGACGACGCGGTACGGCGACTCGATGAAGCCGAACGGGTTGACCCGAGCGAAGCTCGCCAGGCCGCCGATCAGACCGATGTTGGGACCCTCCGGCGTCTCGATCGGGCACATGCGGCCGTAGTGAGAGAAGTGCACGTCTCGCACTTCGAAGCCGGCCCGTTCACGAGACAGACCACCGGGGCCGAGCGCCGAGAGGCGACGGCGGTGGGTCAGACCCGACAGCGGGTTGACCTGGTCCATGAACTGTGACAGCTGAGAGGTACCGAAGAACTCCTTGATCGCCGCCACGACCGGGCGGATGTTGATCAGGGTCTGCGGGGTGATGGCCTCGACATCCTGCGTGGTCATGCGTTCACGCACGACCCGCTCCATGCGGCTGAGGCCGATGCGGACCTGGTTCTGAATCAGCTCGCCAACGCTGCGGATGCGGCGGTTGGCGAAGTGGTCCTGATCGTCGAGGCGGTAGCCCGGCTCGCCCTTCGCAAGGTTGAGCAGATAGGTGGTGGCGGCGAGCATCTCGCACTGCGCCAGCACCGACTGATCAGCGTCGGGCTTGTCGAGATCGAGACCGAACTGGGTCTCGAGGAACTGCAACTCGGGGCCGAGCTTGCGGTTGAGCTTGTAACGCCCGACCCGGCTGAGGTCATAGCGGCGAGACTCGAAGAACGCGTTGCGGAAGTACGCGCGGGCCGACTCGACGGTCGGCGGCTCGCCCGGACGGGCCCGCTTGTAGATCTCGAGCAGCGCCTCTTCCTGGGTCGGGGCGATCTCACGATCCTTTTCCCACTGCCCCTCGAGGAAGTCGAAGTAGTCGACGAAACGCTGCAGGAAGCCCGGCTCGTTTTCCTCGTCGTAGCCGAGGGCACGAAGCAAGGTGAACAGCGAGATCCGACGCTTACGAGCGACACGAGCGCCGGCGGTGACGTCCTTACCCGGCTTTTGCTCGACGTCCATCTCGATCCATTCACCGCGGTACGGGTGGATCGTTCCGGTGACGAGCTGGTGCTTGCTGAGGTTACGAAGACGGAACCGCTCACCGGGCTGGAAGATGACGCCCGGCGACCGCACGAGCTGAGACACGACCACCCGCTCGGTGCCGTTGATGATGAAGGTCCCCTTGTCGGTCATCATCGGGAAGTCCCCCATGAAGACCGTCTGCTCCTTGATCTCGCCGGTGTTGGCGTTCATGAAGCGGGCGCGCACGAAGATCGGCGCGCTGTAGGTCATGTCCTTTTCTTTGCACTCCTCCACCGAGAACTTCGGCGGCGGACGCAGATCCTCGTCGTCAGGATCGAACTCGAGCTCGAGCTGCAACGTCTCGGTGAAGTCCTTGATCGGAGAGATGTCACGGAAGGTCTGAGCCAGACCTTCGTCGAGCAACCATTGGAAACTCTCCCGCTGAATGGCGATGAGATCAGGAAGTTCAAGGACTTCCTCGAGGTTGCCGAATGAGTACCGTTCGCGTTGCGCAGCGCGTGCAGTCACTGAGACTCCCAAAGAGTGGGTGGAAAAGGTCACCAAGCGGCCGTCAGGGCGCGTGAATCTGTCTTGAAAAAGGCAGAAAGGAGCGCGACGACGACCACGTTGCCATCCAACCTAGTGGGCAGGCACCCCCGATACAACTCTCCGGCAACCCAAGCCAACACCGGCTTTGTTCGATTCGAACAAATCTGCCGGTGTCGTGAATGGGACCCGAAGGTCGCAACAGACGCGCAGAGTAGGGAATTCGGTTCGATAGGTCAAGCAATCCCGACCGGTGTCACAGCTTTGTCACGGCTGCGGAAAGCGAAGCCAATCACGCGCTGCGGCCGTCACGGCCGGATCGAGCCCGATGAACTCGGCGTAGCCCTCCGGCGTACCCCATGTGTCTCGGGCACCGTCGAGTGTCATCCGCATCACGGGCCGAGGCGAACCGAGCATCGCCTGGAGGTCGAACGGGTCAGGGTCAAGCCCTGCGTCGACAATCGCCGACGTGAACCACTCGACGACCCCGTCAGGCTGATGCTGAGCAGAGATCTCGTAGTCGTCGAGGATGTAGCCGTCCGCCACACCGGCGAGCCCCAGCAGGGTCATCGCGGTGATGCCGGTGCGGTCCTTGCCGGCGGTGCAGTGGAACAGGATCGTCTCGCCGTCCGCCACCGCCGTCACCATCTGGTTGAGGTACTCCGGGAATCCGTCGAGCATGCGCAGATACCCCTCGGCCATGTCGGCCTTGGTGTAGCTGGTCACGTCGCCGTCGAGAATTCGTTCGAGCAGACCCTTTTGCACCGCGACGCTCGACGACATCGGAAGGTGAATGTGCTCGACCGAATCCGGCAGCCGATCCGGTTGACGGTCGACCTCGTCGTGGGTTCGCAGATCGAAGACCTTGTCGATGCCGAGCGCTTCGATGCGAGCGAGATCGGCGTCGGTCGTCTCGTCCAACCGACCACTGCGAAAGACGCTCCCCCACCGAGTCGACCCACCGTCGGCGGTCGGATATCCGCCGAGGTCGCGGAAATTGCGCACACCATCCATGGCGATGAGCCGTTCGGCAGTGACGGTGAAGCCATGCTCGGGCTCAAAGAGGTGGACGTAGGTTCGCTCGCCTCGAGGGACGGTGATCTGGTTGAGGGCATCCGGCGCACGAACGTCGGTGCCTGCATCGATCGGATCGTCGGAAACGAAGACATTGATGGCAGGACTCCCGCCCCGCCAGGTCACGACGAGTTCACCACCGACCGGCCAGACGTTCACGTGGGAGATGGGGGCGTCGGGTTCGCTCACGCCGAGCACCCTACGGCATCCCGTCCCCCACCCGTTCTGGGTACCTCCTCGCCCGCCCTGGCGGGCGAGGAGGTACCCAGAACGCGGGAGGGTGAGGACGCGGAGAGGCCGGCTCCGAAGAGCCGGCCTCTCGTTGTTCGTTGAACCGCACCGGGGTGCGGGGCAGAACCTCGAACTACTGGAGTTCGACGGTACCGCCGGCAGCCTCGAGGGCTTCCTTGGCCTTTTCGGCGTCGTCCTTCGAGGCACCCTCGAGGATCGGCTTCGGGGCGTTGTCGACGAGCTCCTTGGCTTCCTTCAGACCGAGGCTGGTGAGGCCACGGACTTCCTTGATCACCTGGATCTTCTTGTCGCCAGCGCTGGTGAGCACGACGTCGAATTCGGTCTTCTCTTCAGCAGCGTCGCCGCCACCATCGCCACCGGCCATCGGGGCAGCCATGACCGCGGCCGGGGCCGCAGCGGTGACGTCGAAGCGCTCTTCGAAGGCCTTCTTCAGTTCGCTCAGCTCGAGGACGGTCATCGAACCGATCGCATCGAGAATCTCTTCAGTCGTAGCCATGGCTACTCCTCCTCTTCTTCGCCGCCTGCGGCGGAATCGTTGTCACCGTCGGGCTCGCCGTCGGTGTCGTTGGTTTCGCCGGCAGCAGCCGGTTCTTCTGTTTCGGTTTCCTCGGCCGCATCGTCGGCGGCTTCGGCGGTTTCGGCGGTGGCACTGGCTTCACCAGCGCCGCCCTCGTCGATGAGGGCCTGCAGTGCGTACGAGAACTCTCGCGGCACGGCATCGAGCAGGCCGACGAACTCTGCAAGCGGGGCTTGCAACAATCCGGCGATCTGGCTGAGCAGGACCTCGCGGGACGGAAGTTCAGCGAGTGCCTTGATGTCATCGGCGCTCAGGACGTTGCCGTCCAAGACGCCACCCTTGAGCACGAGCTTGTCGTTGGCCTTGGCGAACTCCTTGAGCGCCTTGGCAACCGCAGCTGCGTCCCCCGGGGAGCCATCATCCTTCGCACCGACGAACGCAATCGCCGTCGGACCGGTCAGCAGCTCGTCAAGATCGAGATCACGCTCACGCGCCGCAATGCGCACGAGGGTGTTCTTGTAGATCTTGTACTCGCCACCAGCGGCACGAAGTTCCTTGCGGAGGCTGGCCAACGCCGGAACGTCGAGCCCGCGATATTCGGTGAGAAGCGCACCGTCAGCGGCGTCGAGCTTCTCGCGAACCTCGTCGACGACGGTGACCTTGTCTGGTCTCGGGTCTCCCATCTCACCTCCTCTGTTTCTGTATCGGGTTCTTCCCAGGATGAAAAGAACACTGGGTTCACAATGAACAACGGGCGCCCACCGAATCGGTAGACGCCCGGACAGACACCGCGAACGATGTCGGATCAGAGGTGCCTCCCTCGTCCGGCGAGCGATGTCTACGAGAGACGGGGCTCATTGGTCCTGCATCTGCAGGGCACCGGAGGTCTTCGGTGAGCAAGAACTGTGTTGTGGCCCGGAGCTCGCGCCCGGGGTGTTGCTCTCAGGCTAGGTGCCCGAGCGGAAAAGCGGTCAGACCGCCTCGTCGCCGCCAATGGCGCTGGGTTCGATACGAACTCCGGGACCCATGGTGGACGACACGACGACCTTCTTGACGTACTTGCCCTTCGCCGCGGCGGGCTTGGCTCGTTCGAGTTCGCCAAGCAGCGCGCGAAGGTTCGTCAACAGGTCGGCTTCAGCGAAGCTGACCTTGCCGATCGGCACGTGCACGTTGGCGAACCGGTCGGTGCGGTACTCGACCATGCCACCCTTGAACTCCTCGATCGCCTTGACGACGTCGGGGGTGACGGTGCCGGTCTTGGGGTTCGGCATGAGACCGCGAGGGCCGAGCACTCGACCGAGCTTGCCGACCGTCGGCATCATGTCAGGGGTCGCGATCGCGATGTCGAAGTCGGTCATGCCGCCCTCGATCTCCTTCGCGAGATCGTCGGCGCCGACGAACTCGGCACCGGCTTCGCGGGCTGCGGTTGCCGCTTCGCCCTGGGCGAACACGGCGACGCGGACGTCCTTGCCGGTGCCCGACGGCAGCGCGACCGTGCCCCGGATCATCTGGTCAGCCTTGCGAGGATCGACGCCGAGACGGACCACGATGTCGACGGTCTCGTCGAACTTCTTGGTGCCGAGCGACTTGAGGATGGCGATGGCTTCCTCATCGGAGTGCAACCGGTCGCGGTCGTACTTCTTTGCGTTGTCGTTGTACTGCTTGTTCTTCGCCATGGTTGGCTCCCTCGTTCGTACGACCCGCCGGCGAGGTGATCCGGTCGGAGCCGCGGCTGCATCTCAGCCGATTTGTGGTGCCCACCGATGTGGGCCGTCAGCGACTCAAACGACCTTGATGCCCATGGAACGGGCGGTACCTTCGACCTGCAACATGGCGCCTTCGAGGTCGATGGCGTTGAGGTCGGGCATCTTGGTGTTGGCGATCTCTTCGACCTGAGCCTTGGTGATCGTGCCGGCAACCTCGCGGCCCGGCTCGTTGGCGGCGGTCTCGAGGCCCGCGGCCTGACGGATCAGGAACGGGGTCGGCGGCGTCTTGAGCACGAACGAGAACGAACGGTCCTCGTAGATCGAAATCTCGACGGGGACGATCTGCCCGCGCTTGTCTTCGGTCTTGGCGTTGTAGTCCTTGCAGAAGTCCATGATCGCGACGCCGTGGGGACCAAGGGCGGTACCGACGGGAGGCGCGGGCGAGGCTTGCCCGGCGGGGATCTGGATCTTGACGACAGCAGCAACCTGCTTCTTGGCCATGATGGTTTCCTAGCGAGATGTCTGTTCCGAATCGAAACAGTGGACCCACAAGTCTGGGCCGGTTGAACACGCGCGCCAACCGGTGACGCGCAGAAATGTTGGCGACACCGCCCGTCGGCGAAAACCGCTCAGAGGCGAGCGACCTGGGCGAACTCGAGTTCGACCGGCGTTTCTCGACCGAAGATGTTGACGAGCACCTTGACCTTGAGCTGATCCTCGTTGATCTCGATGATCTCGCCCGAGAAGTCGGCGAAGGGGCCTTCCTTGACCCGCACCGTCTCGCCCATGTCGTATTCGAACATCGGCTTGGACTTCTTGGTCTGCTCTTGTCTGCGGTCGGCTTCGACGCCGAGGAAGTTCTCGACATCCTTGCGTCGCATCGGCGAGGGCTTGCCGCCCTGGTTCACGAAGCCGGTCACACCCGGTGTGTTGCGAATGACGTACCAGGCGTCGTCGTCGAGGTTCGTCCGACACAGGAGGTACCCCGGGAAGAGCTTCTTCTCGGTCATCACCTTCTTGCCGTTCTTGAACTCGGGAACCTCGCGGGTCGGAATGACGACCTCGTGAATGCGGTTCTCCATGTTCATCGACGCGATGCGAGCCTCGAGATTCTGCTTGACCTTTTTCTCGTACCCGGACTGGGTGTGGAGCACGAACCACTTTCCCGGCCGGTCATAGGGCGAGAGATAACGATCGTCGTCGTCGTCCTCGGCCAGCAGCTCGTCTTCGTCGATCACGTCATCGACAGGCGCGGTCTCGGGCTCGGCATCAGCCGTGGCGGCCACTGCCTCGCCGCCGGTCCACTCGTTGGCCAAGCCCGCGCCCACCGGGGCGCGGTCGACGTCGGTGTCGTCGTCGGTGGGGGCCTCACCGGTTTCGACCGGGGCGTCGTTGATCTCGTCGATGGTTTCGTCAGACATGCAGCAACTTCAGCTTCACTCGTTTTCGAACAGTTCGAGGATGAAGGTCGAGAACATCCAGTCGAGACCGTAGATCATGGCGCCCACGATGACGATCGTGAGCAAGACGACGATCGAGTAGTTGACGGTCTCCTCACGAGTCGGCCACGCCACCTTGCGGAGCTCGCCACGCACCTCGCGCAGGAACTGGCCGGGGCTGGTGCGCTCCTGCGGCGCGCCGCCACCGGACTGCGCCTTGCGAGTGCGAACCGGGGCGCCGTCGGCGTCGATTTCGCCTTGCTTCTGGAGTGCTCGCTTTTGCTGTCGGTTCATCGACATGGTGCGGATCCTTGGCTGGAGAGTCGAAGAGATCGCCGGGCGACGATCCCATCATGCAGGGGCGACAGGACTCGAACCTGCAACCGCCGGTTTTGGAGACCGGTGCTCTACCAATTGAGCCACGCCCCTGAGAACGCCCATGGAGGGTACCACCGGCCTGACGTTTACCGACCGGCAGACCCCTCACCCAAGCAGGGTTCAGCTTGCCAGGCGAAGCCCCGACCGACGACGGGCCGCAAGCGCAATGACGCCTGCTGCTGCGGCCAGCCCGCCGAGGGTTGCGGCAGCCACGGTCGGGACCCGCGAACCGGTTCGGTCATCGACCGCATCCAGCGCCACGAGGATCTGTTGCTCGAGGTCTGGGGCGGCGGGACGGGGCGATTCCGCCAGACTGCGCATCGCCCGCCGCAGCCGACGGTAGGTCGCAATCTCGGCCTGGCATCGCAAACACTGCTGCACCAGGCGACTCGTCTCGGCCGACAGCGCAACATCGCCCGTGGCGGCGAGGTCGTCGGCGACGACACCACAACACGCCATCCCCGGCGGACTCGGGACGGCACGGTTCGGCGGCATGGAAGATTCAGATGGCATCGAGGTTCGCTCCTTCGACGTCGTCAGCAGCGCCACGGGCGCCGGGCAACGGGAAAACCTGCTCGCGTAACCGGCGACGAGCACGGTGCAGGCGGACCTTCGCGGCGCTCACCGAAATCCCGAGTTCTTCCGCGATTGCCTCGTGAGGCAGGTCATAGACATCACGCAGGACCACCACACTGCGAAGCCGAGGGGGGAGATCATGGATCGCGTCGTCGAGCTGCATCCGCAGGTCGGCGGTTTCGGCGGCGACAACCGGGTCGCGTTCGGGATGTTGATCGATCAAGACGGCATCGTCGACCAGTTCATCATGGCGATGCCGGGAACGTTTCGTGAGATGGGTCGACGCCGTGTTCGCGACGATTCGGTACAGCCAGGTACTGAAGCGCGCATCGCCCCGGAACCGCCCGATACTGCGATAAGCCCGGAGATAGGCGTCTTGAACCACGTCCCGTGCGTCTTCCTCGTTGCCGGTGAGCCGGATGGCGAGACCGAACGCGTCGCGATGGGTGAGACGCACCAGCTCATCGAACGCTTCGCGTTCGCCATCTGCGGCACGCTCGACCAAGGCAGCCATGTCCAGGTCCGAGGCTTTGGACTCGGCGGCGCCGCCAGGGTTACGTGACGGATCTGTGACGATCCGAAGCCGGCGGGGCGGCTTCGCCATACCCTGCTCGCCCACCTCGGGCCTCCTCACCGGATCACAATCGTGCAGTAGCGACGGACAGATTTGAACTGTCGACCTCTCGATTATGAGTCGAGCGCTCTCACCAACTGAGCTACGTCGCCAGGGTTCAGACGACGAGTCGAACCGACGAGCTCCCTGTCAGAATTGAACTGACGACCTTCTCCTTA
>JBCCYT010000137.1:0-11666 GCA_039188975.1 Actinomycetota bacterium
CGGATCGCCCTTCTCGCCAACCACCCCAAGGTCGACATGCTCGTGGTCGCCGGTCGAGTGATCGGCCGACCGGTCCGCGAGGTGCTCTCCCCCTTCGGCTGCCTCGAACTCGGCGCCCTCGACCTGGCCCTCACCGAAACCGAAGTCGCAGCGCTCTTCGACAGCAGCGAGCGGCCCCTCGACCCGGCAACTGCGGAGCTGGTCACCGCCCAGACCGCCGGCTGGCCGGCGGCGGCGGACGCCATCGCCGCCCACTGTCGAGCAACTCGAACATCGCTGCTCGACGCGCCCGGTGTCCTGCGCCGCGGACTTGTCCATCATCCTGTCGTCGACCGAGTGATCCGCGACACCCTTGGTTCGCTCGACCCCGCCCTCGCCGACGCCATGAGCAGATTCGGCCTCCTGGATCGCTTCACGATCACCGCGTTCGACGCCGTCACCGAGCCCGGGACCGTCCGAGCGCTCGTCGAGGCCGGCGTCCCGATCCTCGAAGCCGACGACGGGTGGCTCTTCCTCCCGCCGATCCTTCGCCGCCACCTCGGCGGGGAGATCGCCGGATCGGATGCCGAGCGGATCGCTCCCCACCTCGCCCAATCCGGCGGCCTGCTCCCGGCCGCGCACACCCTCCTCGCATCGGGCAGCTTCGCCACGGCGGAGCAGCTGATCCTCAATGCCACTCGGCCCCAACTCGACGACGTCGAAGCGCACGACTTGATCGGTGTGCTCGACGCAATCGAACCCGCGGTCAACACCGCTGCACTCGGCATCGTGCGCGCTCGAGCCCATGAGACGATCGGGCACGTCGCCGAGGCACGGCGGGTCATCGATGAGACCGTCACCAAAGCCAACCCGGCGTCACCGGGTTGGACCGACGTGCGCCTCGAGCAAATCCGTCATGCGCTCATGGTGAGCGACTTCGACGCCGCCGCAGACGAAAACCTGCTCGAGCTCTCCACGCCAGAGCACCACACCCGGAGGCGAGAGATCGCCGGGATCCGAGCCGCACAATCGTCGAACCCGGGTGACGTCGAACAGTCGATTGGCCTGCTCGAGGCGGCCGCCAGTGAATGGCAGGCGCTGGGTGACCCATACCGGGCGTCTCATCTCCTGCGCGCCGTCGCCATGATCGCGCTCCTGCACCTGGGCCGGTACCCAGAGGCCATCGACGCACTCACTCGAGCCCGACGGCTGGGATGGGATCGGCTCTATGACCGCGCGGCAACGACGACCTACCTGCTCCACGTCGCTGCGCTCTCCGGCCGCTCCGACATTGTCCAGCGAGAACTTCCGACTGCAGAAAGCCTGGCCGCCACCGTTCGGATTCCCTGGTTGGAGCCTCACATCGCGTCAGCGATGGTGCTCGACGGCGTCTATCAAGGTCACAGCGCCGCGCTGGCGGAGTGGACCCGTCGAGCGAAGACGACACTCGAGTCCGAGGCCCATCCGACCGCAGTTCTCTTCCATGCACAGCTGGCGCAGGCGCTTGCGATCGCCGGAGATCTGAACGGCGCCAGCGAGTGCCTCGATGAGGCCCAGCGGTGCCCCGGCACGAACCGTCTGGAAGTCACGCTCGCCGAGATCACCCTTGCCGCCCGGAGCGGAGACACCGATCACGCTCGCGCGCTGCACGACCAGTTGACGGCCGATTCGACCACTCCGGCGACGCGCCTCTGGCAGGCGCAGCTCGAAATCGCCATCGCCGCGAACGACCGTGAGCTCGCCGACAGCGCGACAGCGGTCGCCCAGACACTTGGTCTGGGCGACCTCGCCGCCCGCCTGGCTGCACCCGCCAATGAAGCCGTGGCCGTGCAGGTCCTGGGCGGCTTCGGCATAACGATTGGTGGAGTTTCAATCGCTGCACCGACCGGGCGCCCCGGAGAACTGCTCAAATTGTTGGTCTGTCGAGGGGGAACGATCTCACTGGACCAGGCCATCGACGAACTCTGGGACGATTGCCCGTCTACTGACATCGGGATCCGTCGACTGAAGAATCCCATCAACCGCCTGCGAGAGGTGATCGGTGCCGACGCCATCATTAGGACTGCTGCGGCGATTCAGCTCGCCCCAGGCGTCGACACCGATCTCGCCCGCTTCGCTACGGCTGCCGGCGAAGCAACCGGTCGCTGCGGGGGCGACGTGGTGGCCGCGATCGATGCGCTGAATTTGTACGAGCCGTTGTTGCCCGACGAGCCCCATTCGGATCTCATCGCCAACCGCAGCGCTGATGTGACCGCGACCGCCTCCGGTCTGTTCGATCTCATTCTTCGTCAGCCGGCTGATCGGCCGTCGAGCACATGGCTCCTCGAAACCGCTCGGCGCATCGATCTCTTCGCCGAGCATTGGTTCAGTCAGATCGCCCAGTTGGCCTACGACGAACACAACCTTGTGCATGCTCGGCAGGCGATCGCACTCGCGCGGGCTTCCGCGGTCGAACTCGACCTTCCTGACAATCCCGAGGTCGAAGACCTTGCGCTGCGGCTGACGCACTAGGGGATCAGCCGACCCACGATCCGTTGCCGATCAAGATCAGCGGATCGACAAGCGTTGCGGCGGCGATGCCGGCGGCAGCGATGGCGGCGCGGGTGAGGTTCTTCATGGGTTGCTCCTTCGTTCGTGTGATGCATGGAGCAAGCCATGTGGCGGTCCCAATCTGGTCCCGCGTTCCCTTGGGACCGCCCCGGGACCGTGATCGGCGACGCTTCGCTCACGCTTGAGAGGAGCCCGCCTTGAGAACTAGTCCATTCGAACGGAGCTACGTCATCGACGTCGACCGCGAAGCAACAACCCGATACCTCGAGGAGTTGGAGAGCGGTCAGATTGTGCATCCGGAGATCGAGGACGCCTTCATTCGCTCCGTGGTCCGCTATTCGATTCGACTGGGACTCACCGCTGATGCCTGGCGATCACTCGGTGTTCCAAAACACGTATTGCGCATGGCAGGCATGAACTAAACCGCGCATGCCCAGGTATTGCTTGAGCCGCAAACCGCTGAGCAACGGCGACTACGACGTCCACAACGTCGACAGCGACTGTCCCTACCTGCCCGACGTGCTGCATCAGATCGACCTCGGCGAACACGACACCTGCGCCAGCGCGGTCGAGGCCGCGCAAGCCCTCAATCCGAATGCGAACGGTTGCTACAACTGCGCCACCGGCTGTCACGTCGACCGGGATGCGCAACGCCCATGGGTGCGGCAAGCCCCGAGGCGGGCCGGCTACTTTGCCTCCGACCAGCGCTGAACCACACTGACATCGGCCACGAACCGAACCTCGGCTCGTGGCGACCAATAATGCGCGGCTTCGCCCACCGCGGCTTCGACAAGGGCCGCCGCCGCGTCGGCATGTGCCTCGGGCACATGCACGAGCAATTCGTCGTGAAGGCACAAGACGACCTCGGCGCCAAGCGCTCGGGCACGCCGACGAACGGTGATCGCCCACACCTTGAAGAACTCCGCGGCGGCACCTTGGATCATGGCATTGCGGGCATAGCGGCCCCGCGCCGCAGCGACCGAAATCGCCCGATCCAAATCTCCCTCGGTCGACGGGTCGACCCACATGCGCACCCGCCGGCCACCGCTGGTGAACACATCGCGTCCGAGTCGACCGGCCTCCGCCGCCTCTTCGAGCACACCCATGGCGACCGGATAGCTCCGTTCGAGTCCCGCAAGCGCACCCGCTGACTCGCCGGTCGTTGCGCCGTACATCGCCCCGAGAACCGCAACTTTCGCAATCTCGCGCTCAACCCGAAGGGCCTTCGCGATCGGCTGGTAGAGGTCGTCCTGGTTCGTTGCGTGAATCATGCCGGCATCGCCGGACACGGCGGCAAGCACGCGGGGTTCGATCTGTCCAAGGTCGGCACGAACCAACCGATAGCCAGGCTCAGCAGCAACGACCGGGCGCATCATGGCCGGCAGATTGTGCAATCCCGCTGAGGCGGTCATGCGGCCCGCGGCCCCATCCGAACTCGCCCAACCACCCCGCAGTCGACCATCGCGGACGTGCTCGTCGAGCCAGCGCCAGCCGTAGGTGGTGGCGATCCGCTCGGCCTTTCGCCACCGGAGGAGGGCATCGATCAGGGGCTCGGAGTCGCGCATTGCTTCGAGCCGCCAGGCGCGGGTGTCGGGAAGATCGAACCCTTGGCGACGCAGCATCTTGTTGACCTCGGCCGGATTGCGGAGGTTGACCTCGATGCGAGGTTCGAGTTCGGCGAACACCAGCTCGTCGCGTTCGGCTCGACGTTCGTCCTCTTCGGCAACGGTGCGGGCGCGAGGTCCAGCCGCATCGGTGATCAGCCGCTCCGCAGCCGTCACGTCGACCGGCAGACCCGACATCGTCATCTCGGCACACAACAGGTCAGCGGCCGACTCGGACCGGGCCGACGCGACCGCCCGGGTTGGGTCCGGCAGCGCCGCGAGCACCTCGTGTTGGCGGCCATGCGCCTCGAGCGCCAACCCGGCCCACGCCGAGAGACGTTCTGGCGTCTCGCCATAGCCCCCATTGATCCACTCGGGCCGAAGGTGCCCGTCGGGTCGGACCGGGTCGTTTCGATCACCCTCATCAATGGTTGCGGCGAGGAGGTCGAGTTGGCCCATCGCCGGAAGTGACTCGAGAGAGAGTCCTTGCAGGGCGGCCCACACCTCGCCGAGGGGAGCCTTCCATGTTCCGTTCAGAAACCGATGCACGGTGCAGATGTCCCAACATCGATCGATCGGGAGCCAGGCGGGGGCGACCAGATCAGTTGTGTCTCGACCCCACCACAACCAGCGCGGTGCATACGCCGCATGGAGCTCGCCGAGAACGTGGACCGGGTCGGTGCAGCTCGTCGCCCATCGCTGGTCCCCGCACGCGAGGCCGAGACCGACCCCCGGTTGCAGCGCGACGGCGACGAGGTCGGTGCGATCGAACGCCGGAAGCCCGCTCACGCGACAACCGTCTGGCTTCGCCCGGCGGCCGGTTCGCGGCGCGACCCGGCAACCAACACGACTCCACCCATCGCAACCAGCAGGCCACTGACCGCAAGAGCGGTAGAGAGCGAGGTGACCTCGGCCAGCAGCCCGAGCAATGGGGGTGCCGCAAGGAAGCCGATATCGCCCGCGGATCGATAGAGCGCCACCGCGATTCCTCGCTTTCCGGGAGGCGCAATCTCCGCAACATAGGCGGCAGGTGCCGGACCGGCGGTGCCGGTCCCCAAACTCATCACGACGTTGCCGAGCACGAAGCCAAGCGGCGTGACGACACCCGCGGCGAGGAGTGCGCCGAGGCCAGCAAAGACGCCGGAGAAGCCAATGACGAATCGACGGCTGATGTGATCAGCCGCCCACGCAGCTGGCATCAGCGTAAACAGCGTCATCGCGCCGGTGAGCGTAAAGACCAGGCCGATCTCCGCCGGGCCCCAGCCGAGCCCTTCGTCGGCGTGCAACGGCATGAGCGTCGCACGCGTCCCGGCCCTGGTCATGAAGATGGTGGCCGAGGCCAGCGCAACCAGCAGAAACCGTCGACTCAAGACGAAGGACCAGGTGCTCATCGCTTCGCCCGCAACCTGCTTGTCTTCTGCGACTGCTTCGTCCCTCGTCTCGGGAAGCCGAACGACGGCGTAGACGGCAGTGACGATTCCCATCACCCCGACGACGTAGAACGGCGTTGAGAGTCCGTAACGATCGGCGACGAGACCGCCGATGCCGGGACCAAGAGCGAAGCCGACCGTCAACGCCCACTGGTTGATCGCGACATACCGAGTGCGCTGATCCGGCGCGGCGATGTCGATCAGATAGATCATCGCGCCAGACATGTAGAAGGCCGACCCGGCGCCCGCAACGAAGCGCCAGACCAACAACTCGCCGATCGAGTCCGCGAGTCCCGACCCGATCATGCCGACCGACGTCATGGTCGGACCGCCGACGAGAAGGATGCGTCGGCCAAAGCGGTCGGCGATGATCCCAGCCGGAACGTTGACGATCAGACGAGCCAGAGCGAACACCGTGAGCGTCAGGCCGACCGTCGCGGCGCTGACGCCGAAGTCCTTCGCGTAGAGAGGAATGATCGGCGACACCACGCCCTGCCCGGCCATCACCAAGAAGGTGGCGAAACACAAGACGATGAGTTTCTCGGCGCCGCGAAGGCGAGCGAGCAAGGCAGTCAGCCCGTCTTGGCCCGGCCCGCGAAGCCGAACAGCTTTCCGGCGACCTTGCGGATCTGGATCTCCTCGGTGCCCTCCGTGATGCGGTACCGCCGGTGGTGGCGGTAGATGTGCTCGAACGGGTACTTCCGTCCGTAGCCGTAGCCGCCACACGCCTGCATGGCCTGATCAGCGGCGTCGCAACAGAACCGGTTCCCGCGGTAGTTGCACATCGCGACCTTGTCGGTGATTTCGAGATGATCGATGCCCTGGTCCATCTCCCAGGCCGTCTTCCAGATCAGCGCACGGATCATCTCGGCATCGGTGTACAGCTCGGCGAGCGGAAACTGAATCGCCTGATTGGCGGCCAGTGGCTTGCCGAACACGGTGCGGTTGGAAACATGGTCAACCGCAACATCGATGCAGTGAAGGCCCGCCCCGAGCGACGACGCAGCCTGGCGGATGCGGTTCTCGTGAACGAAGAGTTGTGCGGTCTGCAAGCCTCGACCCTCCTCACCGAGGATGTCGTCGTTGGTGACTCGTACGTCGGTGAGCTTCACGTGCGCGTGGTCGGTCGGCATGTTGAACGTCCACATGAACTCCTCGACACCAAAGCCCGGCGTGTCGACCGGAACGATGAAGCAGGTGATGCCGTGGCCTTCGCCCGGGTTGCCCGAGGTGCGGGCGAAGATGAAGTCGTGGGTTGCGTGGTGAAGACCGGTGTTCCAGTACTTCTCACCGTTGATGACCCATTCGTCACCGTCGCGGACCGCGGTCGTCTCCATCCATGTCGCGTCGGAGCCATGCAACGGCTCGGTGAGTCCGAACCCGATGCGGGCCTCGCCCGCCAACATCTTGGGGATCCACTGCTCCTGCTGCGCGGGTGAGCCGTACTGCTCCATCATGAGCACGGTCGGGAAGTTGCCGATGATGGAGGATTCGTTCTGTAGGTCGTTGTGCAGGCCGAGGCCCCGCCGGGCGAGGTGTTCACGCACGATCGCCATCGCCAGGTTCGAACCGTCTCGCCCGCCAAACCGCTCTGGCAGTTGGTACCGGAGCAATCCCGCGGCATCGGCTTCTCGGCGCATCCGTCCGAGCAGGCCTTCCCACTCAGCGTTGGGGAGCCCGTTGCGGTCCCAGTCGGTGCGACTGTCCTCACGGCGATGATCGAAGAATCGGATGTTGTCGTCTTCCGCTTCGATCGGGGCGATCACGTCATCGATGAAGGTGTCGCATTCATCGAGCAGGGCCTGGATGTCCGCCGGAATCGAGAAGTCCATGAGCACAGGGTGGCATTGTGCGCCTAGAGTCACCAGCCGTGACGGAACCGGCGTCCTTCACGCCCGACGGCGACGGCTTTCTCGGTCGGATCACCGGAGCGTTGACGGTCGACAAGATCAGCGCGCTTCAGGCGCGAGCGCAGCGGTATTTCTTTCGCACGCCAGCCCTATGGGCGGTCATCGACCTGAGCGACGCAGTGCCGCTCAGCGGCGCGGACCGGGACGAACACGAAATGCAGGTCGACAACGTCAACCGCGTCGCCCGAAACCTGATGGTGGTGCGGCGCGACGAGTTCCGGCTCGCCATCATCGGCGACAAGCGCGACTTCGACGAGCTGATCACACTGATGGCCGAGGCCCAAACGATGGTGGGCAACCAACTCCCCGGCCGCAAGATCGCGGTTGAGCGCTTTGACGATCCCGACCTCGCATACGCCTGGGCACGGAACCGAGACGAATAACCAGGGTCTCGACTGGCCCCCGGGTCACTAGGATCGCCTCGCCCCCGTAGCCAAGCTGGTTACGGCAGCGGACTTTTAATCCGAAGATCGTGGGTTCGAGTCCCACCGGGGGCACTGTGCCAACCTACTGCTGCACGCAGCGACGGGTGAGGTTACGCCGGGGCTGACCCGGCCGACGCGTTGCTGCGTCCTACGATCGTCGCCGTGAACCCGCGATCGATCATCATCATGCTCGTCACGCTCATCGTGATCCTGTCCGCTGCGCTCCTGGTCGTGAGTATCGGCGGCGACGATGACGACGAGACCGCCACCGACGCGACGACCACAACCACGAGCCTGGCCACCACCACAACGGTTGCCGCACCGTCGACCACCACCTCTACGACAACGACCACGATCCCGGTCGCATGCAGCCTCGATGGCGATGCCACCACGACCGATGACGCCACGGCCGACGCAACCACGACGACCACCGTCGCCACCACCGACGACACCGACGATGCGGTCGCCACCACGACAGTTCCCGAAACGACGACCACGATCGCGCCGACCCTCGGCCCGAACGACTCGGTGTCCACCGTCGGGCTGGGCGAGGTCGACTTCGGCATGACGGTTCGCCAAGCCGAAGCTGCTGCGGGCACGACGATGATTCCGTGCGGTCCAATCGGCGAGTGCTACCGCGTCACCCCGGCCGACGCCCCCGAGGGCATCAGCTTCGTCGTCACCGCCGGCACGATCGAACGGGTCGACATCGCATCGGGCCCGATCACGACCCGCTCAGGCGTTGGTGTCGGCACCCCGCAGGAGCGCATCGTGGAGCTCTTCGGCGATCAGATCGAAACCGCCATCAACGACGACTCCAGCGTCGATCTGATCTTCGTGCCCCAAGACGATCAGGACGCCCAGTTCCGCGTGATCTTCACGATCCGAGACGGCGTCGTCGAGACGTTCCGATCCGGTCGGGTGCCCCAGGTCACCGAGCAGGACCCGTGCGCCGAAGCCTGACGCGGTCGTTTCTGGGCCAAACGACTCATTCCAAAGAAATCGCGCGACTCGGACCCCTCTCGTGCGTTGTACAGGCACACGCCGCTACCAACCTGGCCCACACAGCCAAGCGGCCGCTCTCACCAGAGCGACTCGACCTATCGGATTGGACTCCCGATCGGAACGTAGACACACCAGAACGAACCGCCTCGCCCGGGGCGGTTCGTTCTGGTTTTCTGACGCCATGCACCGGCTAGTCGTCGTCATCGTCCTTGCGATGGCTGCCGCGCCGGCGTGCAGCATCGATGGTGGGTCCGGTTCCGGCGCACCGTCCGCATCGGCAAGCACGCCGGTCACCGCTGCACCGGTCGACCCGTCACCGTCGTCGACCACCACGGTGCCGAGCGCGGTCGGTGTTGTCGAGGTAGCCGGTTTGACCGCCGAACTCACCGCCACATGCTTCGCGCCCGGCGCCGGCGAAGTTCTCGCCGTCGGCACTGCGGAGACCGAAAGCGGGGCGGCGATCGAGGTCTACCTTCAGGCCTTCCTCGGGGCGCCGTATCTCGGGATTACGGTCGCCGACGCAACCGCCGAGACGACCTATGAGGCGGTGCTCGACCGTCCGCTCGCCATCACGTACGAAGCCGACATTCTTCGGGTCGACGACGTTGCCCTCGTGACCGATCTCGACCTCGAAACCGGCGAGGCGACCGACGCCGGGCTGGGCACGGTCGTCGTCGAATGTCGCTCCTATGAGACCGAACTGCCGTCGGGGTTCGTTGGCGGGTGATGCACGATCAGGTCGCCCCGGCTGAGCCGGGTGTTGGCCAGATGCAACGACGTTCCATCCGACAGTGCCAGTTCGACACTCGCCGGGTGCATGGCAACGACTCGGCCTGACCGATCGTCGATCGAAACCTGATCGCCGATGCGGATCAATCGATGCAGGTTGCGACCGGCGGCCAACTCGCCGCCCATTTCTCGGCCACCGAACCCCACGAGGAGGGCGAACGCGGCGGCACCGCCGAAGGCGACCGCCCCGACGATCATCGTGAGGATCGTCGTCTCGACGCCGAGCTGGCTCAACGCCAGCACCGCGGCGACGACATACACAACCGCACGACCCACCGCCGCGACCTGGGCCCGAATTCGACCGCTCGACGATGCGAAGGCCGCCGCAACCATGCCGGTGAGTGCGAAAGCAATCGCGCGCGCGGCGATGAGAATGAGACCGGCCGCCAGCACCAACGGCGACTTGCGCAGCACCTCGGCGGGGATCGGTTCGAGCGTCTCGGGATTGGTGAACCCGATCGCCACGATCACGCCGACAGATGTGAAGAACAAGAAGAGGAAGGTGCCGGTCGCGCGGGCAGCATCATGTGCCTCTGGTCGATCCCGACGGTCGTTCAAGATGATGCGGCGGATGAGCGCGGCGCCGACCACGCCTGACAGCAGGCCGACAATGACGGCGCCCGCAGCGTAAATCCAGGGATCGATCATCAGGGAGTTCCTCCAACGGCTTCATCGGCGTCGGCAGCCCCACCGTGAGGGGCACCACCGACCGTGGTGGTGGTGGGGTCGAGCACCGACCGAGCCACATCCCAACCAATCGTGAACAGGTCGAGGAAGGCGCCAGCCGCGGCTTCATCGCGAAGCCGTTCGTCGACGCCGCTGTTGGTGCGCAGCGTCAGATCGTCGGGTGGGGCAATCGCACTCTCCAGGTCGGCGACCACATAGCCGTCGAGTTGACTGAGTTCCTCCAGGATCGCCTGGCAGATCTCGCACTCAGCGACGTGGGCTTCCACCCGCTTCGGCTTTCCGGTTTCGAGCCAGCGTTGCAGCTGCCGGCGAGATGGGTGTCGCCTCATCGCCACTCCTTCAGCGCGTCTTTGAGCGCCCGACGGGCGCGGAACAGTCGGGTCTTCACGGTCGGGAGGGGAAGGTCGAGCGTCTCGGCGATCTCGTCGTAGGAGAGGCCATCGACTTCCTTCAACACGATCAACGTTCGAGCATCCTCATCGAGATGACGCATCGCATCTCGAAGCTCGTCGAATTGGGCCCGGCCCTCGACCGTTCGGGTCGTTTCGATCCCCAGTTCGGTCTCGGGGAGGGTGTCTGGCCCGTGGAGATCTTCGCGCCGCGTCCGCAGAAGTGAGATCGCCGTATTGCGAGCGACCTTCATCAGCCAGGCCCTCGGTATCTCCTGGTTCGGATCGACCGGTGCCTTGCGCCAGGCTTTCAGCATCGTTTCCTGGACGACATCATCGGCCAGGGCGGGGTCATGGACGATGGTCAAGGCGAGCCGATAGACCGCACCTGCGTGGCGTTCGACGACGCGCCGAAGGTCCGCCTCGGACGGGCGCGTCGGTTCCGATCGGGTCGGGTCGCGGGGTTCCACCCCGGAGTCGCCGGGCATTCCATTGGAGCGTCGGCGGCCGACGGTGAGGATTGAGGTTCGGGACCGAGGGTGATCAAGCTCAGGTGGCCCCGGCCGATAGGTTCGCCATCGTGGTTTCCAAGGCCGAACTCAAGAAGCGCCGAGTCCAAGCAACCAAAGCTCAAGCGCGCCAGGAGCAGGTGGTCGAACGTACCGACCGTCGGCGACGGCGTTGGCTCACCGTCGGCGTGGTGTTCTTGGCTGTGATGCTGATCCTGCCGTTGGCCGCCGGGTTCTTCATCGACGCCGACTCGGTCGAAACCGACGCCGCCGATGTTCAACCGCTCGATCTGAACTCGACGCCGCCGTCGCTCGTCGATCCCGGGTTCGAAGGTGCGAGTCTCACCGGCGAAACGCCCTGCCCGGCTACCGACGGCACGCAATCCCGC
>JBCCYT010000138.1:0-11644 GCA_039188975.1 Actinomycetota bacterium
ATCACGCATGGGTGTTCCGGTGAGGCTGCGGAAGCGGAGGGCGTTCATCGCCGCCTTCGGCAGGCGGGTGAGACCGGCCTTCTCGAGTTGGTCGACCATGTCGGTGCGGATCACCCGCTGGGGGGCGCCGTCGATTGCGGTCGAGACGACCGTGCCGGTGACCGGCGTGGCGAGGTAGGCCTGCTTGATCTCGTCGGGCACCTTCGAGTCGGCCGTGAGCAAAAACCGGGTGCCCATCGCGATCCCGTCGGCGCCCCACGCGAGCGCGGCGGCGAGCCCGCGGCCGTCATGAAATCCGCCGGCCGCGATCACCGGGATGTCGACGGCGTCGATGACCTGCGGCAAGAGCAGCGACGTGGGGACCGACCCGGTGTGGCCGCCTCCTTCACCGCCCTGGCACAGCACGGCGTCGACGCCCCATTCGGCGACCTTCTCGGCGTGACGCCGGGCGCCGACCGTCGGCATGACGACCAGACCGGCTTCTTTGAGTTTGGCAACCATGTCGGGCCGGGGGGCCTGGGCAAACGATGCGACCTTCACCTCGGCGGCGATCAAATGATCAACTCGCCGTTCGATGTCGACTGCGTCGGTGCGAAGGTTCACACCAAAGGGCTGGTCGGTACGGTCGTGAACCTCGTCGATGGCAGCAACCATCTCGTCGAACGTCATGGTCGCGGAGGCCAGAATGCCGAGTCCACCGGCGTTGGCCGTTCCACTGACGAGCGAAGCGCCGGCGACCCAACCCATCCCGGTTTGCACGATCGGGAATCGAACACCGAAGAGTTCGGTTGCACGGGTTTGCAGGCGAGGATCGACCATAGGGGAACCCTACGACGTAGGGTTCGCTCACCAAGATTCCGGGAAGGGGGAACCACGATGACTCGACGTTTGACCGAGTTCAGCCACGGCGCTGGTTGAGGCTGCAAGCTCGCCCCTGGCGAATTGGCGCAGGTCGTGCGCCGTCTCACCCCTCCTGATTCTGCGAACCTCCTCGTGGGGGCGGCCAGCGGCGACGACGCCGCCGTGTACCGCCTCTCCGACGAACGCGCCCTCGTGGTCACTGCTGACTTCATCACCCCGGTCGTTGACGATGCCCGCAACTGGGGACGGGTCGCGGCTGCGAATGCGGTCTCCGATGTCTATGCGATGGGCGGAACCCCGCTGCTTGCGCTCAACCTCGTGGGTTGGAACACCGAGGAACTCTCGAACGATCTGCTGGCGGACGTGCTGCTCGGCGGGCAAGACATCGCGCACGAGTGTGGCTTCGTCGTCGCGGGCGGCCACACCGTCGACGATCCGGAACCCAAGTACGGCATGGCGGTCGTCGGCGAAGTGCATCCGGACAAGATGCTCACGAACACCGGGCTTCGTCCCGGCCAGGCCCTCATCCTCACCAAGCCGTTGGGCATCGGCATCATCACCACAGCCCAGAAACGCGATGTGGTCGATGCGGCAACGATGCAAGCCGCGATCGCATCGATGACCATGACCAACGCGGCTGGAGCAGCCGCCGCGGTTGCTGCCGGCGCGACGGGGGCAACCGACGTGACCGGGTTCGGTCTCTTGGGTCATGCCGGCCGGATGGCGCAGGAGTCCAGCGTCGGCCTCGAGATCGATGTCGAGGCGGTTCCGGTCATCGTCGGGGCAACCGAACTCGCCGCCGACGGGGTCGTCCCGGGTGGCACGGGCCGCAACCTGGCGTGGGTCGACGAATGGCTCGACATCGACGACGGGGTCGATCAGCTCGACGTCACGATCTTGGCTGATGCTCAGACGAGCGGCGGCCTGGTCTTCGGTGTCGCCCCCGACTCAGCTGCGGCGGTCGTTGCTGGTCTCGTTGCCGATGGCCACACCGCCTCGGTGATCGGCCGAGTGGTCGAGGGCAGCGGCCGCATCCGCATCCATCGATCCTGATCGAGCGAAACCGGCGCCGACGCGTGGGATACTGGTGCGATGAGCGACGAGTGGGCGCCCGACGAGATCCGAGCGCAGCTTCGAAACGACGAGCTCGAACGGCTTCGATCCGACGATCCCAACGCGGCGCTGTTGCGGGAGATCTCCATGTTGCGAACCGACCTCGACCGCCTTGGTGGCGACGATTTCGCCACCCGCTACGAGCTCGAGTCCCGCATCGACGCCCTACGCACGCAGCTTCATGACGCAACCGCCGGTGAGCTCGCCGACGCCGCCGACGCGTGGAACGAACGCGCCGGCCGCAAGGATGACCACGCTGTCGTGACCGAGCTCACGCAGACGCAAGCCCATGGTGGTGGCCACTGAGCGTGGTTTCGGCGGGCTTTCGGTCAGCTGTGGCTCACTGGGCGCCATGACAAATCTGACGGCCGACGACCTCTGGGACCTCATCATCGAGAACGACCAGGAGCTTGCTGCGCTCGCCACCGATGACTTCGCCCGACGTTTCCAGCTCGGCAAGCGAGGCGACGAACTGCGTACTGAGCTGCGACACCTGCAAGCAGACGCGTTGGCCGAGGCCTCGGCCGAATGGGCCGAGGACGCGGCACGAAAGAACGAGCACGCCGAGCTCACCCCCGAGGAGAAGGCCTCCCAGATGAACACCTTCATGGATGGCGGCGTGAACTGACCCGATGCGTCGGGCGCAGTACCGTCGGCCGGCATGGACCGACACAAGCTCGACGCGTTGCATGATCTGACCGACCGGGCTGCGATCATCACCGGCGGGACACGCGGCATCGGCAAAGCAATCGCGGAAGGCTTCGGAGCAGCCGGGGCCCGCGTTGCGGTTGCGAGTCGCAAGCCCGACGCCTGCGAGGCAATGGTCGCCCATCTCGCCGAGATGGGCGTCGACGCAATCGGCGTCCCCACTCACATGGGCGATCTCGACTCGATCGCCAACCTCGTCGACGAGACGGTCGCCGCGTTCGGGCGGATCGACATCGTCGTCAACGGCGCCGCAAACGCCCTCGCGCTGCCCCTCGGAAACCTCACCGAAGAAGGCTGGGCAAAGTCGCTCGACACCAACCTCCGCGGCCCCGCCTTCTTGGTCGAGCGAGCGCTCCCCCACCTTGAAGCCTCGGGGAACGCGGCGGTGCTCAACATCATCTCGGCCGCCGCGTTCCTGTTCAATCCCAACGGCGCGATGTATTCAGCGGGCAAGGCGGGTCTGATGGGTCTCACCCGTTCGATGGCAGCCGCGTTTGCCGGCAAGGGCATCCGTGTCAATGCACTGGCGCCCGGCACGGTGATGACCGACATGGTGATGAACAATCCGCCGGACGCGGTCGAATCAATGCAGAACGCCGCGTTCATGCGCCGAGGCGCCGACCCCGACGAGATGGTCGGCCCGGCGTTGTTGCTGTGCTCCGACGCCGGCAGCTTCATCACCGGCCAGGCCCTGATCGCCGACGGTGGGCTGACCCCGCACTGACACGGGGTCGCACGAGTTGCGCCCGGTGATGGCCGGGGCGGCTCAGACCTCAGCCAAAGCCGAGCGAGGTGATCGTCCGGTCGGTTTCTTCGACGGTGCCGGTGATCACCCGCTGGAGCTGTTTGGACGAGATCGTCAACCAGCTCGGCATCAGGGGCATCAGTTGGTCTTCGATCGTGTTGAGGTCGGCCTCTTCCCATCCGGGTTCCCCCGGCAGAACCGATGGGAAGAGGAGGAGGTCGGCGATCCGCAGGAGCACCAGCATGGCGTCGTTGCCGAACGTCGAAGACGGGTCGAGCAGCGGATCGTGGTGACGACCGATCACATCTTCGATCACGGCGGGAAGGCCCCACCGGCGGCAGGCCATCACGCCGATCTCGGCGTGGCTGAGGCCACAGATCGCCCGTTCCTGATCGACCAGTTCATTCGGGGCGTCCCAGGTTCCCTCGTGAATGATGCGCAACGAATCGGGGGCCTCGGCCACCATGACGAAACGTCCGATGTCATGGAGCAGTCCGATGACGTAGGCGACCTCTGGTGACACCAGCGCTTCGGGCGCGAACGCAGCGAGTCGACGGGAGGCGCTCGCCGTCTGGAGCGCATGGCGCCAAAGACTGACTTCCCACTCGTCTCGTGGGATGAACACACGGGTCACCGCAACCGCCATCACCAACGACCGCACGCCATCGCTCCCGAGTCGCGCCAGTGCGGCGCGAACGGTCTCGATCGGGTGCCGTGGTGCGCTGGCGGCGGCGTTTGCGGCGCTCAGGGTGCGGGCCGTGAACGTAGCGTCAGCTTCGACCAGCTCGAGCAGTTGTTCGAAGTAGCCGTCCGCGTCGGGGTCGAGCGAGAAGAGCTGGCCGATGACCGTCGGAAGCACCGGCAGTTCGTCGATGCGACGCTCGAGGCGGAGGCGCAGATCGGAGCCGCTCTGAACAATCATGAGGCCAAACCCGTACTCCGCGCGGTGGTCTTCTGGGTATCGAACAGTTTCGACCACTTCTCGCCCGCCTTTAGCTCTTCTTCGAACGCACCTCCGACCGGATGGTCTGCGCGAAGCTGCAGCCGTGCCCGATCGTCGCCCCAACCTCGTGTTCGTTCTCACCGACGACCACGCGGCGCATGCCATCAGCGCCTACGGCTCTGTCGTCAACGCGACCCCTCGCATCGACGAGATCGGTGAGCTCGGCGTTCGCCTCGACAACTGTTTCGTGACCAACTCGCTGTGCACGCCGTCGCGTGCCGCGATCCTCACCGGCACCTACAGCCACGTGAACGGCGTGTACTCGCTGTTCACCCCGTTCGAGGCGAGTCAACCGACCTTCATCTCCCTGCTGCGTGATGCGGGATATCGCACCGCGATGTTCGGAAAGTGGCACATGGGCCACGGCGCCGGTCACGACCCGCAAGGATTCGATCAGTGGGACGTGTTGCCCGGCCAGGGTGACTATTGGAATCCGCTCTTCATCAACGCCGACGGTCGGCGTCGGATCGAGGGCTACGCCACCGACATCATCACCGATCTAGCCATCGACTGGGCCGACGGGCTTCGGGCCGAGGAGCCCGACGACGATCGACCCTGGGCGATGCTCGTGTGGCACAAGGCGCCTCATCGATCGTGGGAGCCAAAGCCCGAGCATCAGGCGCTGTACGACGAACCGATTCCCGTGCCGTCCACCTTCTGGGACGACTACTCGACCCGGACTGCATCGATCCGCCGGGTCGCGATGCGAGTCGCCGATGACCTCAACACCGACGATCTGAAGGAAACGCCGCCCGCCGACCTCTCCTACGAACAGCAGGCCCTGTGGAAGTACCAGCGCTACCTCCGGGACTATTTGGCGTGTGTGCACTCGGTCGATGAAAACGTCGGCCGGTTGATCGACTGGCTCCGCAAGCGTGGCGACTTCGATGACACGATGCTCATCTACTCGTCGGATCAGGGCTTCTTTCTCGGTGACCATGGCTGGTTCGACAAGCGACTCATGTTCGAAGAGTCACTGCGCATGCCACTGCTGGTGTCGTATCCGGCCGCGATCGAGGCGGGCCAGGTGTTCGACGGCATCGTCTCGAACGTCGACATGGCCCAGACCATCCTCGATGCTGCCCGCGTCGAGCCCGACGATCGCATGCAAGGGCGCTCGTTCTTTCCCGAGCTGACCGGCGGGTCGCACGAGAGCACGGTCGAGGGCGTGTACTACCGCTACTGGGAGAACGACGACCTCATCCACAAAGCCCCCGCCCACTACGGCTACCGCACCGAGCGCTACAAGCTGATCTACTACTACAACGACGGCTTTGGTCTGCCGTTCACCGGGCCGTTCACGTTCCCTCCCGAATGGGAGCTCTACGACCTGCACGCCGACCCGAACGAACTCCGCAACGTCGCCGACGACCCCGAGTACACCGCCGTGCGAGCCGCGCTCACGGCATCGATGTGGCGAGAGCAAGCGCGGCTGGGCGACGCACCGCACCCGTCGCAGCCGGTCCCGGAGGGTTGCGCATCGGTCACGGTCGCCGCTCCGTCCAACCCACCCACGTACGCCTGGCTCGACCCGGGAGGCATGAACGGATGAAAGAGCTGTTCCGGCGAGACGCCGACGGCGAGACCTATCGACGGGTCGAACGGCTGCTCGAGGGCCCGATGTTGATCTCGAGTCTGCTGTTCATCCCAGTCATCGTCGGGCCGTTCATCGCCGATCTACCCCAGCGTTCCCAGGACCAGCTCTTTGCCACGGGCGTGGTGCTGTGGTGCGGCTTTGCGCTCGAATTCCTGTGGCTGCTCTTTCTCGCGCCGTCGCGGCGGGAGATGATTCGCACGCACAAGCTCGACCTGATGATCGTGCTCATCCCGATCCTGCGGCCGCTCCAGATCCTGCGACTCGCGCCGGCCGCCTCGGCGGTACGGCGAACCTTCCGCTCGACGCTGCTTGTCGTGGGGCGTCCCGGTATCCCGCAGTACTTCCTCGCGACGTTCGTTGGCATCATCGTCGGCGCCTGGTTCGGATTGATCTTCGAACGAGGGCAACCAGGCGCGACGATCGACGATTTCGGCACCGCGTTGTGGTGGTCGTTTGTGACCGTGACGACCGTTGGCTACGGCGATCACTTTCCTGCCACCGGTCCGGGTCAGGTCGTGGCGGTGGTCTTGATGATCGTCGGCATCGGCGGCATTTCACTGCTTACCGCTTCGGTCGCGGCATTGTTCATCGACGATGAGGTCGAGGAGGAGACCGATGCAATCGCCGCTCGTCTCGACCGTATCGAGGCGCTGCTGCGAGAGCGGTCAGAACCGCGCTGACCCTGCTCAGTCGCCGAGCTGCTGGCGGGGACGGGCGGTGAGGGCGCGGATCAAGGGCGCGAAATGTTCGAGCGGGTACGTCTCGGCGTCAGGGTCAAAGGCCTGTTGATCCCAGTCGTCGGTGAACTGTGCACACAACGCCCACCAGGACTCGTTCTGGTCGTACTTGGTGAAGCGAAGGTCCGTCGGCGCGCCGAAGTGCCCGTAGTAGTGCGTTCCTTGGAAGTCCTGGTGGTTGAGGATCGCCCGGTAGACGTCGTCACGCACATAGGGCTTGATCATCTCTGCGGAGATGGCGCCATGGTTGGGCACCGAGATCGCCTTGCCGACATCGTGCATGAGCGCCCCGAAGATCATCTCGTCGTCGGCACCAGCTTTTTCAGCCATGGTCGCCGTCTGGAGACAGTGGGTGAGCTGGTCGGTGATGAAACCGTCGCTGATGTCAGCAAGCGATTCGAGCAGCATGATCATCCGATCCGCGACCCGGCCCTGGTTGGCGTTGGTGCGCTGCCCGATGTGGGCCCACTGCTCGGCGGTGGACTCGTCCATCCGGGTGAAGCTGTTGGGGTTGGCATCGGTGACGGCCATCGGGACTCCTTGATCGCTGCGAGCAAACAGATCGTAGTTGGCGAACCGGCTCGGGCACGAAGCCCTAGGGTGCGTCCATGACGAGTTGTGACGTCGTCGTGATCGGAGGCGGTATCGCTGGCGTGTCGGCCGGCGCGCGCCTCGCCGAACAGGGCGCGTCGGTGGTGTTGGTCGAGGCCGAGGAGACGTTGGCGTTTCACACCACCGGCCGATCCGCCGCTCAGTATCTCGAGAACTACGGCAACGACGAGGTCCGAAAGCTGACGCTTGCGTCGAAGCCGTCCCTTCTCGCGTTCCTCGGCCCGCGACCTGAACTCAAGGTCGGACGTGCAAGCCGCGTCGATGCGCTCAAAGCAGAGGTCGAGCACGCGAAAGCGCTCGTGCCGTCGACGGAATTTCTCGACGGCGATCAGGCACGCGAGATCCTCCCGATCCTGCGGCCCGACATCGCCGGCGCCTTCTACGAGCCGGACTCGAAAGACATCGATGTCGCGGGCTATCACCAGTCGTTCGTCCAGCGTCTTCGAGCCAACGCTGGCGAGATCGTCGTCGCCGCACCTGTGCGTTCCCTCACCCGCAGCAACGGTACGTGGCAGGTCACCGCGGGGGACCACCAGATCCACGCACCGGTCGTGGTCAACGCCGCCGGAGCATGGGGCGACCGCATCGGTGCCCTCGCCGGGGCGGAGCCGCTGGGGCTCCATCCGCTTCGTCGAACGATCGCCATCGCGGCGATCCCCGACGAGTTCGAACCAGCCGAGGTGCAGCACTGGCCGATCACCGCATTCGAACCGGACGAGGGCGGCGCGATGGCCGGTTACTGCAAACCCGAACCAGGCGGCCTGCTCGTCTCACCCGCCGATGAGACGCTTTCGGAGCCGTGCGACGCCAAGCCAGAGGAGCTCGACGTTGCCCTTGGCCTTCACAACCTTGCGGCGTTCACCACCCTCGACGTGCGTCACGTCCGGTCGACCTGGGCTGGTTTGCGGACCTTCACCTCGGACCGCACACCGGTCAGCGGATTCGATCCCTCGGTCGACGGCTTCTATTGGCTCGTCGGCCAGGGTGGCTACGGCATCCACTCGTCGGATGCCCTCGCCCAGATTGCGGCCTCCAACATCGGTTCGACCGCCTGGCCCGAACCGCTGACGACGCTCGGGCTGACGAGCGCCCACGTCGCAGCTGACCGATCGGGGCTCGCCGGCCCGCTGATCGCCGGCCACTGAGCGCCGGTGTCAGGCCGGCACCGGGCAGGCGACGAGTTCGTAGGTCCGTAGCCGGTACCGCAGAGTCCAGATCAGCAGCGCCACCGCAACGAGCCCAACCAGCGGCTGTACGGGCGCCCACCACGACAGCGCTCCCGACGTCCCCACCAGGCCGACGACGAGCTGGTTGCACACCGGGCACCCGACGGCGAGAAACGACACGAAACCGCCCCAGACGGTGCGGGTGTCCTGCTTGTCTTTCACATCGTCATCGGTGACCCGGATGGCGAAGATCAGCCCGATCAGCGCTGCGGTGACGGCCAGAATCACGTAGTCGATCGAGCGGACTGGCTCGGGACGACCGAAGAGGGGCGTGTCGATCAGGTCCGAGGGAACCGCGATCAGCACCGCCGCCACCATCCCGTACGGGACGGCTCGGACCCACGTGCTGGTCGGCAGTGCTCGGAGCTGATCGATCACGCCGTCAACGCTAGGCGATCGCCCGGTTCAAACCGGATCCGCGTACGCCACCACGTTGTCTTGGTAACTGTTGAGCCCACGGTTGAAATCGCCACCGCAGGTGATCAACACGACGGACGGCTCGCCCGTCTTGGAAAAGACCCGGTCGAACGGAAGCTCTTCCTTTTCGTACTGGCCTTTTTCGGTGATCTCGAACTCCCGCTCGGTCCCATCGTCGTAGCGAACGGTGAACCGATCGCCGACCTCGAGGTCGTCGAGGTTGCGGAACACGCCGTCCCGCCCGTTCCATGCGATGTGGGCGGCGAGCACGGACGAACCTTCTCGGCCTGGAGAGGGGCTCCAGCGGTACCAGCCGACTTCGGTGGCACCGGGGATCTCCATCTCGCCGTTGGGCTCGACGCCGACGTCTCGGATCGGGACGTCGGAGACGTTGATCCCGTCGATCGTCAAGCCGACCGGTCGAGGGCCAGGGTCAGCCAGATCCGCCGTGGGATCGAATCGAATGTCGCCGACCGATCGGATCTGATCGGCGAGCGGTGACAGCGGACGATCAGCAGCGACGTCGGCGACAGTCGCCGCGCCCGAGTCGTCGACCGAAGCCGCAGCGGCTGCCCGTGCGCCATCGTCGGTGTCGTCGGTGTCGTCGGCCGATGGAGCTGACGACTCGGACCGATCGAGCGGGGCGGGCTGCTCGGAAACGGCTGCGGAGGCCGCCGTCGGCGGAACGACGACCCCCGAGCCTGTCTCGTCCGAACCGCCGCTACCCGAGCACGCCGCACCGACAAGGGCGAAGGTGAGCGCAATGGTTGCGAGGCGGTTTGGCTGCATGGTGCAGGGAATCAGCCCTGGACGAGCGCACTGCGACGGGTGCTGATGAACCCGAAACCGAGGAGCACGATGGCGCCGGCGACAACCAAGGCGAGGCCGTTGTTCGAGCCGGCGTCGACCGGGCTGTTACCGGTGTTGACGGCGGTCGGCGACGAGCCGAGGCCGGTGATGCTCTGGGTGAGGACGCTGAGGTTGCCGGCGTCGAGCGAGCCGACGGCGTAGACGATCAGCGAAGCACCTTCGGTGATGGGCAGATCGGCCGGGCCGATGACGACCGGTTCGGTGGTGCCGGCGGGCACGACTTCAGCGCTGATGGTGCCGGCGTCCAGATCGGCCTGGCCTTCGGCGCCGTTCGGCACACTCGTGAAGGCGGCGGAGCCGTTGGCGAGAATGTCGACCTCAGGCGCAGCGGCGGTGTGACGCACGACGAGGCGGCCCTTGCCAGCGTCGATCGTGGAGGTGTCGTTCTCGAACACCGACGCCGTCGGGTTCCCGTCGGCGTCGAGGTGCGCAACGACGGTGAAGTTGCCAGAGGCGGGGACGGCGAAGTCACCGAGATCGAGGGCGACCGTATCCGTGCCGGCGAGGTTGACCGTCAGGTTCGGCAGGGTCTGTCCAGCGAAGGCGGACAGGTCCTCCATCTGACCAAACGAGTAGCCGGCGATGACCACATCGCCGTCGACGACCACGTCGACATCGGTGTCGGGGATGCCGTGGGCGAGCATGATGGTCGCATCCTGTGCGCTCGCCGGATTGGCGAGCAGCATCGAGAAAAGTGCGACGAGGACGGCAAGTGCCTTCTTCATGGGGGGTTCTCCTAAATCCCGCACACCGCAGGGTTGGTGTGCTGTGCGGGTCTACGGAGAGCCCATCGAGGGCGGATGCACCGAGCCTCGATTTCGTGGGGGTCAGGTCGAGCTGGTGTGTTCGTCCATGAGGTCGAGCAAGCGTTCCAGGTGGGCCCGCTCGGTTCGTTCGACGCCGATGGAGACCCGCGCCATCCAGCCGCCATCGAGCTGGGAGGGCGACAAGAACGCGGCACCCGACACGTTGATGCGGCGCACCCACTCGAGGTTGTGGTCGCTGATGGCCGCAGCATCGCCGAGCAACCGGTTCGGTGTGTGGCGAACACAGACGGTCTGCAACCGAACCGGAGCGATGACCTCCCATCCGGGCTTCGCGGCGACCTGCGCCGCGAACCACTGCGCGTTGTCGAGATCGCGACGCAACCGATCGGCGATGGCGTCGGGCCCGTCGATCCGAAGCTGGTACCAGAGCTTCAGCGCCCGGAACCGACGTCCGAGCGGGATCCCCCAGTCGCGATACTGGGTGGCCTCTCCCCCGGCGGTCGACTGCAGGTAGCTCGGGTTGGTCGACATGACCCGGATGAGATGCTCAGGGTCGCGGAGGTAGAGCAGGGACGTGTCGAGGATCGTGCCCATCCACTTGTGCGGGTTCCAGGAGATCGAATCGGCGTCTTCGATGCCCGCGAACAGGTGGCGGTACTCGGGGAGCAACAGCGCCGAACCGGCCATCGCCGCGTCGGCGTGCACCCACGCGCCATGGGGGCGGGCGACCTCGATGATCTCCGGCAGCGGATCGAATGCGGTCACGCCGGTTGAACCGAGCGATGCCACCACGAACGCCGGGACCCCACCGGCGGCAACATCGGCGTCCATCGTGTGTCGCAGCGCATCGACGTTCATGTCTCGCGTGGTGGGGTCGACTTCGATCGACCGAATGTCGTCAGCTGCGTACCCTGCGAGCAGCGCGGCTTTGCGCACCGACGAGTGCGCTTCTTCCGTGGTGTACACGAGCAGCCGCTTGCCGAACCCG
>JBCCYT010000139.1:0-11551 GCA_039188975.1 Actinomycetota bacterium
CTTCCGCCATCCAACGCCGGCCCCTTGGGGCCGGCGTTGTCGCGTGGACCGGCTTGGAGATCGTCGGCAAACGTGGAGCCGTACAGGACATCAAGCGCTCCGCCGCCGAGAGCGACCTCGGTCGCAGGCACGCGATCCACGTCGTGTTGGTGCTTCTCTCGCATTGGAGGCTTGCCGCAACACTGCCTGTCAGCTCGATGCGACGGTCTGCTTCCAGTGTTCAAGCAACGTGCGAGCAGCGGTCTCGTGCCCAAGCCACGGGACCGCCGCGGCTGCAGCGTCCGCTGCATCGAGCGCAGTCCTGAATCGGACACCTGCGTGGCTTCCGATCGCGGTCCAGCGACCGCCATCTTCGGGATCGGCTCGTAGATGCTCGAAGCCGTAGCCACCATCGGGATCCTCGAAGAAGTCGACGCACAGGCTCATGTCGCCGGAGCTGACACTCTCCAGCACAATCCACCCCCGATGGTTGATACGTCCCGCCACCCCCAACAGCCTGGCAGACCTCCCCGGCCGGCGCAGAGCGCTCTGTGCCGATACAGAGCGGGCCGATCCCAGATCGCTAACATGAGATCTCTGGGTTCGTCGTGAGCCTCCACGACGCGGCGCACGGAGCGGGGCCGGGTCCAGCAGATGTAACGCGGCGGCGTGGCTGGTGACATCGATGTCAACATCGAGGACCCGGTTCTTGAACGTGGCGGTGATGCTGTGGTCGAGCCATTGGCGCAGGATCGCGCCGTCTTCGCGCCACTGGTGTCTTGGGTGAACGCGGCTTTCACTTGGGTCGCCATGAGATCTCCATGGAGTGACGTAACTACGGCACGCGCCGCATGGTGACGACGCAACCAACATGGCCACGCAGAGCAGCTGGTGGCGATGGCATCCCGGTGAACGGATGCGCCGATCTCGACAGGGTTCCGTTGACCATCGACACGTCTCCGAACGGTGGGAGCGTCACTCGAACCGGGCGAGAGCGTCGCCCACTCACCATCACGTCATCAAGGCGTTGATCTCTTCTTCGGGAACAACTCGCTCGGTGTAGGTGAACGTCCCTGTCTGGAGCATCTCTCGGCTGGCGGCGGCAAGCAGGGCATACATGGCTCGAGGCAACGCACCGCCGGTGCTCACCCGACGGATCCCGGCGTCTCGCAGCGCATCGAGGTCGAGGCTGCCTCCGCCCGACCCCACGCCGAGGCTCACCGGCGCATTCACGGCGTCGACGAGGCGTTGCAGCGAGTCGAGGTCCGACACACCCGGAACAAAGACGCAATCGGCGCCAGCTGCGACGTAGCGGTTGGCCCGTTCGATTGCATCGGTGAACGGGTCAGCCACATCACCGTAGAACGACTCTGCTCTGGCGGTGATGGTGAACTCCGGAAGGAGACTGTCCGCGGTTTCGCGTGCTGCGGCGATACGTTCAACCGCCGAGCTGATGGGGATCAGTTGCGGCCCCGGCTCACTCGATTGATCCTCGATGCTCCCGCCGACCATCCCGCACCCGATCGCGGCCCGGATGGTCGCAGCGACATCGCCGGGGGTTCGGCCGTAGCCGTTCTCCAGGTCACCGCTCACCGGCAGCCGGACCGACGAGGTGATCGATTCGTAGTCGCCCAGCATGGCCTCACGAGGCACCGAATAGACGTAGTCCTGTCGGCCGCGACTCCAGTTCACACCCCCGCTGGTGGTGCCGAGCGCAGCGAATCCCGCGTCTTCCAACACCCGAGCGGAGCCGGCGTCCCATGCGCACGGCATGACGAAGATCCCGTCGTCATGAAGGCCTCGAAAGACAGCCGCCCTCGTGCGCTGAGCATCGGACACGGGCTCGACATCGGTACTCACGCGCACCATGCTCGCCCCACCGCCAGCGTTTTCCCCATCGGCAAGCAACACCTACCGGGCGAAAACCAGGTCGCTGAGCGCGTCCGGTGCCGACGTCAAGCAGACGTTGCCGCTTTCGGTGGTGAGGATCGTGTCCGAATGTCGGAAGCCACCGATGCCGGGCAGATAGATCCCCGGTTCGATGCTGAAGAGCATCCCGGGTTGGATCTCCTGGTCGTACGAGTCGGCCAGAAACGGGCCTTCATGCCCGGTCACGCCGAAGCTGTGGCCGGTTCGGTGCAGCACGGCATTGCCGTATCCGGCTCGTTCGAAAACGGCCCGAGTTTCACGATCGACGTCGGACATCAGAGCCCCAGAAACGGTGCGCTCCAACGCCAGCGATCGCGCCTCCATCATCACCTCGAACGGGCGGCGGGCGGCCTCCGGCACGTGATTCAGGAAGAACGTTCGCTCGATCTCGGCTCCGTAGCCGTTGAGCACGGCGTTGAGCACGCTCACATGGGGACCGCCCTCCTCCATCGTCATCAACACGTTGGTGAAATTGTGCGGATCGTCCGACACGGACGGCGGCTGCACGACGGCTCCGACACTGGTGGCCAACATGTTGGCGTCGGGAACGTCCGAGAGCAGCCGCAACATGATGCCCTTGCTGGTCTCCGAGGCGAGCAGGGCAGCCATGTCGCCCGGCTTCACCTGCTCCATGAGCGCAACGTGCGCTTCGCTCAGCACCACCGCGCTGTAGGCGATGCGGCCGATCTCGTAGTCGCTCTTGATCGCCCTGATCTCGTCGAGCAACTCAGTCGACTGCGGTGGAGTTGGCATCGCCTCGACGACAAAGAGCGGACAGTTCGGTTCGACCCCGATGCTGCCCGGTCGGCCAACGGTGTCAGCAACACGGTCGGACCACTGGCGACCGGGAGGTGCCGGAAACTCCGCATAGGAGATCAACTCGATGGACCCGACCGAACGCACATCGACGTGACGAAGCTCGAGCTCGGGGACGACGAAACGCGGGGATCCGCTCGCCGGAACGACGAGAACGAACGGTCGCTCGTGGACATAGTTGGCGAAGTTGGTGAGGTAGAAGACGTTGTCGGGATCGTGCACGACGAGGATGTCGAGTCCCTGGTCATGCATCCGGGCCTGAACGAGCTGCAACCGTTTCTCGATCTCGTCTTCGTTCGGCGGCGCGACGCGCGGTTGCGGCAGGGGTTCGGCGGCGATCACGGGCGCTCCTGGTCTGTCGTGTTGTCTGTCGGGGTGGCGGCGAAAAAGCCGAGGACGGCCTGCTGGAGGAGCAGCAGTTCCTCGGCTGCGTTCGGGGGGTTGGACTCGACCCGGCGATGCGTCAGCATTCCGGTGATGTACGTGCGGGTGAAGTGACGAGCGGACTGAACCTGCTGCGTGCTGATCTCGGTGTCGGCGAACGCCGCACCCCACTGCCGGTCGAGGGTCGTGCGGGCGTCGTCGAACGCAGTGAGATGTTGGGCGATCAGCTCTGGGGCGTCATTGATGGTCGCGACGATCGTGTACGCAGCCAACGCTGCGGGCCGGGAGTACGACTGCCACATCAGTTCGACGAGGCGAACAATCCGCTCTTCGATCGACGAGTCGCCGGGCGCATACCCGTCGAGGCGGGTCGTGAGGTCGCTCCAGCCGTCGAGCACCACCGCCGCCAGCAGGTCGTTCTTGGTTGCGAAGTGATGTTGGATGGCGCCCTTGGTGACCCCTGCGTGGCTGGCAACCTCCGTCAGCCGGAGGTCGGCGTTCCCCTGCTCCACGATCAGCTCGACCGCCGAGCGCAACAGGGCGGCGCGAGTCGCCGTTCGTCGCTCCAACTGCGATCGGCGAGCCGGTGAGGTCGCTGTCCGTTGATCGGTCGAGGGGATTGCCGCTGCCATCCGCCCAATTTACATTCATTCCTGACGGAATGTAAATGAGGGAAGCCCCGCTCATACAGCAGTCGTTCCAACCGACACTGACGCTCACCTGACCGCGCTCACGGAGGGCGCGCGGGCGGTTGCGAACGAACAAGAGGGTCTCGATGTCCACGACCAGCACGAATGAACCGACCGACGCATGGGCGGATCGCCTGAGGGACATCGACTGGAAGACCCGCATCAAGCCCAAACACTGGAGCATTGGAACGAAGCTCTTGATGAGTGCGGCCGTCGCGGCCGCAGCGATGTTGCTGGTCGGACTCGTGTCGAACTCACGGCTCGAGTCGCAGATCTACGACGAACGCAACGCCGCGACCAAGTCGATGGTCGAGACCGGCCTCTCGCTGCTGCAGCACTACGCCGACCTCGAAGCGGACGGAACGCTCAGTCGCGAAGAGGCACAGGCGCAAGCCCGCGAAGCGGTCAGTGCTGTCCGCTACGGCGACGGGGACTACTTCTGGATTCACGATCGGGACTTCATCATGCAGATGCACCCGATCAAGCCCGAACTCGACACCACCAACGTGCAAGGCATCGAAGATCCCGATGGCGTCGCGCTCTTCGTCGAGATGAACGACATCGTCGCCGCTGACGGGGCCGGGTTCGTTCCCTACATGTGGCCCAAGCCTGGGTTCGAAGAGCCGCAGCCGAAGATCAGCTATGTCGCCGAGCTCCCCGCATGGGGTTGGGTCATCGGTACCGGCGTCTACGTCGACGATGTCGATGGCACCGTCGCCGAGGCGCGCAACGACCTGCTCGTCTGGCTGCTCGGCTCACTTGCGGTCCTCATCGGCGTGATCTTGTTCATCCGCCACTCGATCACCTCTCGACTGCGAGAGATGCGTGAGGTGTTGGAAGAGGGCAACCTCGCCTACCGCTTCGAGGGCGGCGCGGGCCACACCGAGTTCGATCGACTCGGTCTGGCAATCAACGCCAACCTCGACCGAGTCGGTTCGATCGTGAATGGCGTCGTCGACGCCGCCGGTGAGGTCGGTCGCCAAGTCGACCAACTGACCGAGCAGTCAAAGGAGATGGAAGGCCAGGCCGAGCAAACTGCGGCCCAGGCCGATGCGGCCGCAGCATCATCGCAACACGCCACCGGCGGCTACAGCGACGTCGCCACCGCGATCGGTGAGATCGAACGGTCGACCCGCACGATTGCGCAGAACGTGCAGAAGGTCGCTGACACTGCGACCGAAGCGGTCGAGAGCACCGAGGCCACCAACGAACTCGTCACCCGGCTTGCCAACTCCAGCGGCGAAATCGGTGACGTGATCCAGACGATCAACAGCATCGCCGAGAAGACCAACCTGCTCGCCCTCAACGCCACGATCGAAGCGTCCCGAGCCGGTGAAGCCGGCCGCGGGTTCGCCGTCGTCGCCCACGAGGTCAAGGAGTTGGCGAACGCGACCGCCCGTGCGACCGACGACATCGCCCGTCAGGTCGAGGCGCTGCAGGCCGATGCGGACGGTGCGGTCACTGCGCTCAACGGCATCGGGGACGTCATCACGACCCTGCACGAGTACCAGTCCGGCATCACCTCCGCTGTGCAGGAGCAGGCAACGACGATGAGCCAGGTCAGCATGACGGTCAATCAGTCCACCGAGGCCGGGGTCGGCACGGGCGAAGCGATCGACTCGGTCGTCGCCGCAGCGGCCAGCACCCGCAAGCAGCTCGATCTGATGACCACCAGCGTGGGTTCGCTGGCGAAGGTGTCCGAGGATCTCCAGGACAGCGTGGCGGTCTTCCAGACGACCTGATCGGGGCCGACTGGCACCGTCACGAACCGAAGAAAAACGCCTCCACGTCAGCGAGGGCGAGGTTGGCGGCGCGCAACGAACCAAAGAACCAGTGCGCCCCGACCGTTGTCACGCGCCCCTCCTGTACCGCAGGCAGGGTCTGCCACAGCGCCCCGCTCTGGAGCGCTTCGAGCGATGCCGCCACCTCTTCTTCGGTCTGCACGAACGTGCCGACCGGCATCACGAAGATGTAGTCGACGTCGGTCAGCAAGCCGATCTGTTCGTTGCTGAGGTTGACCAGGAGGGTCGAGTCATTGCGGGACGGACCCGGTTCGAAGAGGTAGTCGTCGGGCACGCGCAGGCCCATGTCGGTGAGGAGTTCGCCAGAGAAGTGCAGGTTGGTGTGGACCCGCTGCGAGTCTGGCCGTACCCGCAGGACTGCGACCGACGGGTCGCCGATCTCCTCGTCGATGCGGGCGGCGAGCGCCGCGGCTCGTTCGTCATAGTCAGCGATCAGGGCATCGAGTTCGTCGCTTCGGTTCAACGCATCGGCGATCACGCGGGCATCGTCGCGCCACGCCAACGTCGTTTCGATCGGCACGATCGCCGAGAAGGGGCTGATCAGATCGACATCGTCGTCGGTGAGCGGCGGGTGGATGACGAGATCTGGTTCCGAAGCTGCGAGCAACTCGACGTTGGGGGTGATACCCGAGCCGACGAGTTCGAGCGAATCCCACTCCTCTTGTGAGAGCAGGGTTCGGGCCGGCGAGTTCAACCCGGCGGCGTCCCAGGTGCCATACACCTGCACGCCGAGATCGAAGGCCAACGGCAACGCCACGTTGGCGTCGGTGATCACGACCCGCTGCGGATCAGCCGGCACCTCGAACGTGCCCAGCGGCGTCTCGACCTGACGGGGACCAGCTGGCTCCTCCGGCTCGGCCTCGGTCTCCTCTGGTTCGGCCTCCGGCTCGGGCTCCGACGCCGTCTCACTGTCGTCGGTCGCCGATGCCGATCCGCTCGCGGACTCGCTGGCCGACGCCGTCTCGCTCGCGGCCGCCGACGCACTGCTGGCCGAGTCGCTGTCCGACGATTCGTTTCCACCGCCACACGCGGCAGCGACCAGCGCCGCCGCGGCAACGAGAACGAGCACACGCATCCGAGATGTCATGCGGAGAGGTTAAGCATGCCTGACAGCGATGCCCACGTCGGGCCGGTCGATCACCCCGGTAACGGATCGAAGAACGGCTTGTCGCCGTCGACCAGGATTCGACGCATGCGGCGATCGCCGGGATAGCCGTCGCGAACGCCATAGTGCATGGTGCATCGCTCATCCCACACGAGCAGATCGCCGTCGCTCCACGTCCAGCGGGCGGTGATGTTCGGCCGAGCGCAGTGGGTCGTCAGGTAGTCGAGGATGGCGGTGCCGCCGGCACGATCCATGTCGACAACCGAGGGAAACGTGTTCGGCGAGAAGTACAGGCCCCGGCGGCCCGACTCGGGATGGGTGCGAACCAGCGGGTGCACCGTGCCGGCCAGCGCATCGATCCACACCTGTCGAGCGTCATCGCCGAAGAAGCGAGCGAAGTTGTCGAGCATCGCGGTGCTGAGTTGGTACTCGAGTTCGATCCCCTCGACCATCGTCTTCCATCGATCGTCGAGTTGGTCATACGCGAGCAAGAGATTCGCGAATTCGGTACCGCCACCGAATGCGGGGGCCTGCAGGCAGTGCAGGCTGCCGAACGCAACCGGCTCGGGCACGAAGACGAGGTCGGTGTGCCAGTTGTCGACCCCGCTCGGCGACTGCATCGTCTGGTCGATCATCTGCACGTATGTCTCGGGTGCGTCCATCAGCCGCAGGAACGGATGAAAGTGCAACGGACCGAACCGGGCCATGAAGGCTTCGTGCTGTTCGTCGTCGAGGTCCTGGCCGGGCAAGACGACCACGAGATGATCGAGCACCGCCTGACGCACGCTGGCGACGTCTTCGTCCGACGCGCTGCGGCAGTCGACGCCGTGGACCACGGCGCCGAGCGCGGCACTGAACGGTGCGATCTCGACCATGAGGGCGAGGCTAGTTGGACGCCCGTTTTCAGCGAAATGAAGGGCCAGGTGGCCACCGATTCGTGTCACACCCCATCGGTAGGTTGGGCTGATGGCGATGGCGGAGTTGACCGATCTGAGCGATGCGATGACCGTCGCCGTCAAGATCGATTTCGATGCGGCAACGCCGCGCGATCGCCGACATGCGCTGAAGGCCATCGCCACCCTCGAAGCACAGTTGATGGCCCTCAGGGGGGCTGCGGTCGACGCCTACCACCGCCATGGTGACTGGTCGGGCTACGGCCACGCGTCTGCGGCCGCCGGGGTACGAGAGACGGCCAAGATTCCGATGCAGTCCGCTCGGCACGCCGTTGCACTCGGACGGGCGCTTCGGGCCATGCCTCTGACATGGGTCGGCTTGGCAGACGGGTCGCTCACCACCGCCCACGCGATGCGGCTTCGCGTCGCTGCGCGCCGGGCGTCGTTCGCCGAGGGCGAGGCACTCCTGGTCGAGCAGGCAACGACGCTGCGCTGGCGAGACTGGCTCGAAGCAATCGAGTACTGGGAGTCGCTCGCCGACGATGCCGAGTCACCCGACCCAGCCGACCCGGGTGCGCCGGACCCCCGCGTCGACAAGGCCCGGTTCAGCGCCACCAAGGGCTTCGACGGCATGGGCGACATCGAAGGGCGCCTCGACCCCGAGGGCTTCGAGGCGTTCAGCGAAGCGCTCCGCCGAATCGAAAACGACCTCTTCGACGACGAATGGCGAGCAACGAAAGCCGAGCACGGGCCCGACGCCGTCCCCGACGACATGCCCCGCACCCCCGGTCAGCGGCGGGCGGCGGCGCTCGTCGAGATGGCGTATCGGGCATCGACGGCGCCTGCGGACGGCAAGCGGCCACTGCCACTCGTCGTCATCCACACCGACCCCGACACGTTCACTCGCGAACTCGCCCGACTGGTCGGGGTCGACGCGCCGGAATCACTCGGCACGAAGCGCATGCACGAACTCGCCAGCGGCACCGTGATCGCCCCCTCGGCCATGACTCGAGCAGCGCTCCACGGTGAGGTTCGACGGCTCATCTACTCGTCGCCATCCCACGTACTCGACTATGGACGTGCGGTGCGGCTCTTCGACGGCGCGCTCCGCCAGGCGATCATCCACGCGGCTCGGACCTGCGCAGCCGACGGGTGTGAGGTGCCGGCGGCCCACTGCGAGATCGATCACGTCATCGACTGGGCCGACGACGGTGACACCGCTGCCCACAACGGCCAGCCCCTCTGCCGGGCCGACCACCGCAACAAACGCAGACCCGACCCGGGCTGAACCGCGCCATTCCTGAGAAGTTCCTCATCTGTCCTTACGAAATCTTCATGGTCGGTTTCGTATGGTGCTCGCATCCCGAAACGACACGGGCCGAAACCACAGCGAATCAGATGAACCCCTCCCCCGACATCACCACAACCCACACCGCCGAGCGGTTCCCCCAGGGTGTGCTCGCGGTTGCGCATTCGGTACCGACCAACGGGACCCACATACTCCGTCGGGGTGGCTAACCCCCTCCAGGCCACCCCGACGGGCAAAATCGCCCCCAACCCCCCAACCCATCGAGAAGCGGATGACCGAAGACGGACGGTCATCCGCTTCTTGCGTTGTCACATGCCATCCGGCAACGCGCTACTCGTTGCCGTGATGCTGGGGCACGTTCGGATCCAGCACGTTGTGGCCCTGTGCCTCGTGAGCAAACCAGATCGAATGGAGCTCGATCCCCGACGTGTCGTCGAACAAACCGACCGACACGGCTGGTTCTTCTGGACGGTCGGCTGCCGAGAAGTAGAGCGTCGAACCACAGTTGCGACAAAAGCCGTACGTGGCGTAGCCGAGATCGAACTCGCCGAGATGGCCTTCCGGGTCGTCCCAGGTCAGATCATCGATCGACACTCGAACGGCGGCAATGAAGTTCGACGTCAACCGGCGGCAATTCTCACAGTGACAGTGCATGACATGGCGCTGCAGGCGAGCTGCTCGCACCGTGATCGAGCCACAGCCGCAACGACCGACTCGCTCTCGATCGAGTTCGTTCATGGCCGCGCACGGTACCGGCGATACCGTCGCAGACCGTGGACATCGTGCTCGTACAACCGGAGATCGCCCCGAACACCGGCGCCATCATTCGGCTCGCCGCCAACATCGGCGCGAACGTGCACCTCGTCGAGCCGCTCGGATTCGAACTCGATGACCGCAGCTACGCACGTGGCGGGCTCGACTACCACGAGCTCACGACCGTCACCGTTCACGCCGATCTCGACACCGCAACCGAGGCGCTACCCGGGCCGTGGTGGGGATTCACATCGCACGCGGCGACCCGCTACACCGACGCGCCGCTCGACCTCGACGATGTGTTCGTCTTCGGCACGGAGAGCACCGGCCTCACCGACGCCGCCGAAGCACGCATCGGTCCTGACCGCCTGCTCGGCATCCCGATGCGGGCGGGCAGTCGAAGCCTGAACCTCGCGAACGCCGTCTCCGTGGTGGCGTACGAGGTGTGGCGCCGCAACGACTTTGTCGGCGCATCGATGCACGGGACCATGGCCGAACGGCTGACCGAACCGCCGTTCTAGGTTTCGTGCGGCAAGTCGGGATCGACGTTGCCGTGCCCACAGAGGTGATTGAACAGGGTGAGCACTCGGTCATCGCGTTTGGCACCGAGCACCGACACCGTCGCCGTCCGCAACGGGAAGCGTCGCCCTTCGCTCGCCGAGAGGCCCAACCAGCGAGCGATCGCGATCGACAGGAGATGGCCGTGGGCGAACACCACGATGGCGCCGGGGACCGGATCGATGCGTTGGAAGAAGCGGTCGGCCCGGGCGCCGACGGCGGCCGCGTCTTCACCCCCCGGTGGTCCATCGATCCACTTCGACCATCCCGGTCGATCAGCGGTGATCTCGTCGTTGGTGCGGCCCTCGATGTCGCCGTAGTCCCACTCCATCAGATCATCGTCGAGCGCAGGCTCGAACCCGGCGAGCCGGGCGGTCTCTCGAGCCCGAAGGAGCGGACTGGCAAAGGCCGCCTCGAACGACCACTCGGCCAGCGCGCCGGTCACCAAGCGAGCTTCGACCTCACCATGCTCCGTGAGTGCGATGTCGGTGCGGCCGGTGTGACGGCCGTTGCGGCTCCACTCGGTCTGGCCGTGGCGGACGAGCACGATCTGTTCGGGCATGGGGTCATGCTCCCACGCACATCGCTGCCAGACTGACCTGGTGACCATTCGGCTGATCGCCACCGACCTCGACGGCACCTTCTTCGGCGCCGATCATCGGCCCGAAGCCCGGTCCGTCGCCGCGATGAACGCAGCCCAGGCCGCCGGCATCATCTGCGTTGCGGTGACCGGTCGCAGCCACATGGGCGGTGCCCCACTCGCCACGTCAACCGGCGCCGACCTCGACTGGTTCATCGGCTCCAACGGCGGCCACCGCCTCAACCTGCGTACCCAGGAGATGGAAGAGCGCTACCTCTTCGCCGACGCCGACGTCGCCGCCATCCGGGCCAACCTCGAAGCCGAGGCCGATGGGTTCGCTTTCGGTTGGGAAGCCGACGATCAGCTCTTCTGGGAACAACCGTTCATCGAGCTCTACCCGAACCGACTGACCGGCAACGCGTTGCGAGAGGAAGACCGCATCGGCGACGGCACCACGCCACCTCGCGTCGGCAAGATGTTCGTCGCCCACCCGGATCTTGGTCACGCCGCGTTGATCGATCGCCTGCAACCCCACGTCGGCGATCATCACGCCACATCATCGGGCATCAACTTCGCCGAAGTGACGCCCGACGGCGCCGACAAGGGCGCGGCACTTGCGCGGCTCTGTGCCCAACTCGACATCGTGCCCGAGGAAGTCATCGCCTTCGGCGACAATCTCAACGATCTCTCCATGCTCGAATGGGCCGGCCGCGGGGTCGCAATGGGAAACGCGCTCGACGAGGTCAAAGCGACC
>JBCCYT010000140.1:0-11497 GCA_039188975.1 Actinomycetota bacterium
CGTGTCTGACTCTGCGCTCGCCCGACTGCTCCTCAACCTGCCCGGACCCGATTCGGTCTCCCAGGCCGCAGTCGCCGAACGAGCGGCCACCACCCTTCGCCCCGCTGGTGCCTTCGCCCGACTCGACGACACCGCGGCATGGCTCGCCGGGTGGCAATGGACGACGAAACCGAGGGTCACCAAGCCCCACGTCGCAGTGTTCGGGGCCGACCACGGCGTTGCGGCAGACGGCGTCAGCGCGTACCCGGCCGAGGTGACCAAGGCGATGGTCGCCGCAATGCAGCAGGGCGTCGCCACCGTCACTGCGCTCGCCAACCAGGTCGGTGCGTCCTTTGCCTTCCACGACGCCGGTGTGGGGCATCCGACGGGCAACATCCGCACGACCGACGCCATGACACCCGAGGAGTTCGACGCAGCCACCCAGGTCGGCGTCGAGGCCGTCGAGAACATCGACGCTGACCTGCTGGTCTTCGGTGAAGTCGGGATCGCCAACACCACACCAGCGGCTGCGATCAGCGCGGCCGTCCTCGGTGGGCCCGCTGCCGATTGGGCCGGGCCCGGAACCGGCGTGCAAGGCGATGCACTCGCCGCCAAGCGGCGGGTCGTGGAGGAAGCTGTCGACCGGGTGGGTGAGGTCGAACCGCTCGAAGCCCTTCGACGGCTCGGTGGCAAGGAAATCGTCGCAATGGCTGCAGCGACGATCGCCGCCCGTCACCGTGGGATCCCGGTGCTCCTCGATGGGTTCATCGCGACCTCGGCCCTCGTTCCGCTCCATGCCGCGGCACCCGGGTCGCTCGCCCACGTTCGTGCCGGTCACGGCTCGGCCGAGCCGGGACATGTTCGCCAACTCGACGCTCTCAGGATGGATCCGCTCCTGTCGCTCGAGCTCCGGCTCGGCGAGGGGAGTGGCGCGGTCGCCGCCATTCCGATCCTCCAAGTCGCCTGTGCTGCGGTTGTCGACGTTGCCACCTTCGAGGAGTTCGGGCTCGCGTGAGCATCCGCCACGCCTGGTCGTTCCTGACCCGTTTGCCGGGTGGTGCTCATCCGGCTGATGAGCGAGAACTCGGCGCCAGCGTGCCGTGGTTTCCCGCCGTCGGCGCCATCATCGGCCTGCTGGTCGGGCTGGTGTGGTTCGCGATGAACGAGCTCGTATCACCACTGCCGGCCGCCACCATCGCGGTGCTGTTCGGTGTCGCGATCACCGGCGCGTTCCACGAGGACGGACTGGCCGACACGGCTGACTCGCTCGGCGGCTACAGCCCGGAGCGACGGCTCGAGATCATGAAGGACTCTCGGGTCGGCACCTTCGGTGTGCTCGCGCTCGTGTTCTCCGTGCTGATTCGCGTGATCGGGTTGGCGGCGCTGGAACCGATCGAGGGGCTCGTCGCGCTCGTCATGGCCCACGCCGTCGGACGCTCGATCGCCACCCTCGTGATGGTGTTCGCCCCGGCCGCGTCGGCCACCGGGCTCGGCCAGTCCTACACCGCACATCTTCCGAAGTCGGCTGTGCTTGCGATCGGTGCGATCGTCGCCGGCTGCAGCGTGGTCGGCGGCCCTGCGGGCGTTGTGGGGTACGGCATCTCCGCCGCCGGGGCGGTGGGACTGGTCCTGCTGGCTCGGCGCGCCTACGGCGGCACGACCGGTGATGTTCTCGGCGCGGTCGAACAAGTCGGAGAGATGGCGGTGCTCACGGCGGCCGCCCGACTCGTCGCCGACTACGGCTGGAACTGGTGACAGCCCATGGCTGAGGGCGCCGGAGCACTCCTCCGCCTCGTCCGTCACGGAGAAACCGAATGGTCGGCTCAACGGCGCTACACCGGCCACACCGACGTGTCGTTGACGTCCGACGGCGTCGCCCAAGCCGAGGCGCTGAGGGCACTCGCCCGCGACGCCTACGAGTCGGTCTGGTGCTCCGATCTGCGCCGTTGCCTCGAGACGGCGCGCCTGATGGGGGTCGATGCGCGCGCCACCGCTGAGTTGCGAGAGTTCGATTTCGGTGAGATCGAAGGGAAGCGCTGGGCCGATCTCGATCATGCCGTGCAACAGGGCCTGCTCGCCTTCGACGGGTTCGTCGCCCCGGGTGGCGAGTCAGTTGCTGCGTTCGGGAAACGCATCGACGCCTTCGTCGAAACGCTCGGCTCGGGGCGACATCTCGTGGTGACGCACGGCGGCGTCATCAGGCACCTACTTCGTCGCAACGGGCGCGATCAGGACGTCCCGGCCGGCTCCTGGCACGACCTCGAATGTTGACCTGTTACCGGCCGTCGCCGAAGTCGTAGGTTGCGGTCGCGTTGATCAGCGACCCAGGATGGGCATCGAGCCAGGGATCGGTTGACGGCAGCGCGCTCCACAGCTCGATCGACGCCGTACCGGTTCGGCGCCAGCGGGCTGGCGATCCGCCCGGCTCGAGAACGAGCCAGCTACCCGCGACCGGACGACCCGACTGGGTTTTCGTCTCGAGTTCGTGGTCGAGCTTCACGACGATGGCGGCTTCATGCAACGGCCCGGACAACACATCGCACACGATCCCGGCGATCGACGCCTCGATCTCGACATCCAACGACATGCCCAGCGCAGGAACGAACGCCTTCGGTGGCTTTGCCCCGAACGGCTGGTGTTGGGCGCCGGGCATGTTCTCGAACGAGTCGATGTAGCCGCCCCGCGTCCCGCCGTCGGGACCACCCGATTCGTGCAAACGGCGGTCCGCTGACGAACTCACGTCAACCGACCGCCGTTGCCCATCGAGAGATCACACCCCGCCCATCAACCGATCAGAGCGCCCGAATCTCGTTGTAGAGCCGACGAAGCAGGGCCGCCATCTCTTGGCGGTTGAGAGCCCGACCGGGTGCATACGTCGTCGGTGAGGTGCCACCGATGATGTTGAGGTCGGTCAGACAGGCGATGTCGTTCTTTGCAAACGAGGTCTCGGCCACATCGGTGAACGGGTGGGTCGTCGCCGTGCACTCGCCACCAAACGCTCGCCACAGGCGAGCGATCAATGCCGCAGCCTCTTCGCGGGTCAGCGAGTCGCCGGGTGCGTAGGTCGTCGGTGTCTTGCCGCCAATCACCTGCAGATCGACGAGGCAGCCGATCTCCTTGCCGGCGAACGATGTCTCGGAAACGTCGGTGAAGGGGTGCGTGTCTGCGAAGCACTTGCCGCCGAGCACGCTCTGCCACATGCGGCCCATCAACGCAGCCATCGCCTCACGTGAGATCGGGTCGTTCGGCGCGTACGTGGTCGGGGTCGTGCCGCCGATCACGCCGATGTCGTTCAAGCAATTGATGTCGCTCTGGGCGAACGAATCGCCGATGTCGGTGAAGCCCTTGCTGCTCGCGTCACACACGGGGATCTGGAAGGCTGGCGGGGTACCGACGGTGTCGTCGCCGGTGTTGATCGGACCGGTGTCGCCGGGATCGTCGTCGCCGTCGCCGTCGCCATCAGCGTCGTTGTTGTCGCCATCGCCGACGTCTTCGGTCGAATCGATGCCGAGCTGTCCGAAGTCGTTGTTTCCCCAGCAGCGCAGGGTGCTGTCATCGAGCAGCGCACAGGTGTGGTTGGTGCCCGTCGTGACCGCCTCTGCTGTGCGACCGGCGCCAAGATCGACCGCTGGCAAGCTGTCGCCCATCTCGCCGCCGCCATCGCCACGGTCGTCGCTGTCGCCGTAGCCGAGCTGGCCCTTGTCGTTGCGGCCCCAGCACTTCAGGTCACCGTTGTCGAGGATCACACAGTTGTGGTTGGCGCTCGTGGAGATCGCGACCGCAGTGCGGCCCGTACCGAGACTCACCGCCGCCAGGGCGTTGCCCATCTCCCCGGGATCGTCACCCACCTGGATCTTGTTGCCCTGGCCGAGCTGGCCGACGTCGTTGCCGCCCCAGCACTTCACGCTGCCGTCGTCGAGGATCGCACAGCTGTGGCTGTCGCCGGTGCTGATCGCCGCCGCAGTTCGGCCGGTGCCGAGGCTGATTGGCATCAGCGCATCGCCCATCTCGCCGCCGCCATCGCCGATATCGGGCTTGGTGCCCTGGCCGAGCTGGCCGAGCTCACCCTCACCCCAGCACTTCACCGAGTCGTCGTCGAGGATCGCACAGGTGTGGGTGTCGCCGAGACTGATCGCCTTGGCCGTGCGGCCTGCGCCGAGGCTGACCGCGGCGAGGAAGTCGCCCATCTCGTCGGGGGTGCCGCCCCGGTTGATGTCGTCGCCCAGGCCGAGCTGACCGGAGCTGTTGCGCCCCCAGCACTTCAGCGTGTCGTCGTCGAGGATGGCGCAGGTGTGGTCGCGGCCGGCGACCAACGAGACTGCAGTGCGGCCGGTACCCAGGTCGACGCGATCGAGGTTGACGCCCATCTCGCCTACTTCGTCGCCGATGTCGCGGAAGGTTCCCAACCCGAGCTGGCCGAAGTCATTGTCCCCCCAGCACTTCACGGTGGAGGTCGCGGTCAACACGCAGGTGTACTCGTCGCCGGTGGTCAACAGCTGCGCGGTGCGGGTGCCGCCGAAGTCGACCGGGCCGAGCGCTGCCATCTCACCGAGTTCGTCGCCGCGGTTCTCCATGTCGCCGTAGCCGAGCTGGCCCTTGTTGTTGAGGCCCCAGCACCGCACGGTGCCGCTCGACAACAACGCACAGGTGTGGCCCTCACCCGCCGTGATGGACCCGGCGAGGGTGCTGCCGTTCGCAACACCATCAGCCGTGGCTGGGGTCGAAGCAAAGAACAGCAGGGATGAGAAGAGGGCAAGCGTCATCAACGACGCGAAAGAACGAATCCGCTTCGGAGTGGTCATGGACGCACTGTGTAACGCTCCCACGGAACGGTGTAAAGGAACGCGCCCGATTCTCTTGCTGGAACAGCCCCGAATGAGTCGTTCGACCCATGTCATCGGCCGACCGGCGTGGTCGATGGCCGTCAGCCGCCGCTCACGAGTGCTTCTGCGCCGCGCGGCATCGCAACGTCGTCATCGCGAGCATCGAGCCAGCCATCGGGCAACGTCACGTCCTTTGCTGAACCCGAGTGGCCTCGGACCATCCGCATCCCGCCCTCCGGGAACGGAATCGAACGATCGAGCGACCCGATCAGCTCCCGCATCTCGTCGAGGGAACTCACCCGGTTCAGACGCGCCCGCATCTCGCCTCCCGCCGGGAAGCCCTTGAGATACCAACCGGTGTGCTTTCGGAAGTCTCGGATTCCGTGGCCTTCACCCATCCATGAACACAACAGTTCGGCGTGCTCGACCATCCCATCGAGCACTTCGCCCAGGTTTGGCCGAGGTGGCACCGGACGGCCGTCGAACACGGCGGCGAGGTCGCCGAACAGCCATGGCCGGCCGAGGCACCCACGACCGACCGTCACCCCGTCGCACCCGGTGGTTCGCATCATGCGAAGGGCGTCGTCGGCTTCCCAGATGTCGCCGTTGCCGAAGACCGGGACCGAGGTCACCGCCTCCTTGAGTTCGGTGATTCGCCGCCAGTCGGCGTGCCCGGAATACAGCTGGTTGGCGGTGCGGGCATGCAACGCAACCGCCTTCACCCCTTCGTCCTCGGCGATCTTGCCCGCATCGATGAAGGTGATCGCATCGTCGTCGATCCCGACCCGGAACTTCACGGTCACGGGGACGTCGCCAGCGTTCTTCACCGCAGCTCGGACGATTTTGCGGTAGTGCTCTCGCTTCCACGGTAGGGCCGCGCCGCCGCCATGGCGGGTGACCTTCTTCATTGGGCAGCCGAAGTTCATGTCGATGTGATCGACCGGGATGCCATCGACGAGCCCGTCGACGAGCAGGCGTGCGGCCTCGCCGATCGAGTACGGATCCGTCCCGTAGAGCTGAATCGACCGAGGGGACTCATCGGGTGCGAACGCGGCGAGCTCGAGGCTCTTGCGGTGCCCTTCGACGAGCGCCCGAGCGGTGATCATCTGATTGACGTACAGCCCGGCGCCGTACCGGCGACACAGCGTCCGGAAGGGCGCGTTGGTGACGCCGGCCATCGGGGCGAGTACAACCGGCGGCCACACGTCGAGCGGCCCGATCGTCGCGGCGGCGAACTCGCCGGGACGGGCCGGCGGTTCGGGCTCGGGTGCCGGAATGGGGGCGGCGTCGAGATCGGTCATGACGTCAATGCTACGGGTGCTGGTCGGCTAGGGGCGCCAGACCGCCTCGCTGTGCCGAGCGATCAGATCGAGCAGCACGTCGACATCGCCGGTCGTCACCGCCGGATTCATGAAGATCAACCGGAAACAGTTCAGCCCGTGGACGGGCTGATACCCGATCAGGGCAGAGCCGTTCGCTTGCATCGCGGCCTTCGCCGCCGGTGCGACCGCGTGGAGGTGGCGGTGTTGGTCGTCGGTGAGCGAGTCGAGGGCAAACGGACGAAGCTCGGGCGGGACCCAGGTCAAACAGACATTGGTGAAGTCACCGGCCACGATCATGGCCAACTCGGCGCGCTCGGCGATGCGCTGACGAGCGTGATCAGCCAGCGCGACCGCGTGGTCGACACGGGCCGCCATGCCGGCGTCGCCACGCGACTTCCAGGTCAGCCACGCTTTGAGGGCATCGACACGTCGGCCGCACTGGATCGTGCGATCGCCGGCGTCGAGATCAGCGTTGGCCTTGTCGGGCTGAAAGAGGTAATCGGCGCCGGTCGCAAAGGTGGCGTGAAGGCGCTCGGGTTCTCGAAGGAGGAGCGCCGTGCATTGCTGGGTCATCCCCGCCATCTTGTGCAGGTTCCAGACGACGGAATCGGCCCGCTCGATTCCGGCGCAACGATGACGCTCGACCGGTGACAAAAGGGCCGCACCCCCGTACGCGGCATCGACATGAAGCCAGATGCCGTGCCGAACGCACCGATCGGCGATCGCATCGATCGGGTCGAACGCGGCGGTGACGGTGGTGCCGGCGGTCGCGATGATCGCGAGCACCTCAGGACCCGTCGTCAGGGCGGCATCGAGCGCATCGATGTTCATGGCGCCGTCGGCGTCGGTAGGCACCTTCTCGACCGCGGCGCGACCGAGGCCCATGATCGCGGCCAGCTTCTCCGCGGAGTAATGGCCAGAGCCGCTCACCAGAATGCGGCGGGCGACACCGTCGGCGCCGTTGGAGACCAGCTCGGGGTCGGCTCGGTGACGAGCCAGCTGCAGGGCATGGAGCTGGGCGATCGATGCCCCGGCACACATCAAGCCGGCCGGTTCGCCCTCGGTTGGTTCGAAGCCGACCATCCGGGCGAGCTTCGACAACAGCTCCCGCTCGATCACCGTGAAGACCGGGGCGACTTCATAGGTGGCGTTCGTGGTGTTGAGTGCGGCGCCGAGCCAGTCGCCGACGACGCCGAGGGGGTCCGCACCGGAGAAGTTCTGGTTCAGGAAGTAGGGATGGTTCGTTTGTACCGATCGCCGCACGACCATGTCGGCGGCGTCCACCAACCGTTGAGGGTCAGCGGGCGCCTCGTCGTCGGCGAGTTCGAGGCCCACCGTGCGGGCGAAATCGTGAGCCAGCGTGTCGGGGTCGGCCCACCGAACCACCGGTTCGTCTCGTCCGGGAGGTCGGGTGATGTGGCGCAGCGCCCGCTCCGCAATGGCCTCGACCGGATCGACAGGAGCCGGCGTCGCAAAGGCGAGGACGTCGAGCCCATGGCGGGTGAACAACTCGTCGACGAGGCGCAGCGACAGGCCGATGACGCCGTTCGCACTGCCTTCGAGCCGGTCGGCGAAGAGTCCGGCTGCGCCTTGGAGACCGTAGGCACCGGCTTTGTCGTCGGCGTCACCGGATTCCACGTACCACGCGATGCGATCCTCGGAGACGTCACCGATCACGACATCGGTGAGGTCGACGTCGCTGTGTACGGTCGGGGCGGCGTCCCCGACGTCGTGCACTGCGACTGCGATTCCCGTCATCACCTGGTGGGTTTGGCCGGCCAGATGGCGCAGCATTGCGGCCGCGTCATCGCGGTCGTCAGGCTTGCCGAGGATGACGTCGTCGAGGGCAACGGTGGTGTCGGCAGCGAGCACGACCCGTCCGGGCTGGCTTGCTGCGAGTGCTTTTTCTCGAGCCATCCGCTCGACATACGCAGCCGCTGGTTCTTCGGGCCGTGGTCGTTCGTCGATGGCTGCCGGTTCGACGACCGGCTCGATCCCGATCCGACGAAGCAGCTCTCGTCTCCGCGGGGAACCGGACGCAAGGATCAGTTCGAGTTCTGACACGGCGTCGAGTCTGGCATGGCCAACGCGCGCCACCCACGCTGGTGATGCTCGGCGTAGCCTCTGCCCATCGATCCGTCCGACGCTTCCTATGACCCGACCGCTCCGCAAGCCGGTGACGAGGTCCGAGAGCTTCCCGCCGCGTTGCCGGACGCCACTGAAGAGGAGATCCGACCCGACTCGTTTGTGGTGACCACCGGGTTCTTCCGGGCCGGGACCGAGCCGCTTCGGTTGCCGAAGGCGTTGGAGGGGCCGCCCTACAGCCCCGCCCAGGCCGATGCGGCGGCCCGCGAGTTCTTCGCAGCGCTCGCCGCCGACCGCGAGCTGCTCGAACAGCATGATGACCCCCTCGAACACGCACGAGCCAACGGCTTGATGATGTTGTTCAGCCATGGTGTGGCTGAGGTGTTTGAGACCCACCTCGTACGAATGCCGAATGATCGCCAGGCCCAATGGCGTGACCTGATCGCAGGCGGTGCCCGAAGCGAAGCGTTCGGACCCCTCACGCTGCAGGAGCGACTCGACGAACGGGCGGTGGAATCGGCCCTTGTCGATGGCCGTCGGCAACGGGTGGTCAACTTCGCGATCGGTCTCGTCGTGTTCGCCGGGCTTGTCGGTGGGGCGTGGTGGGGGTGGCAGACGTTTGGCCAGCAAGAAGAGCGAACGGCGGGCGCACTGCAGTTTGCTGATGTCGACGAGTCTGGGGCGGTCGCCGCGGTCGAGGGTGGCCCACCGGTCGTCGAGCCGTTGCTGACGACCGCCTTGGACGACACCGTGTCGGTTCTGGCCGGCGACGGGCCGCCCGGCGACCGCGCGGTGACCGCTCCGTTCGACCGGTATCCGTATCCGCCCGGGGCACTTGCGGCATCGGTGTTCCAGTACGCCGGATCTGGGCATGTGGTGGTTCTGGGTCCGACTGGATTCGTCGACCGGTCATGTCTGCGTGTCTCGGTGGTGACGTCGTCGCTCCGCCCGCTCGACACGGTCACCCACGGCCCCTGCAGCGATCCGGTGGGACGCGCCGCAACGGTTGGCTGTATCGGCGAAGACGCCATCTTGTTGGCGCTGGACATTCCCGCTGGAGCGGTCCCACTGCCCGAAGGTGGTACCGGTCTTGCCGATGCGATCCGGTTGCAACTCGTCGCCGACGGCGCACCAGAGTACGAGGTGCTCTCGATACGCGGCACGATCGAGGTCGACCCAGAGAGCGACGTCGTCATTCCTCGCTTTGGCGGGCAGGTCGGCGAACAGCTCACGTTCGACATCGGGGCCGGTCGAGTGGGATCGTGCACCCTGACCGGCGATCTTCCTCAGGGGTCTTGACCATGTGTGGCCGCTATGTCTCCGCAACGCCGCCGGATCAGCTGGCGCAGTACTTCGGCGCGGAGTCGTTGATCGATCCGGCCGAGGATCGAGGCGCCAACTACAACGTCGCCCCGACGCAAGGCGTTGCCGCCGTCTACGAGTCGCAAGGCGATCGGCGGCTCGACACTTTCCACTGGGGTCTGGTGCCGTTCTGGGCAAAGGATCCAAAGATCGGCTCGAAGATGATCAACGCTCGGGCCGAGACCCTGGCCGAGAAGAACTCGTTCAAGCGTCCGTTCGCCAAGAGGCGCTGCATCATTCCTGCCGATGGGTTCTACGAGTGGAAGAAGATCGCTGGCCAAAAGCGTAAACAGCCGATGTACATGACGACGATCGACGACTCGCCGTTCGCGTTTGCCGGTCTCTGGGAGGTCTGGAAGGACAAGAACTCGCTGGGTCCCGACGGTGAACCGCTCGAGCTCTACAGCTGCACGATCATCACCGGCCAGCCCAACGACAAGGTCGCCGATGTGCATGACCGCATGCCGGTCATGTTGGCGCCGGATGTCTGGGACGCCTGGCTCGACCGCGACAACCACGACATCGATGCTCTTCAGCAGCTGTTCGTACCTGCGCCGTCGGCGTTGATTCAGTTGCGGATGGTCTCCACCGACGTCAACAACGTCCGCAACAACGACCCGTCCCTGATCGACGCCGCGCCGCCCGTCGCCGACGACAGCTGAGTCAACCCGGGGCGGATCGTCGGCCTACGCCTCGAGCGCGGTCGCGAGTTGGTCGCGAAGCGTGTCCAGGTCGGACTGATCGGGATTGGTGTCGGCCTGGCTGAAGTCGAGGTCGCCCATCGTGTTCATCGGTACGACGTGCACGTGCACGTGGGGCACCTCGAACCCTGCGATCATCATGCCGATGCGGGCAGGGGAGAGCAGTGCCTTCTGGGCCTGCCCGATCCGGTGGGCCACCGAGGTGAGATGGGCGACCGTGTCGGCATCGAGATCGGTCCACTGGTCGACCTCGACCCGAGGCACGACCAACACGTGCCCTCGCGCCAGCGGTCGGACGTCGAGGAACGCGACACACACGACGTCCGTCCAGACGAATCGGCCCGGGATGTCGCCAGCGATGATGCGAGTGAAGATGGAAGCCACGCCGGGATCCTAGGCTGCAGCACGTGACCGAACGGGAACGCCAACTGGGCATCTTCGAGGACAAGATCCTCACCGCCCCCAACGTCATCTCGCTGGCGCGGCTCGCGTGCGTGCCCGTCTTCTTGTGGCTGCTGTTTTCTCAGGACGATCGGTGGGCTGCGGCTTGGTTGTGGGGGTTCGTCGGCGCGACCGACTGGGTCGACGGCTGGTGGGCTCGCAAGTACGACGTCGTCAGTGAGTTCGGCAAGTTCATCGATCCGCTCACCGACCGCGTTGCGCTGATCGTGCCGATCCTCGCGATCGCCATCGATGGTGCCGTGCCATGGTGGCTCGTCATCGTCACGCTGGTCCGAGAAGGGCTGGTTGCGATCGCTGGCGTGATCCTCGGTGCCATGGGCGCCCGTCGTATCGACGTCACCTGGTGGGGCAAGGTTGCGACCTTCGGCTTGTATTTCGCGTTCCCCTTCTTGTTGGCCGGCGCCAGCACCAACTCGACGGCCGGTTTCTGGGAGGTCGCGGGCTGGATTGTGGTCGTGCCGTCGCTGATCTACAGCTACCTGTCCGCCGCCCAGTACATCCCGCTGGCCCGGGAGGCCCTGCGAGAGGGGCGCCTCGATCGCGAACAGGCCTGACTCGGCGCCGCGACGCCACAAGCTAGGGTCGTCGACATGAAGGCCGTGATCATGGCCGGTGGCGAAGGAACGCGCCTCCGCCCCCTCACATCCAACGTTCCGAAGCCCATGATGCCGCTCGCGAATCGGCCGATGATGGAGCACATCGTCGACCTGCTCAAGCAGCATGGCTTCGACGACATCGTCGTCACCGTCGCGTTCAAGGCCAA
>JBCCYT010000141.1:0-11321 GCA_039188975.1 Actinomycetota bacterium
TCGAGCGCCGCCCGGTCGGGAACGAGCACACACGTGTCGTCTTGGCACAGGCCCTCTGGTTTGAGCGTCCAGCCCAGCTCCGCGAGCTGCGCCTCGGAAATCGAGCCGGTCGAGTCGAGCACTGCGGTGTCGTTCGCCATCGCACGACCGTAATCGTCGGCTGAGGCCCGGACCAAGGTTGTCAGAGACGGCCGCCTCAGTGCGCGTGGCGGGCGAGGTTCGCCATCGCCTGTTCGTAGTGTTCGAACATGCGCATGAACATCGGCTGCACGACATCGTCGCTGGCGTGTGCAGCAAGAGAGCGCATCGGATTCAACCGGGACGTGGCCGCCCAGGCACCGATGTCGGGGTGGTCTCGCCGAGCGCCTTCGGCTTGGAAGCCGACGTGGTACACCAAGAGCTGATCGGCAATGAGGCCGGTGCGCGGCACCGCCGGACACAGCCGATTCCGCTCGGCGTCATCGACGTCGAGCGACTCGACAAACCCGAGGATGGCGGCGCTCCATGGTGCCACCCCCAACGTCGTGAACTGCACGGTCATCTGGCCGCCGTCGAAGATCGGCTTGGTGGCGCTGGTAGCGAGCCCCTGGGCGGTGCAGTCGACGACAACTGTGTCGCCACCGATCGGCATGGTTCCTCCGTCAAAGTCGATCTCGTTGGCGCTGATCGAGCGCACCCGGCCCAACCGAACGACTCGCTCGATCGTCTGCAGCGCGTCTCGCTCGGCTCGTGCGAGCGTGGCCCCGCGATAGATCTCGGGCTCGCAGTCCGGGTCGAGTCGAAACATCATGCCGTGCGCTTCGAGGCGTCGAGCGAAATCTGATCCGCTCGTTGCGAGCGCAGCTGCCTCGACCGACCGGGACTGCATGTCGAGCATGTTGGCGACGAGGTCATGAGGCTGGGTGTACGTGCGGTCAACGAACCAACCATCGCGGGGACGGACCCACTGGATTTGATCAGGATCGACGCCGTGCTCCAGCAACCAGACGCACACATCCATCGCCGTCTTGCCACCGCCGAGAATGACCAGTCCCCCAGCCGGCTCGTCGAGCGCTGGGAGGTCGTTGGGGGTGACGAACCGGACACCGTCGTCGATCCCGAAGGTCGGCGTGTGCCGGGAGGGAATGACGGACTCGACGTACGCTGCGTCGACGAACCGACGGCGGGGAGCGAGGGTTGTCGGGCTCCCGGAGATCGTCGACCGCACGATGTGCCGGCCGTGCTCAGAGCCCTGGTACTCGTGACCGAGCAGGAATCGAACCCGTCCAGTAGCAGCGAGATGCTCCATCACCCGCTCGTAGTACCGAACCAGCTCAGCGGCAGATGCCCGTTCGTAGAATCCGGCATTGATGCCATCGGTGTCGATTCGATCCTCGCCGAGTGGAACCGAGTTGACGCCGTAGTACGCCGAAGGTTGATGGAGCCGAACGAACGGATACGCATCGACCCAATGGCCACCGGCGCCATGGCGTCGATCGACGACGACCACCTCCACCTCGGGGTCGGCGGTGATGAGCGCGTCGACAAACGAAAGCCCCGATGCGCCAGCACCGATGACCAGATAGTCGGTCTCGAGATCAACCATCGTCGCGCCTCCTGCTCGGAGCGAACCTAACCCCCGAGCGAGCGCTCGTCACGGGGTGTCGGGCGTCGCGTCCATCGCTTCGAGGGCCAGAATGCGGGCATTCGTCTTCTCGGCCCATCGCAATCCCCACTCGCACAGCGGGCCGAGCACCGTCTCGAGATACGGGCGTTCGGTCTCGACCACGTGGTACAGGACCTTCGGCGGCACCTGTTCAAAGACCTCCCGATCGATGATGCCGTCAGCCTCGAGCTCCCGGAGCTGTTGGGTCAACATCTTCTGGGTGATGTTCGGCACGAGCCGGCGCAGCTCACCGTTTCGCCTCGGTTCCTGGAGAAGGTAGAACAACAAGACGAGCTTCCACTTCCCGCCGAGCACCGCCAGCGGCGCCTCGACCGGGCACTGGTACACCGGACGCTCGTCGCTCACAGGTGTTCACCCATCCAGGCGGCGACCCGCTCGGCGGCAGGATCGACATAGGTCGAAACGTCGTAGAGGTCGATGTGGTTGGTGGTGTCGAGCCACATGATGTCCTTCGTGCCCGCCATGCGTTCGTAGATCTCTGCTGCCGCATCAGGCGAGCAGAACTCGTCGGTTCGGCCGTGCACGATCAGGGTGGGCGTGGCCTCGATGAACTCGGCCCCGATCGCGGCGTCGAACGTCAGCAGCTCCCGGATCGACGAGCGAGTGATGCGATTCTCCCAGCCGGGGGACGCCGAGCGCTCGGTGCCGTAGTACGCAAAGGGCTCAGCACCTGGCATTCCCGCATCTTCACCTTCGATGTCGGTGACGGCCTTGATGTAGTCGATCTCGCCGCCGGCCACTTCCGCCTGGTTCACACCGGCGAAGAACCCCATCGTCGACCGGTACCCCTCGTCGCCCATGCCGTGGCGCATCGCTCGGGGGTCATTGAACGCTGCCGCCACGAGCGCCAGCGTCGTGATGCGCGGGTCGAAGGCCGCATGTTTCAGGGCGTAGCCGCCACCGAGACAGATCCCGACACAGCCGATCCGCTCGGCGTCGACGGACGGATGCTCGGCCAGCAAGCTCGTCGCCGCCAAGAGGTCGGTCAGCTTGCCGGCGCTGTCTTCGTGATGTCGACGGTGGCCGCCGCTGGCGCCGAAGTTGCGGTGGTCAAAGGTCAAGGTGATGTACCCCGCGGCGGTGAGTTTCTCGGCGTACACGGCCACGACCTGTTCTTTCACACCGGTGAAGGGGCCGGTGAAGACGATCGCGGGTCCGGGCTCGCCTGCGTCGGCGGGGAGTCGGAGGTGACCGGCCAACTCGATGCCGTCGATGGGGATGGAGACGTCGATGAGGGTCATGGCGTCGATGAGATCATGTATGGGCGATGGCGACCAGTACGCACCTTTTGGTGCCTGTCGGCCGTCATGCGTCGCCGGGCGGCGGGAACGACTCGTTGGCGAGATTCGGGGGTGTCGCGAAGATCCAGAAGATCGTGCCGCACGCAGCGGCGATTCCCAGGATCGTGAACCCGAGCCGGTAATCGCCCGTGGCGTCGGCCAAGGTGCCGGCGATCACGGGACCCGCGATTGCCCCCATCGTCACGATGATGTTCGACCACCCCATGATCGTGGCGAACGACGTCGAACCGAAGTAGTCGGCCCGGATCGCCTGCATCTGCGGTCCCCGGACGCCCCACGCAAGCCCGTGCAAGACGATGAAGACGACGACAGCGAACCCGGCATCGACCCAGACGAGCGTGAGCAATGCCGCGCCATGCATCTGCATTGCCACCCCGGAGATCAACCGCTTGTTGACTCGGTCACCGAGAAAACCGCCCACCGCAGTGCCGACGATCTGCACCAGCGGCACGATCCCCGCAACGACGGCCGCCGACCCGGCGCTGTAGCCGCGATCCTCGGTGAGGTAGAGCGCGAGGTGCGCCATCGACGAAACGACGACGAGCAGCGCAAATGCGTGACCGAACGAGATCATCCAGAAACTCCGCGTGCGGATTGCCTCACCTGCCGTCAGATGCCGGGTCGTGACCCCCTCCGCCTGCGGCGTCTCAGCCGCTTCTTCGTCGGTGAGGCCATCCATCGGCTCACCCGTGTCTTCGGGCCTTCGCCCACTGATCCCCGCGGCGAACCACGCAGCACTCGACAGCAAACCGCCGACGATCAACACGGTCCACCGCCAACCGATCTGCTGGAACCCCCACACCATGACCGGTGAGGCGAATCCGCCGACGGCAAACCCCATCGTCTGGATCGACAACGCTCGAGCACGACGCTTTTCGAACCACGCGACCGTGGCGGCGGAGATGGTGAGGAAACCGACGAGGCTCATGCCGATCGCAAGCACCATCATGGCGACGAAGAACTGCCATCTCGTGTCGATCACGGACACGGCGACGAAACCGATCGCACTGGCGATCGCACCGGTGCGCATGATCCGCTTCACGCCGCGCTGTTGAATGGCTCGACCCTGCGCCGGGCCGATGAGGGCGATCTCCGCACGGGTCGCTCCGAACACGACCGACAGGAACGTCTTCGACCAGCCGAACTGGTCGCGCAGTTCCACCGCCAGGTTGCCGAAACCCTGCACCCACACCATCGACTGCAACGACCAGACCAGCGAGTTCGCACCGACCACCCGCCAGCCGGTGTAGGTCCGGTTCGTGGTTTCGGTCGTTGCGTCCGCCATCGACGCTGAGCCTACGAGTGGTGGGCGGTGTCCTGACGCTGGAGGTACCGGTGGAAGTCAGCGATCGTGCCTTCTCGATCGTCGTCGGCCAGCGGGCCCGCGTACGCCTGCGCGCTCGGCGCGGCGAGGTTGCGCTGCAGCTGCTCGAGCACGGCCCGGTCCTCGGCGTTGATCTCGCGCCAGAGCTCGATGGTGCTGTCGATCAGCGCCGGCTCCGTGTCGCGGAAGGCAGACACGGTCCACCGGACCGCCGTTTCGTCGACGGTCAGGGGCAACACGAGGAAGGTCGCCAGAAACGTCGGGTTCTGACAGGCGACCTGCGTCGGGAACCGCTGAAACAAGAACGACCGCTGGCGCTGCTCGTCCGTGAGTTCCGGCTCGCCAGGAGTCGAGGAACGCACGCCATCGGGAAAACCCGAGTAGTAGCTGGTGAAGCCATCGTCGCTTGGGCCCTTGCGGGTGAGCCGGCTCGGGGTGAGTGGATGAAGGGTGGTGCGATGCACGAACGACAGGTGCGACCCCTCCATGAAGTTCTCCACGAGCGCTTTCCAGTTGCACGCCCACACGTCGGTCTCGACGTGTGCGAAGCGCATGTCGGCCGGGTTGAACGGCATGAGCTCCGCATCGAGTACCGGCAAAGACGGGAATGGGACCGGATCCTCAGTGACGGCGACATACACGAACCCGTCGTGCACGTGCAGCGGCCATTCGGGCAGGCGACAGTCGTGAACGGCCTCGGGGTCGGTGAACGGCGCAGTCCGCAGAACCCCATCGAGACCATATGACCATGCGTGATACGGGCAGCTGAAGACGCCTGCCGCGGTGCCGGCGCCGGTGACCACGGGCATGCCGCGATGGCGGCAGATGTTCGACAGCGCCCGCAGCTCGCCATCGTCGCCTCGCACCAGCGCGACCGGTTCATCAAGGATGGTGATCGCCAGATGGTCGCCCGGATCGGCGAGCTCATCGGCTCGCCCGACACAGTGCCACGATGGCCGCAGGACATGTTCGATCTCCCGATCGAGCCGCGCCGGGTCGGTGTACGCCCGCCCTGGCAATGTCCGTGTCGGCCCCATCCTCGGACCCTATGCGATGGTGCTAGTTGGTCGGGAAGCCGAGATTGACCGACGAGCTGGCCGGGTCGGGCCACCGAGTCGTGATGGCCTGAGGCTTGGTGTAGAACCGCACGCCTTCGGGGCCATACATCGCGGTGTCGCTGAAGATGGAGTCCTTCCAACCGCCGAAGGAGTGATAGGCCACGGGGACCGGGATCGGCACATTGATACCCACCATCCCGACCGGCGCCTCCTCGGTGAACTGGCGGGCCGCTCCACCGTCTCGGGTGAAGATGGCGGTGCCGTTGCCGTACGGATTGTCGTCGAGCAGCTTGATGGCGTCGTCGAAGGTCGGAACTCGAACCACGCCGAGCAGCGGCCCGAACACCTCGTCTTGGTAGACGGTCATGTCAGGGGTGACGTCGTCGAGCAGGGTGCAGCCCAACCAGAACCCGTCGCCGTCGAAACCTTCTCCTGCAAACACCGTGTCGCGTCCGTCGAGCACGACCGTCGCGCCTGCGTCCGCTCCGGCCCCGATGTAGGAAGCGACCCGGTCACGGGCCTCGCGGGTGACGAGCGGGCCCATCTCCGAAGCCGGATCCATGCCGTCGCCGATGGTGAGTGCGCGAGTTCGTTCGGCGATTGCCTCGACCAGCGGATCCGCGGCATCGCCCACCGCCACGACAACCGAGATCGCCATGCATCGTTCGCCGGCCGAACCGAACGCAGCGGACACGGCGGCGTCGGCGGCGAGGCCGATGTCGGCGTCGGGCAGGACCAGCATGTGGTTCTTGGCGCCACCGAGCGCCTGCACTCGTTTGCCGTGCTCGCTGGCGGTGCGATGGATGTACTGGGCGATCGGCGTCGAGCCAACGAAACTCACGGCCTTGATGTCGGGGTGATGCAAGATGGCGTCGACGGCGGTCTTGTCGCCGTTGACGACATTGAAGACACCGTCAGGAAAGCCAGCCTCGTGAATCAGCTCGGCGAGGAAAAGGGCCGAGGTCGGGTCCTTCTCGCTGGGCTTCAAGATGAAGGCGTTCCCGCACCCCAGCGCGTTGGGGATCATCCAGAGTGGAACCATCGCCGGGAAGTTGAACGGGGTGATACCGGCCACGACGCCGAGCGGGCGCCGGATCGTGGTCACATCAACCCCGGTCGACACCTGGTTGGAGTGGCTTCCCTTCAGCATCTCGCCGATGTTGCAGGCGAACTCGATGTTCTCGAGCCCACGCGCCACCTCGCCCATCGCGTCGCTGTGGACCTTGCCGTGCTCTGCGGTGATCTTGGCGGCGAGTTCGCTCGCGTTCGACTTCACCAGGTTGCGCAGGTTGAACATCGATTCGGTGCGCTTGGCAACGCTGGCGTAGCGCCACTCCTGGAAGGCTGCGTTGGCCGTGGCGACCGCGGCGTCGAGCTCGTCGCTCGAGGCCAGGGCGACCGAGCCGGTCTGCTGTCCAGTTGCCGGGTTGTACACGGGGCTGGAGTTGCCGGAGGTTCCGGCGATGAAGCGGCCGCCGACGAAGTGGCCGAGTTCGGTGATGGTCATGGTTCGGTGAGCTTTCTGGAAACGGAACGAGCGGAGAGCGGGAGGAAGATGGCCGGTTCAGGCGCCGGCGATGTCGGCGACAGCGGCGAGCATCGCATCGATGCCTTCGCTCATCTCCGCTTCGGTGACGTTGAGCATCGGCGCAAGCCGAATGACGTTGCCGTACAGCCCGCCCTTGCCGACGAGGAGGCCATGGGCTCGGCAGGCCTCGAGGAAGGCGCCGGCACGGACCGTGTCCGGTTCGGTGGTGCCCGGGTGCACGAATTCCATGGCCTGCATCAGACCCTTGCCCCGCAGTTCGGCGATCCAGTCGGTGGCGTCGACGACGGGTTGCAGCGCGTCGGTGAGCTGGCGGCCGCGCTCGAGCGCGTTGGCCTGCATGCCTTCTTCTTCGACCGCAGTGAGGGTGGCGAGGCCGGCGGCGGCCGAGAGTGGATTCCCGCCGAAGGTCGAAAAGGACGTGACGGTGATGGTGTCCATGATCTCGGCACGCGCCACGACGCCCGCCAGCGAGGCACCGTTGCCGACGCCCTTGGCGAACGTCAACATGTCGGGAACGGTGTCGTGTGCTTGATAGCCCCAGTAGTGCTCACCGGTGCGCCCCCAGCCGGTCTGGACCTCATCGGAGATCAGCAAAATGCCGTGGGCATCGAGCTCCTTTTTGAACGCCCCGAAAAAGCCGTCGGGTGGGGTGGCGAAACCGCCGACCCCCTGGATTGGTTCGGCGATCAGGCAGGCGATCCCACCGGCCGACATCATGTCGAGCATCTGGCCGAGGTCGTCGACACAGGCTTGAGTGAAATCAGCGTCATCCATCGACCGGAACGGGCTCCGCAGCCGGTAGCCGCCCTGCACGAAGTGCACATCGAGGCCCGAGATCGAGGTTGACGACCACGAGCTGTGCGACGTGATCGCCTGCGCGGTGAACGACCGGCCGTGATAGCTGTTCCGCATCGCCAGCACCTGGTTGCTCTGGCGGTAGCTGGTCGCGAGCAAGAGCGCCGTGTCGTTCGCTTCGGTTCCCGACGTGGTGAAGAACACGCGGGCATCAGGAATGCCCGACAGGGCACAGATCTTCTCGGCGAGTTCGATCATCGGCTCGTTGAGGTACAGCGTCGAACTGTGCATCACCTTGGCCGCCTGGGCTTGGACTGCGGCGACAACCTTGGGGTGAGCATGGCCGATCATCGTGGTGAGCACGCCACCGAAGAAGTCGAGGTATCGGTCGCCACCGCTGGACCACACATAGCTGCCTTCCCCTCGGTCGATGGAGATCGGGGAGGCAAACATCGGCTTCACGAACGACGGCAGGACCGACCGGTACCGCTCGAACAGGTCGGAATCGACGGTTGCGGAGGTAGACGGGGAATCGACGGAGGTCATGGCGAGAAGTCTGCCCAACACTTTGAATGTACACAAGCGTTGCTTTGTTCTGTACAAAAGAATAGACAGGGTCGGTGACCGAGCTCGCACCCCTTGCCGTCGACGACCTCGCTCCCGGCATCGACGGTCGCCGACCCGGCGCCATCGCGACGGCGATCGCCCGCCGCATTCGCGAGCTGGGGAGCCCACCAGGGACCCCACTTCCGACGGTGCGCAGCCTCGCCGCCGAACTCGGCGTCAGCGCCAGCACGATCAGCGATGCCTGGCGCATCCTTCGGAGCCGAGGCCTGATCGAGACCGATCGTCGCCGCGGCACGACGATCCGAGCCCAGCGCGACACCGACGCAGGCCGGGCCTGGCACGTGCCGGTCGCCCCTGGCGCGCTCAACCTCGACCTCTCGACGGGTACCCCTGACCCCCGCCTCCTCCCCGACCTTCGCAGCGCGCTCGGGCGTGCCACCGAAGACCATCAGGTCACCAGCTACCTCGACCAACCCGTGTTGCCTGCATTGGAAACCGAGCTGCGCCGGCGATGGCCGTTCGAGGCAGAACGGATCACCCTGCTCGACGGGGCCCAGGATGCACTCGACCGGGTGATCTCGTCCACGGTTGCGTTCGGCGACCGTGCGCTGGTCGAAACGCCGACCTTCCCACCGATCCTCGACATGCTCGAACTCGCCGGCGCCGACATCATCGAACTGCCCGTCGATGCCGCCGGTGTTCGGCCTGACGCACTCGCCACTGCGCTCGCCGACCGACCGACCATCGCCGTCTTCCAGCCCCGGGCTCACAATCCAACCGGCGCGACGTGGACAGCACAACGAGCTGGCGAGATCGCGACACTGCTCGACGACACGGACATCCTCGTCATCGAAGATGACCACTCGGGCATGGTCGCCGGTGCGCCGCTGCACACCACCGGCATCGCTCGCCCCGACAAGACCGTCCACATCCACAGCTTCTCCAAGTCTCACGGGCCCGATCTGAGACTCGCCGCGGTCGGTGGGCCCGCCGCCGTACTCGACCCGGTCGTGCGCCGCCGTCAGTTGGGGCCGTCGTGGACAAGTCGCCTCCTGCAGCAGGTCCTCCTCGATCTCTTGACCGATACCGATGCGATCGCCAGCGTCGCCGCCGCCGAAGCGACGTACCGCACGAGACGGTGGGAGCTCGTCGAAGCGCTGGCGGACATCGGACTCGGCGTGGAGTGGACCGGTTGTGGCCTGAACGTGTGGGTCCCTGTCGATGACGAACGCAACACGCTCGTCGCGCTGGCCGCGGCGGGGATCGGTGCCGCGCCGGGACGACCATTTTCGGTCCAACCGTCCGCCAACGACCACATCCGGCTGACGATCAGCGCCGTCGACGATCCGGTCGCGTTGGCCGCACAGATCGCAGCCGCCGTCAACGCCTCCCAGCAGATGACCCGCTGAGCGAACACCGGCGCGGCCAACGATCCCGACCCCGGCCGCCGCTCCTCGGATTTGTCCCCTGATTCGCGTCGCCGTTCCTTATCGTTGTGGACGTGCTTGAAGACCTCGAAGTCGTAGTGCGGTCCCGGCGCTCCGCCGATGCCGCCGAGTCGTATACCGCCCGTCTGCTCCATGACGGAGAGTTGGCCCAACGCAAGATCATGGAGGAAGCGTTCGAGGTCTGTCTCGAGATTGGACGACCCGAAACGCAACGCGCCCTGGTTGCCGAGGAGGCCGCCGATCTCCTGTACCACCTGCTGGTTGGATTGGTGAGCGTCGACGTGCCCCTCAGCGACGTCTTCGCCGTGCTGGAAGGACGCCGCTCATGATTCGGGTCGCCGTACCGTCAAAGGGTCGACTTCGAGAGTCGGTGCGCGACGTTCTCAGCCGAGCCGGCTATCGCGTCGCCGCATTCGAGAGCTCAGCGTCCGCCGAAGCCGAAGGGATCAGCTTCATCGAGATGCGGCCTCGAGACGCTGCGGCGTGGCTTGCCGCAGGCAAGCTCGATGCCGCCTTCATCTCCACCGACGCAGCGCTCGAAAACGGCCTGGAGGCGTACCCGACCCTCGACCTCGGTTTCGCTCGCTCGACCATGATCGTGGCGTGCCGCGACGACGCCCCGTACCAGTCCGCCGCCGACCTCGCCGGCAAGACCGTCGCAACCCATCTCCCGAGCTGGACACAGCGATGGTTCGCGGAACAGCACGTCGACGTCAATGTGGTCAGCATGGGTGGTTCGCTCGAGGGCATCTGTGCCCGCGGGCTCGCCGACGCGATCGTCGACCTGCGCGAGACCGGCCGGAGCCTGGCGCAGAACTCGCTTCGCGTCGTCGACGAGATCATCTCGTGCCAAGCGGTCTTCACCATGGCCGACAGCGACGACCCAGAGACCCGGTCACTGCTTTCCGCAATGCGGCTGCGTCTCACCGCCGCCGACACGGCCGCCAAACGCCACTATCTCGTGCTTCACATCGACCCCGAGCGGGTCGATCAGCTCGGCGATGTGTTCCCCGGGCTTGCGGCACCGACCATCCTTCCGCTGGCCGGCCGCGACGACCTGGTCGCCGTGCACATCGTCGTGAACAAGGCCAACCTGTGGTCGAAACTCAGCACGCTGCAGGAGCTCGGCGCCTCGGGCATCGTTGCGATTCCCACTGAGGCGATCGTCGAGTAGCCGTCGCGGCGGACGCTCAGCTACTGCGAATCGCCCGGAAGAGCCGGGCCAGAAACGCCGCCATCTGCTCGCGGGTCACCGCTGCGTTCGGCGAGTAGGTGGTGGCCGAGGTCCCGGTCGTCACCCCAAGCACACGCAAACACTCGACGTCGCGCACCGCGTACGACGATGCTGCCACGTCCGTGAACGACGACGAACCCGCATCACACGCATCACCCGTGATCTGGCGATACAGACGACTCAAGAACGCCGCCATCTGCTCCCGGGTCACCACCGCATCCGGCGCGTACGTCGTGGCGGAGGTCCCGGTCGTCACGCCCAGCGACACCAGGCAGCCGACGTCGCGAGCGGCGTACGACGACGCGGAAACGTCAGTGAACGACGACACACCCGCATCACACGCATCTCCCGTGATCTGGCGATACAGACGACTCAAGAA
>JBCCYT010000142.1:0-11296 GCA_039188975.1 Actinomycetota bacterium
CGTGAAGGCGATGTCGGGCGTGAAGGCCTGGGGCTGCGAAGTCGTCAATCAGGTGATGTACGACTGTGTACAGTTCCACGGCGGCATGGGCTACATGCGGGAGTCCGCGATCGAGCGCATGTACCGCGATGCCCGCATTCTGCCGATCGGCGGCGGCGCCACCGAGGTCATGCTCGAAGAGGTCGCCAAGCGGTCCTACACCTGACGGCGACGGTCGCCGAGCTCCGTGCGGATCTCGAGGCCGACGAACAACAAGCACCGCATGCTTCGCCACGCCGCCGCCCTTCGGGCCCAGGCTAGAGGTGTCGCAGCTCGACGGAACGCGGGACGCACACGAGGTAACTCTGGGCCATGATGGATCCATGAGCGACGACGAGAGCCCGCAGGAAACGTTCGAGGAGTTCAAGAACTCGTTCTCCTACAGCACCCGCACCAACCTGGATGCCAAGTTTCTCGCCGCGCTCGACGAGACCGACGCCGCGACGTTCTTCGAAGAACTGATCCGGCGAGCAGTGACGGTCGCCGACGGAACCGATCAACGAGCTCGAGACATGGCCGTGTTCCTCAAGGAGTGGCAGGTCAAGGCCTACGACAAGCCGGGCCAGTACGACTATGACGACGCTCCCTTCACCCCCTTGTCGACCCCGCTGGCCGACCGACGCGTTGCGCTCGTGACCTCGAGTGGGCACTTCCTCGATGGCGATGACCCCGAGCCTTTCGGCGTGGCGGAGATGACCCAAGACGAGGCGGTCGAGCGGATCCAGGACTTCTTGAAGGAAGCGCCGACGCTGTCGTCGATCCCCCCGGGAACCACCGGCGATCACCTGCGAGTTCGACACGGCGGGTACCCGATCGAGGGGGCGCAACTCGACCACAATGTCGGCCTGCCAATCGACCACATGGAGGCATGGGTCGCCGACGGAACGCTGGGCGACTACGCCGGCGCGTTCTCGTTCGTCGGCGCGTGCTCGCAGGTGCGGCTGACCAAGAAGACGGGACCAGCCTGGGTCGAGCAGTTCCGGGCGGACGGCATCGAGGCCGCATTCCTCGTCCCGCTTTGACCGGTCTGTCACGTGTCCGTGGGGCACGTCGCACGCTTGCTCGAAACCGCCGGAATCCCGACCGTGATGATCGCGTCGGAGACCTTTGCCGGCCGGATGACCCCGATGTCGATCCCCCGACTTCTCCTCACCCCACAACCACTGGGCCGCCCGCTGGGCGCGCCCGGCGACATCGAGCGCCAACGGTTCGTCCTGAACGAAGCAAAGACGCTGCTCGAAACCGCCACGAGCGGGGCAACGGTTCGTCGGCTCGACTGGTGACGACGCGTCCGGGTCGAAGGCTCAGACGTTTGCGAAGATCGTCTCGAACCAGACGTCGGCCAACACCGGCTGGATTGCTTCGAGGGTGAAGTCCACGCCGAGGGATGCTTGGTAGAGCGTGTGCTCGTTCATGTTGATCAACGCACTCGCCAGCACCCGATCGCGCCCGGTACTCACCGTTCGTTCGCGGACGCCCGCGATGAGCTTGGCGGTCGAGTGCTGGACCCAGTTGTAGGCCGGCACCCAGTGGTTCGCCATCGACGGTTCGGTTCGCCAACTGTCATTGACCGCCCGAAGCACGTGTCCGTAGTCACGCCACGATGCGACCAACTCGGCAAAGACACGGTCGATGCGAGCCCGAGCTTCGTCGTGGTCAACGCCATCGTCGACCGAGGCAAACAACGATCGAGCCGCCGCTTCGACCCCGATCGATGAACGCCGGTACGCCTTGCCCGCGGCGTCGTATTTGTTGTCGAACCAGAGGTAGAACGTGCCCCGCGCGAACCCAGACTCGGTGAGAATGTCGGCGACGGAGATCTCCCGCAGGTTGCGCGTCTCGAGCAGGCGCAGGGTGGCATCGATGATCTGCTCGCTCGTGGGCGACGACTCGGCCTCCGCCGGGTCGGTCGAGATGCCTGCCCCCGCCATAACCACCCACCGTAGCTGGGTCGATGTGCGCTCGACGGTTGGCGTGGGCACGCAACATGCGTCACGTGTCACCGATCTGACGCAAGCGCCTGCTAGAACAGAGTTCAAGTAGACAACATGTCTAGTTGACCGCATGTCTCGCAGACCTCGACTGCATCAGACAACCAAACCCCCAGAGCGATCGTGACCCACGCCCTCTCCCGGACTCTCTCCTCGCTGATCGTTGTTCTCGACGAACTCCAGCAGCACCAACACGCGCAGCAACCCGGCACGAACGATGTCCTGGACTTCGGGAGTGTCCGGGTCATCGCCCAGGCGATCACCCTCGACACCGGGACGCACGGCTACCTCGCCACCACCAAACAGACGGCTGCCGCGATCGGCGAGCTCGCGGAACTCGAGATCGGCACCGAGCCTGGCTCCTTGGATCGCGTCACGTCGTCGCAAGTGTCCACCTTGCTCCGCACCCTGCAGGTCGCCCTGACCGATCAAGGACCATCGGGGGGTCGGTTCAACCCGGCGGCGGCCGCCACGACAGGAGCAATGGTCATCGCATCCCTCGCGGCCTCCGTCACCTACGAGTCCGTCGAGCGCATCCGGCTGGCGCTCCAGGCAACGCTCAGTCGGGTTGTCGCCTGACGAGCAGCCCTCGCCCACCCCAAAAGGGCTGGGCGACGAAGTGCCAGAAGTCAACTGATACGAGCGCACTGAGCTGCCGAAGCTCAGAACATGGGCGATTCATCGACGAGTGCGCTCCTTCGCCGCACGCGGCTGACGCTCGTCGCCGTGCTCGTGATCATCGGCTCACTCGTCGTCGTACAAGGAGTCGTCTCGTCCCGGCTGGTCAGTGGTCAGACGACGGCTGGCGACGAAATCAACGTCGCCGGCCGCCAACGGATGTTGACCCAGCGAGTCGGCCTCTACACCGGCGCCGCATCGGAGGCGGCTGGCGACGATCGGATCGCCCTGCTCGTCGGCCTCGCTCGCCTCCGAGATGAGCTTGGGGCCAACCATCGAGACCTCCAGGAAGGCAATCCGAGCCGCAACGTGACCGGTGAGCTCTCATCGACGGCGCAGTCCATCCTCGACGACGCCCCTTACCATGTGAGCGATCGAGTCGAGGAACTCATCGGACTCGTCGACGACATCATCGCCAGCGGGGGCGCGTCGCCAGACGACCCCCGAGTCCAACGGGTCCTCACCATGACGACCGACGCCTCGAGTCGAGGGCTGCTCGAAGGATTGGATCGTTTCGTCAGCGTCCTTGCGGCCGAGAGTCGTGCGGATGTCGACCGCCTCGCGACCTTCGGTCTCACGATCGGCACAACCATCGTGTTGGCGCTCATCGGCGTTTGGTTTGCGACGTTTCGACCGTTGGCGAAGCAGATTCGTTCCAGTGTCGACGAGATGCACGCGGCGCAGGCAGAACTCGACGCCGTGGCCCACAACGACCCGCTGACCGGGTTGCCGAACCGACGGGGCCTCGAGCGCCACCTGACCACCCGAGACGAGCGCCAGATCGCGCTCGCCATGCTCGACCTCGACGGGTTCAAGCAAGTGAACGACTCGCTCGGTCATCCGGCTGGCGATGCGCTCCTCCTCGAAATCGCTGGCCGGCTTCGGGCATGGGCGCAGCCCGACGACTTCATCGCTCGGCTCGGCGGCGACGAGTTCGCCATCATCCTCACCGAACTCGATCACGACCGGGTGCGAACTCGCGCTGATCATCTTGCGATCGAGATCGCGCAGCCAATCGACGTAGGCGGGACACTCGCGGCGGTCAGCACGTCGATCGGTTACCAGATCGGCTCAGCCGCCGACATGGTCGGGTTGGCCCGCGATGCTGATACTGCGCTGTACGCCGCAAAGGACGCTGGCCGCGGCCACGTCGTGCGCTTCGAGCCCAGAATGCACGACGAACGAACCTTCGAGTTCGAAATGGCGAACGACCTTCGGCGGGCGATCGCGGACGCCGAGTTCGTGAACCACTACCAACCGATCGTCGATCTCGACCACGGCGAGGTCCGATGTCTGGAAGCCGTCGTTCGATGGGAACATCCCCGGCTGGGACTCCTCACGCCAGATCGATTCCTCGAAACGGCCGGTCGAGATCACCGGATCGTGCGAGCCATCCACACGCACGTCACCGCCGCGGCGCTTCGCGACCTTGCGTCTCTGCGCAGAACGCTGAGCTCAGATCTCGAGGTCTCGCTCAACGTTCCCGGTCGCCTCGTCGACCAGGAATTCATCGACGCATTGGCCGCTGAACTCGCGGCGGCGAATCTGCCGGGCCGATCGCTCCATGTCGAGATCAGTGAGCACGATCTGATCAGCCACGACATCCACCGACACCTCGATGGCTTTCGGGCCATCGGGGTCCGGGTTGCGGTCGACGACTTCGGAACCGGCTACTGCTCGCTGGCCCAACTGCACGATCTGACGATCGACACGTTGAAGCTCGACATGCAGTTTGTCCAGTCGATCGAGACCCGAGGGGTCGGCATTGCCCGTGCGGTCGTTGCGATGGCTGACGAACTCGGCCTCGACGTCATCGCCGAAGGGATCGAGACGGCTGCGCAACGCGACGCGTTGCGTGAGCTGGGAGTTCCCTTGGGACAAGGAACGCTGTGGACCGGCCCTGCTCCGGCCACCGCTGCGCTCGACATGCTCCTCGCCCCGAGGGGACTCACCAGCTGACGTTCACATCACCTCAGATCAGAGGTCGATCGGACGGAGGACCCGCCTGACCGTGTGCACGAAGCCCTGACCGGTCTCGATGTTGGCGGGTCGCTGGATGCGGGGATCGCGGGCATCCGGGTCGCCGTCGATGATCGTGCGGCCGTCCAGAGTGAACGTGCCACCGAGCGTCTCGACCTCGCCTTGGAGATCGTCGACCGTTCCACCGCCGACACCCACGTGGTAGAGCAGCACGTCGTCGAGCAGGCCAGGCTCATCAGCCGACACGTAGCCGGTTGCGCCGGCGATGAAGGCAAACGCCCCTTCTTCGCTCCAGCCGTGATAGCCGAGGTCCCATGCGAGTCGAAGGAACGCAAGGTCCGTCGGCGCAAAGACGGTCACGTCATCGAGCCCGGCGACGGCCTCGACCAGCCCGGCAGCGCCCAGCGCCTCGCGGAGGATGTCGTAGTCGTGCCACCGGTGATCGAACCCTTCGCTCCCGGACGCGGCGACGACCACATCGACGGCAGAGGCCGGAATCTCCGGCGGCAGGTCGAGCGGGCGCAGCACCCGGTTGATGGTGTGAATGATGCCGTTCGACGCCTGAATGTCGAACGGACGCCGCACCCGCGGGTCGCGAGCGTTGGGATCGAGGTCGCGCAGCGTCGTGCCGTCAGGCGTGATCTCGCCGCCCTGCAGGGTGACGATCGGACCGTTGGCCAGGTCTGCGGACGTGATCAGCGCAGGAGCCACGTGGTACAGGAGCACGTCGTCGAGCAATCCGGGCTCGTCGGCCGAGACGTACCCGGTCGCTTCAGCGATGAACGCAAAGGCTCCGTCCTCTCGCCAACCGTGGTAGCCGAGATCACGGGCCAGCCGGATGAACGCGCTGTCTCGCGGCGCGAACACCGTGATGTCTGGCGTCGTCGCCACTGCGCCAGCGAGGTTCGTCGCAATCAACGCCTCCCGCAAGATGTCGTAGTCCCGGCTGCGATGGTCGAAGCCGGAATCGCCGGATTCGGCGATCACGATGTCGACGATCGTTCCAGGATCTTGTGCGCTTGCGGGCACTGCCACCGTGGTGGCGAGGGTTGCGGCTGCCGCAACGGCAGCCAGGGTTTTTCCAATGCGCATGTGCGCCTCCAATGCAGGGGTTGGGATGTCCGCTCTTACGGTTGCGGTCAGACGAGTGGATGCACGGCTCGTCGGAGGACGGGCCAGACTGCCCGTTGTGACCTCGCAGCCGAACATCGTTTTCATCCAGGTCGACCAGCTCGCCGCCTCGTTCCTGCCGGCCTACGGCAACACGCTCGCCAAGACGCCGCACATCGACGCGTTGACTGCCCGCGCCCTGGTGTTCGAGTCGGCCTACACGAACTTTGCGCTGTGCGCGCCGAGCCGATTCTCGATGCTGTCCGGCCGTTTGGCGTCAGAGGTGGGTGCCTACGACAACGGCGCCGAGTTCCCGAGCTCGTACCCGACCTACGCGCACTATTTGAAGGCTGCGGGCTACCACACTGCGTTGGTCGGCAAGATGCACTTCGTCGGGGCCGACCAGCTCCATGGCTTCGACGAACGGCTGACGATCGACATCTACCCCGCCAGCTTTCAGTGGACCGGCGACTGGACCGACACCAGCGAGGATCACGGCAACGACTCACGGTCGTTCACGCTCGCCGGGCCGGTGACTCGCAATGTGCAGATCGACTACGACGAAGAAGTCCTTCATCGGGCCCGACGCAAGCTGTTCGACCTGGGACGGGGTGTGGGTATCGACGATGGTCAACCCTGGCATCTGACCCTCTCGTTCACACACCCCCACGACCCGTACCAGTGCGACCATGAGCACTGGGCCCGCTACGACCACGACGAAATCGACATGCCGACCGTCGGGCGACTCGCCGAGCAGGATCCATACAGCTTCCGACTTCTCCAGCAGACCGGACTCGAACACTTCGAGCCAACCGACGAGCAAATCCGCACGGCGCGGCACGGGTACTACGGCTCGGTCAGCTATGTCGACGACATCGTGGGCTCGGTCGTGACGACCATTCGCGAAGCCGGGGTCGAGGACAACACCGTCATCGTCTTCTCCACCGACCACGGGGATTTTCTGGGTGAACGGGGACTTTGGTACAAGCGGTCGTTCTTCGAGCCGTCGTCACGAATTCCGCTGATGATCGCGGGCCCCGGCATCGACGCCGGCCGAACGGCGCGCAACGTCTCGCTCGCCGACGTGTTGCCGACGTTCGTCGAACTGGCGGGCGGGACCGAGGTCGTCGGCCCGATCGAGGGCACCTCGCTGCTCACCAGCGACCGAGATGTCGTCTTCGGCGAGAACCTCTCCGAGGGGGCAACGGCACCACTTCTCATGGCCAAGCGAGGCGACCTGAAATACGTCTGGAGCGGCTGCGACCCCGAGCAGCTCTTCGACCTCGCCAACGACCCGCGGGAGCTCACCAATCTCGCGGGTGACGCCGCCTACACGGACGCCCAGACTGATCTCAGCTCGCTGGTCCACGACCGGTGGGACGTCCAGACACTCGGCCCCCTCGTCGAGGAGAGCCAACGCCGCCGCACCTTCCTGCGCGAGCTCTACGCCGGGGGCCGAGCACCCGAGTGGCGCCAGTCGCCCACCGACCAAGCAACCCGGCACGTCCTGCCTGAAGGCATCGCCTACAACGACTGGGTCTACGACAACATCATCGACTGACCAGCTCGGTCAGCACGGCCAGCGGCCCGCCCGACCCGAGGCCATCCACCGCCGCGCGTATCGCCGACGCTCGCTCGCCTCCGACGACCGGATCCGCGTAGGCATGAAACTTGGCAATGACATCGTCATCTGCCAGCGGCGTGTGAGGGTCGCCAGGCGCTTCGTGGTCAGCCGACTCGACCCGCCGGCCATCGGCGAGCGTGAAGGCGACTCGCGCGAACCGCTGAGCAGGAAACGCCGTGTTGTACGCATCGTCTTCGGTGACGGTCAGCGCGGCTGCGAACCGGGCGACCTCAGGGTCATCGAGACCGGCCGTGACCGTCGCCGGGCTGAGATCGCCGTGCACGATCGTGGCCGCCACCGGGAACGGGAGAGCGTATTGCGCTTGCTCGGTCGTGGCCGGGTGACGCACGGCCAAACGAGCGCCTTGGTGGAAGGTGAACACATCGACATCAGCGATGTCGTGCGCGGTGAGCCGATGCTCGGCCATCAGGGCGCGGGTTGCGTGCACCGCGGGCTGGGCCCAGCGACAGACCGGAAACTCCTTGAGGTACTGATCACCGATGATCCAGTGCGCACCGAGGTCTGCCCATGACGGCGCCGCATCATCACCGGTCACCGTGATCGCCGGCGCGCCGGTGAATCCGTCGGCGGCGAGATAGACGGCCGACGTGCCTGCCATCGCGCCCCACCCCGACCCGTCCTTGAGCATCGTCGGGTGATCGATCACCCGCATCATCTGCGAGCGAGGGCCGTGGTACTCGGCGATGCCGATCGCTTCCGCGGTACGTCGGGTATCGAGCCCAAGCGCCCGAGCACCGACCAGGGCGCATCCGAGGGCAATCCACGCTCCGGACGTGTGGTAGTCGGGTGCCGTTGCATGCAACGCGATACCTGCCCGAGTGCCGACCTCGTAGCCGACGATCAGGGAGGCGAGGAAGTCGTCGCCGTCGTCGAGCCCCTCGGCCTGATGCAACGCGAGGAGCGCCGGAAGCAGACCACAACCGGTGTGTCCCTTCGTGAGCCGGTGGCCGTCATGGGCGTCGATCGAGTCGATCGTCATCCCGCCGGCCAGGGCCGCGCCGGCCGGCGACACCCGCCGTCCGTCGAAGAGCATCGGTGCGCTGACTCGGCCCGCACCGAAGTGGTCCACCGCATGGCCACGAATGACCCGGCTCAGTTCTGTCTGCGAACCGGCGATCGCCACGCCGAGCAGATCGAGCAGGAACCGTCGACCATGCCGAATCGCCTCGTCGGGCACGTCGCGGAACGATGTCTCGTGGGTGAACGCCACGACCCGATCAAGCGTGGTCATGAGCCCGGCGGATCGAAGTTGTGGCGAAACGAAAAAGCGTGCTCGGTCGGGCCGTGGGCCCGAAGGTGTTCGAGCCGTTCGACCCCTTCAGCAGGGGTCGGATGATGCCCGGCCGGGATCCACCACATGACGAGAAACGGCTGCGATTCCATCTCGAACCACTCGCGGCGCCGGCGAAGAAACTCGACATGGTCGGTCTTGTAGACATAGTCCCAGAGCGACTTCACGTCCTCCCACACCGTGAGGTTGAGCAAGATGCGCGGATCGTCGTACGCCTTCACGTCGACGGAGTGTCCGGTCTCACTCTGGAACCGCCACACCGAGCCAGGTGAATCGTCTCCGAGCTGGTTGAGCCGGTCGAGGTTGTCGACGAACTCTGCGAGGCGCGGGTCGTCATCATCGAACTTGGCGGTTGCGATGTTGAACTGGGCCAGGTGCCACGCACGCATCGGCAGAGGGCCAGCCCTCGGTCAGACTCGGGGCCCGAACTCCGGCCGACGTTTCTCGACAAACGAGGCAATGCCTTCTTGGCCATCGGGGGACACGGCGCCGGCCGACATCACCCCGGCGGCAAAGTCGTACGCCGCGTCTTGGGCCATGTCGATCTGGGCGTAGTACGTCTGCTTGCCGAGGGCCTTCGAGGTGGCGGAACCACGGGTGGCCCGCCGCATCAACTCATCGGTTTCGTCGACGAGCCGATCGTCGGGCACGACCCGATTGACGAGACCCCAGTCAGCAGCCGTGTGGGCATCGATGGCGTCGCCGATCAGCGCCAGCTCCAAACCCCGCTTGCGGCCGACGGCGCGGGCAATGCCGACCATCGGCGTGTGGCAGAACAGGCCACCCTTGCCGCCAGGAGCGGCGAACGCCGCCGACTCGCCGGCGACGGCCAGATCACACATCGAGACCAGCTGACAACCGGCGGCCGTGGCCAGCGCATGGACCCGGGCAATCACGACCTGCGGCAGCGACTGGACCAGGGTCATCATCTCGGTGCACACGTCGAACAGGGCCCGCACCTCGTCTTCGGTTTGCCCCAGCATGTCGCCGAAGTTGTGACCGGCGGAGAAGACCGGGCCGGTGGCCGCGATGATCACGCCGAGCGCATCGGTTTCGCCGATCTCGCGCAGCGCAGCGGTGATCTCCTGCATTGTCTCGAGCGCGAGCACGTTGCGTTTCTCGGGGTTGGCGAGGGTGAGGGTGGCGACGTCGCCGTCGCGTTCGACCGTGATCCGCTCGTAGCTCATGCCCTCGACGCTACCGCGGACTCGATCAACCATCGAAAGATCGGGTCGCTGTCTCGCGTCGTCATCATCTCGGGATGCCACTGCACCGACACCAGCGGGAGCGATGCGTGTTCGAGCCCTTCCACCACGCCGTCACTCGCCCGAGCCGACACGACATAGTCCGCGGCTACTGCGTCGACGGTCTGGTGATGCAGCGTGTTGACCTCGCGGGTCGCCCCGTAGACCCCCTCGAGGACCGTGTCGGGTTCGAACGTGATCGAATCGACGAGCGTCTCGGGTGCGATGTCATAGCGAGAGTGGGCGGGAACGTGCTGGTGGAGGGTGCCGCCGCCGTGGACGTTCATGATCTGCAGACCCCGGCAGATGCCGAGGGTCGGCAGATTTCGTTCGATCGCAAGATCCATGAGGGCCAGTTCGAGATCGTCACGGACCGGTTCGGGCGGAAAGAGGTCGGTCTCGGGTTCAGCGCCGTATCGATCCGGCCCCACATCGGCACCCCCGGTGAGCACCAGGCCGTCGAGCCGGCCGACATAGTCGGCCGGGTCGGCTTCGACCGCGAGCCACACCGGCACCCCACCTGCGGCAAGAATGCCCTTGCTGTAGTCGGCGAGATACAGATCGAGATCGATGTCGGCCAGGATCTCGGGCATCCCCTCGATCATGTGTCCCTTCTTGCGGCGGCCCACGATTCCGATCAGCGGCTTCATGACTCGAACCGTACCCCGACCTCGACCGTTCGGTACCAAACGACTACGGTCCAGCCCATGCTCGATCACGACGCCGAACCCGTCGCGTGGCGAGAAGCCGGGCCGCCCGACGGCGATGTCGTGCTCTTTCTCCACGGACTCGGGATGACGCGCACCGGCTGGGACTCCCAGCTGGCCGCGTTGGCTGACCGCTGGCGATGCGTGGCCTGGGACATGCCGGGCTATGGCGCCTCGCCCGCGCTCGACGAGCCGCTCACGTTCGCCGCGATCGCCGACTCGGTGGCTGCGCTGCTCGACACACTCGACGCCGACGGGGCCCATCTCGTCGGGCTCTCGTTTGGCGGTATGCATGCCCTGCACACGGCACTGCGGCACCCCACCCGGGTCCGCTCTTTGACGCTCGCCGACACCAGCCCCGCGTTTGGGCTCGACGGCGTCACGACCCGCGAGGGCTGGGTACGGGCTCGGCTGGCAGCGCTCGATGCGGGCGCGACGCCGGCCGATATTGCACCGGCCGTCCTCGACGCCATCAGCGGCCCAGGCTTCACCGGTGAGCCGTTCGAGGCCGCGGTGGCATCGATGAGCCGCATCGATGCCGAGGGCCTGCGCACCGCCGTACACCTGCTGCCCGACCACGACGTGCAGGGCCGTGGGAGCGAGATCACGGC
>JBCCYT010000143.1:0-11105 GCA_039188975.1 Actinomycetota bacterium
ATGACCGTCTCGCCGCCGAAGTTGTTCTGGAAGTCGACATTGTCGATGGCGATCTGTGACTCGGGGTTGAGGTAGCTGTCTTGGCCGGTCGCAAAGTTGACCTGGGGTAGCCCAACCGCAGCCAAGACGACGGTGATCGCCAGCAGCGCAGCCGACGCGAGCTTCCATTTCTCGCCGAGCTGCCAACCCAGCTGTCGCCAGAACCGATCCATTGCTCAACCCCCCGGTCGCCTGAGGGTTCGATGCTAGGCCCCGGTTGGGCGATGTGCCCTCGTCAGCGTGCGGTGGCGGCTTTTTGGCGTCGGCGGTGCTCGCGGAGGATCGCTTCGGTGTACCCGTTCTTTTGCACCCGGCCCTCGAGGACGAGGGCCAAGGCCGCCTGGAATGGGATCGATCGGTCGTAGTCGTCCGCCATGGGCTCATACACCGCATCGTCTGCGTTTTGGCCATCGACGGCGATCGCCATGCGCTGCATTGTTTCACGAACCTGGTCGGCGGACACGAGGCCGTGATGGAGCCAGTTCGCGACGTGCTGGCTCGAGATCCGCAGCGTGGCAAGGTCCTCCATCAACCCCACGTCGTCGATGTCGGGCACGGTTGAACATCCCACGCCCTGGCCCACCCATCGCACGACGTAGCCAAGGATCGACTGACAGTTGTTGTCGAGCTCGACCTGGATGGCTTCTTCGGTCATCTCCCCGCTCAGCAACGGAATCGTCGTGAGTTCCTCGACCGACCGGCGAGCCCGGCCTTGGATCTCCTCTTGGCGGGCGGCGACGTTCACGTCGAAGTAGTGGGTCGCATGCAGCGTTGCCGCGGTCGGCGAGGGCACCCAAGCACACGTCGCGCCGGACTGCGGATGGCCCGCCTTGGTGGCGAGCATCTCGGCCATCTCCGATGGCTTCGCCCACATGCCCTTGCCGATCTGGGCTCGGTTCTGCATGCCGGCGGCGAGGCCGGTGTCGACGTTGGAGTCCTCGTAGGCGAGCAGCCAGGTTGCGCCCTTCATGTCGCCCTTTTTGAGCATGGGTCCGGCCTCCATGTCGGTGTGGATCTCGTCGCCGGTGCGATCGAGGAAGCCGGTGTTGATGAACACGACACGCTCGCGGGCCTGATGGATGGCGGCGGTGAGGTTCAGCGAGGTCCGCCGCTCCTCGTCCATGATCCCCATCTTGAGGGTGTTGGGCTCCAGACCAATGGCGGCCTCGACCCGACCGAAGAGCTCGACAGCCCAGGCGACCTCATCGGACCCGTGCATCTTCGGCTTCACGATGTAGATCGAACCGGTCCGACTGTTGCGGAACTCGCCGTTGCCGAGCAGGTCGTGCTTGGCGGCGAGGGCGGTGACGAAGCAGTCGAGGATCGTCTCGAAGATCGGCTCGCCGTTCAGCGTGACGGCGTCGGTGGTGAGGTGATGGCCGACGTTACGCACCAACATGCAGGCCCGGCCGGGCAAGACGAGTTCGGTGCCATCGGGTGCGGTGTAGACGCGATCGGGGTTGAGGCGGCGCTCCATCGTCGTGCCGCCCTTGTGGAAGGTCGAGACGAGGTCGCCCTTCATCAGGCCGAGCCAGTTCCCGTAGACGACGACCTTGTCGTCGGCATCGACGGCGGACACCGAGTCCTCACAATCCATGATCGACGAGACGGCCGATTCGAGATCGATGTCGGCAACGCCGGCGGCGTCGTCCTTGCCGATGTTGTCGGTTCGGTCGATGCGGATGTCGGCATGCAGGCCGTGCTTGCGCAGCAAGACATTTGTGGGGTTGGCGCCATCACCGGCGAAGCCGATGAACTGGCCCGGGTCGGCGAGCGTGGTCGTCGCGTCGCCGAGCGAGACCTGTAACTCGCCGTCGAGGATCGCATAGCCGGTCGAGTCCGCGTGGCTGCCGTCGGCGAGGGGCGCGTGCGAATCGAGGAATGCTCGGCCCCAGGCGATGACCTTGGCGCCGCGCACCGGGTTGTAGCCGCGGCCGGCCTCAGCGCCGCCCTCATCGGAGATGACGTCGGTGCCGTAGAGGGCGTCGTAGAGCGACCCCCACCGGGCGTTGGCCGCGTTCAGTGCATAGCGAGCGTTGTCGAGCGGGACGACGAGCTGCGCCCCGGCGGTGCCGGCGATCTCCACATCGACGTTGGCGGTGGCCACCGTGACGTCGGGCGGCGCGTCCTCGAGATAGCCGATCTCTCGCAGGAACGCGAGATAGTCGGCCTGGTCGTGCTCGCCCCGGTTGGCGATCAGATACGCGTCGATCTTGTCCTGGAGTTCGTCGCGCTTGTTCAGCCACGCCTGGTTGAACAACGTCAGGTCATCGACCGTGGCCTCGAGCGCGGCCCAGAAGTCAGCGGCAGCAACTCCGGAACCGGGGGTGAGTGCCGTTTCGACGAAGTCGTGAAGCGGCTTGGCAATCTCGAGCGAACCAATCTTCGGCATAGTTTCGAGGTTACCGATGGGTCATCAGTCACCCGAAGGGTGTTTTTCGCCGTGGGGGCCGAAGAAAGGGCGATGTTTCGGCCGTCTGGTCAGGGAGCCAACACGAGGTAGCCGTCGACCACCGCCAGCCGCTCCGAGACCGGATCGGGCGGCACGGCCTTGCCGTGGACGTCCGAGCGCACCTCGCCGATCCATTTCGAGTGTTGGTATTCGTGGTTGATGGCGGCGATGAGCAAGGTGCCAGCGATCATGCGTAGCTGGTTCGGCGCACCAACGTTGCCCTCGTCGATCGCGCCGACCCGGAACCGGACTCGATCCGCAACGGTTGTGCGATACGTCCGGAGCCGATCGAGCGTGGGCAGGTCACCCCGGTCGCGCTCAGCCGTTGCCGAATCCATGAGCCGGTCGAGCTCCGGGTCGATCTCGGGTTCGGCGGCGGTGAGGTTGCGCACGAGGTAGTGCGCAACCGCCGCCTGGTGGCCGAGATGCCATCCGATGCCGGACGACTCCGGGCTGGGCCGCCAGTGGATCTCGGCTTCGGTGAGATCGCCGGTGAGCTGCTCGGAGTAGTCGAGCGCTCGGTCGTACTCTTCGAGCAGGTTGGTCAGGGAAGGCAGCGTCATGAGGACTCCCGTTCGATCGTGGTTGCTGCGATGGTGTTGAGGATCGCGGTCGCGGCCCGGTCGGCTGCCTGGAGGGCGCCTTCGATGTGGCCGGGTGCGACCGTGGCGGTTTCGGTCGAACACCAGTGGATACGTCCGTGGGCTGGTGTCTCGAAATGCGGGTGGCCGAAGAGCTGATACGCCGAGTGCTGGCGCACGTCGGGCGGCGATGTGTCCGGGTCGGTGCTCCAGTCGGCGATGACGATGTCGGTCGGCGACGGCGCGTCCGTGCCGAACAGCTCGGCGAGTTGTTGTTCGATGGCGTCGGTTGTTGGGGCGTCGACACCGGGGCTGAGTGGTGCAAAGCCGAAGATCGCCGCGGGGTCGCCCTCGGGTCCACTCATGTCGTGGATCTCGCGAAGCGGGCCATAGTGGCTGATCGCACTTCCGGCGAGCCCCGCCGCTCGCCAGAACGCTTCGTCGTAGGTCACGACGACCTTTGCGATCGCGCCCATCCACACTGGCGTGTTGGCCCCAAGCCGTTCGACGTCGCTCGGCAGCCGCGGGTTGAACTCGATGCGGTGCACTGCGAGTGCGGGTGCAAGGGCGAGCACGACGTGGTCGACGAGCGTCTCGCCGGTGGCATGCTCGACTCGCACCCGGTCACCGTTGATGGTGATGGTCGCGACCGGGTCGTCGAGTCGAACGGTGCCGTCGGGGAGCGATGCACAAACGGCATCGGCGAGCGCGGCTGCGCTGTCCGTGAATCGGCCGGAGGGCACGTCGAGCGGGTTGCCATCGACCCGTCGACTGCCGTTGGGGTCGTGATAGATCGCGTCGCCCGCGAGGTGGTGCGGGTGGGTGGCGACGCCGAGTTGGGTGATCAGCTTGTTCACCCGGGGTTCGTTGGGCCAATACCAGGTGGCCCCGAGGTCGAGTCGCGTCGGCGACCCGCCGGCGCGCTCGCCGCGAAGACGCCCGCCGATACGGCCGCGGCTTTCGAACACGGTCACCTGAAGGCCGCCGTCGACGAGTGCGCGGGCTGCGGCGAGGCCGCTGATTCCTGCGCCGATGATGGCGACCTGTGGCGCCTCTGTCGATTCCATGGGAGGAGTCTACTGATTACTAGACTTTTGTCTACTTCTCGATAGACTTGGGTTCGACGTCGGGTTTCGATGAGGAGGCGCCAATGACATCGTCCACCCCTGCGGTCCTGCAATCACCGGTCTCTCGCAACGTGCAGCTCTTGCTCGAGTCGCGGGTGCCAGCCCGACTGGCCTGGGTTGGTGCCGATGGATCGCCCCTGGTCGTCCCGATCTGGTTCGACTGGCACGAGGGCCAGCTGTCGGTCACGACATTCGCCGGGAGTCGCAAACTCGATGACCTCGTCGATGGCACGGTTGTTGCGCTCACGATCGATACGGAGGCCTTCCCCTATCGCAGCCTCCGCATCGCCGGTCCCGTCACACGAGTGCCCGAAGACGGGTTGAGCGACAGCTACCGCCGATCAGCGGAGCGGTACCTCGGTGCGACAGCAGGTCGGGACTGGTGCGCTCGCCTCGAAGGAGCCGAACAGGTTCGGCTGGTGATCTCGCCGACCCGTGCGAGCGAATCCGACATGTCCGATGCCGGTTATCTGGTCGACCCGGTCGGCTGAACGACGAGACAGACTGCAGCCATGGCCCGACCGAGTGGACGCAACATCCGTCAGATGGTGTTGGATGAAACCCGCCTCGCCGTGCAAACCGGTGGAGTCAACGGGTTCAGCTACGGCGATCTGGCCCAACGCATCGGGATCAAGGCACCGTCGATCCACCACCACTTTCGCCGCAAGGAGGATCTGGTCGCCGAGACGGCCGACGCCTACCGCGAGCACTTCGACGAACGGGTCGGGGCCATTGACGCAGACGGCACGATCGCCCGACTGACCGCCTACGGCGAACTGTTCCTGTCGCCGGCCGACGACGGCTTGCTCTGCTTCTGCGGAGCCGCTGCCGCCGGCTGGGACGACCTCAGCGCCGAAGCTCGGGTGAGTATCAGGTCGTTCTTCGACGCCCAGTTGGCATGGGTTGGGGCGACGATGGCCGACGGTCAACGGGCCGGCGAACTCGCACCCGACGTCGACATCGATTCGGCGTCGTTCGCGTTCGTGTCGGCGCTGGAAGGTGCGCTGCTCCTGGCCCGAACCAACGGGCGAGCGGTAGATCCGGGTGTGGTGGTGCCGACGTTGCTTGCTCAGCTCACCGGTTGATCTGCCCGGCTCGATTCGTTCTGAGGTCCTCGTGCGGTACCCGCATCAGGTCTTGGGGCCGAGCACCCGTATCGCGATGATCGATCCGATCAGGCCGCCGGTCGACGACAAAAACAGGTCAGCGACGGTGTCCTCGTAGGTGAGCGCCAACCCGCCTGCGCCACCGAAGCCGTCCTCGCTGACCGCCCACTCCAGCACTTCCCACCAGATGATGGCGAGCGCGCCGAAGCCATACCCGAGCATCACCGCATCGTCTCGGTGATGCACGTTGCGGAATCGAAATGCATGGAAGGCGCCCACGAGCAGCACCCAGTTGACGGCGTGAAGGACGTCGTCCGTCACGGGAAACTCGTCGTAGAAACCCAACAGATTGCCGAGCGTGTCGAGCAGGAACGGCGCCGAGAGCAACGCGTCTGCGGCGTGCGGGTACGGCTTCCATGATCTCCGGCGGGCGAGCAGCGGGACCAGCACCGCAGGGGCCAAGAAGAGCGGCGCTCGAAACCCCATCGCCTTGCCTTCGACCGCATCGGGCGGGAAGCCGATGGCGATGACGAAGCTCAGCACGAGGCCGATCTTGACGGTGAGGTTGGCGACCGCCACGCGAGGGTGGACGTCGAGCTCGAGCACGCGGGTCGGGGTGGTCATCGTGAGGCTCGCTTCGGCGTCGGCAGGGTTGCTTTGCCCGCCCTGATCCGTGCGATCGTGCCGTCCATCTCGGTGCGACGCACCTCGACGGGATGCTCAGCCGCCAGTTCTTCGATTCGAAGCCGAGCGGTCTGAGGTCGGAGCCGTCCCGTCTCGCCGATTGCGTCGAGCCGCATACCGACCTCGTACTTCTTGCGGACCTGATGGGGCTGGTACTCACTCATGTCGTCGACACCGATGTCTCGCTCGATCACCAACGCCCCGTCAGCGGCGGCAGCCGCGAGGAGCTCCTCGCCGACGGTGGTTCGGGCGATGATCGCATTCACGCCGAGGTCGGTGTCGCTTCCGTCCCGGGTGGGTGAACCGCCCGGCCATGTGTCGCTCGCGGCGAGGTCGGCCCCTTCACCGATGCCGTCCGGACAGATTTTGCAGCGCCAGGGCAGGCCCCACTGGCTGTCGTCGTCGCCCCAGTAGTCGAGATAGTGCACATCGACGGCGGTCGTGGCCGACTCGATGTGGGTCGGGCCCGGGCATCCGAAGCCTCGATAGCGCAGACTGGTCAGCTCCTCGGGGGCGATGCCCACGCCGCGCACGAAGTCGTCGGTGAACTGGGGCTCGCCGAAACCGCCGCAGACGGGCGTCATCCAGTACCGCACCAACTCGTCGACCCGGGAATCGTGGCGGGCGTGGTTCCGGAGCGCGGAAATGTCGCAGGGCGTGCCGATGAATGCGAACGGCTGGTTGCGGTCGAGTGCGTCGGTGATGGTGCGCAGGGTTGCGGTCGGGCCGTAACGAGAGCCGGCCGCGTCGAGGACGTCGGCGGTGCTGAAGCTGATCGTCGGCTCGCCGAAACTCGGTTCGGTCATGGAAGCCTTGGCGTGCAAGATGAAGTCGACCCGTTTGGTCGTCAGGAGGTACTGCGCGAGTGCCGTGAGCACGCCACCGGTTGAACCCACGTGGCGGACGTGGGAGTCGCCCGCCCAGGCGCGCACGATGCGACGCCATGGCCCCCACACTGCGTCGATAGATGTGTCGTCGGCGACGAGCCGATCGGGTAGCCCCTCGATTCGGGTGCCGGGGCAGATGTCGTAGATCCGGTCGACGGTCGGGTGGTCGAGGTCGCCCGTCACGAACGGCACCTCGAAACCGGTGGTCGCCTTGCGAACCTCAATCGATTCGGGGGCGATTGCCTCGCAGAGACCGCAACCGATACACAGGCCTTGCTCGACGATGACATTCAGCCGTCGGGTCGGGCTGTTGGTCACGCGTTCGGTATCGCCGCGATCACGCAGATCTCGACGAGGAGTCCGGGGCGGGCCATGTGGGCCTCGACACACGCTCGTGCCGGTGCGTGACCGTCGGGGACCCACGCATTCCACACCTCGTTCATCGGCGCGAAGTGATTGTCGATGTCTCGCAGGTAGATCGTGGCCGACAGCAGGTGCGCTCGGGTCGTGCCTGCCTCTTCGAGCAGCGCGTCCACTCGACCGAGGGTCGACCGGGTCTGGGCTTGAATGTCGGCGTCGGGGTCATCGGCCACCTGGCCCGAGAGGTACACCGTGCCGTTGTGGGTGACGATCAAGCTGGCGCGCTCGGTCGTGTGCATGCGATCGATGGACATGGCGCTGACTGTAGGTGACCTCAGGCCGGCGGTTCGGTGGTGTCGGGATCGGCAGTCAAGATGATCTCGCCGACCAACGAGACCGGGGCGCCGTCGAGGGCAGCGAACATCGCTTCGGTCGGACCGGCGGGAAGCGTGCCATAGGCGGCCTGCCAGGCGGCATACGCAGCCGCGTCCTCCCACTCCGCGATGGCGACGAACCGGTCGGGATCGTCGGTGCAACGCAGCAGCTCACCCCGGATGAACCCAGGATTGGTCACCGCCCGCTCCAGGAATTGACCTTCTCGGTACGCCGCTTCGAACGCTGCTCCCGCCCCGGGCTGCGCGTGGAATGTGGCGATCGAGCGGACTGGCATGGCCTACGTCCTAGCATCCACACTGATGCCCTTCGAGCCGGAACTCCTCGCCGACATCCGTGACCGTTTCCACCACACCGACGTGTGCCCCGTACAAGGGCCAAGAGCGTTCTTCGAGAACGCAGGCGGCTCACTGACCCTGAAGGCTGCAGTCGAACGGACGGCGGAACTGATGGCTCTTCCCGACAACCAGGGGCGTGCGAACGTTGCCTCGCGCTACCTGATGGACGTGATTGCCCAGGGTCGAGCCGACATGAAGCTTGCCCTCGGGGCGTCGACCGGCGAGGTCTTCGTCGGCGAGAGCGGCACCGAGCTGCTCGGGCGACTGATCCGCAACGCCATGTTGGCGAGCAGCGGCTCGGTTGTGATCGGTAGCAACCTCGAGCACCCGGCGACGTACAGCGCGTGCGGTCGCTGGGCGGCCGTTGCCGACATGCGCTACCAGCAGGTCGCCTTCGATGTCGACACGACCGTCGTCAGCGCCGAGCAGTATCGGCCTGCGCTCACGCCCGACCTCGCAGTGGCCACGATCATCCACGCCAGCCCCGTCACGGGCATGCATGTCGACGTCGCGGCGATCGCCGCCGAGATCCGGGCGGTCGCGCCGCAGTGTTTCATCATCGTCGATGGCATTCAGCACGCGGCGCATGGCCGGGTCGACATCGATGACTACGACGTCGACGGCTATGTGATCAGCGGCTACAAGTTCTTCTCTCGCCACAACTTCGGAGTGGCGTGGGTCTCTGACCGCTTGGCGACGGCGCCGCACGATCAACTCGACGGCGCCCCGGCCCACGTCTGGGAACTCGGCACCCGTGACGCCTCGGCGTACGCCGCCTTCTCCGAGGTCGTGCGCTACCTCGAATGGCTGGGCGGCGAGGTCGGTGACGCCGAGGCGCCCGCTCGATCCCGGATCGAGGCGGCGGCCGCCGCAATCCGAGACCAGGAGCAGGATCTGGTCGACGCCATGATGTGGGGAACCGGAGGGCTTGCGGGCCTCGGGCAACTCGACAACGTGTCCGTCATCGGTCCGGAGAACAGCGAGCACCGATCGGGCATGGTGTCGTTTCTCATCGACGGCCACGACAGTCTCGATGTCGTCGATCAGCTCAATGCCGACGGTGTGCGAACCCACGCCCGCAAGCGCGACTACTACTCGGCCACCGTGCTCGAACCGCTCGGCGTCGAGAGCTGCGTTCGCGCCTCGGCAAGCCACTACAACACCCGAGCTGAGGTCGAGCAGATGTTGGCTACCGTCAACCGGCTGGCCGGAGCCTGACCATGGCCCGACGGGGAAACCGCACCCGGCCCGCGCCACCACCGCAACCGATCGTCACCCCACCACCCCCGGGTGGCTCGTACCGACCCCTGTCCGACCTCGACCGAGATCGCATCGTCGATCATGCCTTCGAGATGCTCGAACACGTCGGCATGGCCGACGCGCCTACCCGCTACGCCGAGCTGTTGATCGGTGCCGGTGCCTCTCGCCGCGACGACGGTCGCATCCGGTTGCCGAGGCCGATGGTCGAAGCGGCGTTGGAACGGGCGCCGTCGACCGTCGAGCTTCCAGGGTTTGTTCACGACCGGGGCGTGTCGATCGGTGGGCAGGGTGTGCACATCGGCACCGGTGGTGCCGCAGTGCAGGTGCTCGACGCCGCGACCGGCACCTACCGCGACTCACTCCTCCGTGACCTCTGGTCGATGATGCGTGTCGTCGACGAACTGCCCAACATTCACTACGGCCTGCGGCCGCTCGTCGCCCGGGACCTCGCCGACCCGCTCGAGCTCGATCTCAACACCGCTTTCGCAGTCACGGCGGCGACCGCGAAGCCGACCGGCGTGAGCTTCACGTCCGCCGCCACGGTGGATCCGGTGGTCGACCTGTTCGACATGATGCTGGGTGGTGAGGGGCGCTTCGCGTCCCAGCCATTCTCGATGGCGGTCGTCGTGCACGTGGTTCCGCCGCTGCGTTTCTCGCCGGAGGGATGCGAGATCATGGAGCGGGCGATCGAGCGGGGGATGATCGTGCAGACGTGCTCGGCCGGGCAGGCCGGGGCGACGTCGCCGCCCTCGCTCGCCGGATCGCTGGCCCAGGGACTCGCCGAGATCCTCGCCGGCGTCGTCCTGGCGGATGTGATCAAGCCCGGACATCCGTGCATCCATGCCTTCATGCCCTTCGTCTCTGATCTGCGAACCGGCGCGATGACCGGCGGTAGCGGGGAAGCGGCGGTGGTGTCTGCGGCTGCGGCCCAACTTCTCCGAGATCTCGACATTCCCCACGCCGTCTCCGCCGGTATCACCGAGTCGAAGACGGCTGACAGCCAAGCCGGGTACGAGAAGAGCTACACGGTCACACTCTCGGCCCAGGCAGGTGCCGACATGGTGCAGCTGTCGGTCGGCATGCTCGGCTCGATCATGGTCGCCAGTCCCGAGATCCTCGTGATCGACAGCGATATGTGTGGTGCAATCCTGCGTTCGGTGCGAGGGGTCGAGGTCGACCCGTCATACCTCGATCTCGCGATCATCGAGGAGGTCGTCGGCGGCGAAGGTCACTACCTCGGCAGTCCGCAGACGCTGGAGTTGATGCGCAGCGAGTATGTCTATCCCGACCTCGGAGATCGCCAGTCGGTCGCCGAGTGGGTGTCGGCCGGTGAGCCGAGCATCTGGGATGCCGCCGCGGGCCGGGTTGCGGAGATCCTTGCCGCCGGGCGTCCCGGTCACCTCACCACAACGAACGAGAGCGCCGTCCGTGCGGCGTTCCCCATTCAGCTCGCAGAAGCCGAAACGTAAGGGATTCCCGTCTGTGGTCGAGATGTCCACGTCTGGGTGCCGCGTAGGAACGTGTGTGTCACTCGGCCCTGGAGAACCTGGCCTCGGAACGGGTTGTTGGACGAGATGCTGGCCAGCGACTCGGGGTTCACGGTCCACTGCTCGTTCGGGTCGATGACGGCCACGTTCGCTGGAGCGCGAACCACGAGCGGGCCCCCGTGTCCCCACCGGTCGAGGCCGGCGATCCGGGCGGGTTGCCAACTCAGGGCGGCGATGACGGTTGGCAGGGTTGCGAGACCGGGTGTGACGAGCTCGGTGATCGCTGCCGCGAGCGATGTCTCGAGGCCGGTCATGCCTGGTGCAGCGTCGATGAGCGTCCCTGTTTTGCGCTGATCGGGGTGGGGAGCGTGGTCGGTGGCGATGGCATCGA
>JBCCYT010000144.1:0-10968 GCA_039188975.1 Actinomycetota bacterium
AAACGTGAGCCCTGGTTCGATCATCGCCATGTTGTGATGGACCTGTTCGTGCGCGATTCGGTACAGCGTTCGCTGCTCCGCACTCGGTTCGCCGGGCCCGGCGTGGAAGGTTCGGGAGTAGTCGGCGTAGTAGCCGTGGCACCCGACGACATCGGTGTCGAACGCAATGAGTTCGTTCTCACCGATCACCTTGTCACTCGTCTCTTGAAACCACGGGTTGGTGTGGTCACCAGACGACAACAGCCGAGTTTCGATGTAGTCGCCGCCCTGGGCGATCACGTGCTGATGAAAGACCGACCAGAGTTGGTTCTCGGTGATCCCGGGGCGGATCTCGGCCTCCATCGCAGCCATCGCTCGTTCGGTCGCTCGCATCGACTCGATCTGGCAGGCGATCTCTTGGGGACCCTTGATCGCACGCGCTCGTTCGACCGCCTCCTGGGGGTCGACGATGTGAATGCCGAGTTCCGACAGGGCGATTGCGGCACCGGCGTTCACCCGTTCGACACCAACGGTGGCATCGACGCCGACGGTGTCTGCGATCAGGTCTCGGATCTCGCCCGCCCACTGTTTTTCGACGCCTGCGATTCCGTCGCCTGCAGCGACGAAGGAGGCCGTCGTTGCATGACGAACCTCGGTGATCGTCTCGAGGCCATCGGCCAGGTGGAGCGCACCGGTGAACTCATAGAGCACCACCGGACCGTCGACGGTGACAAAGAGGTAGCGGGCGGGATTGCGGGCGGTGAAGATCTGCATGTTCCGGGCGCCACTTGCGTACCGGATGTTGACCGGGTCGGTCAGCAACACGGCGGCGACGCCACGGGTCGCCATCTCGGTGCGGAGGCGGGCGAGCCGCGAGGTCCGCAACGCGACCTGGTCGATCGTGGTGTCGAGCATCGCCGGAATCTAGCGGTTCATGGTTGTGACAACCCCACAACGTCGTAGCTGAGGGCGACGAGTTCGCGGGCGACGTTCATGTCTCGAGCATGGGGGTTGGGTGTTTCGAGCGGCCATCCGCCGTTCTTGCAGTGCTTGTCTCGGTACAGGACGCTGCTCTGGCTGAAGTATGCGCCGTCATGCTCGAGGGCGGCATCGGAAATGAGGCAGTGGAGGCTGGTCTGGGCCGACTCTTCGTTGCTGTCGGAAACGAACCGGCTGACCGGCCGCATCAGCGTCATGGCGATTCGCATCGGCAGACTCCCGCCCGACCCAAAGTTTGAACGAGCCCAGCCCGGGTGAATCGAAAAGAAGCTGGTGTCTCCGGGCAGGTCGCGTGCGGCGAGCTCTTTGGCATAGAGCACGGTTGCCACCTTGGCTTCGCCGTAGGCCCCGAGGTTGCTGAAGTCGCGTCGTTCGAAGTTCAGATCGGTGAGGTCGAGTTCGGGACGGTTCTTGGGACTGCCGGCGTGCACAACCGAGGACAGGATCACCATCCGTGAGCCGGGGGTGTTGCCGAGCGTCTCGAGCAGGAGCTCGGTGAGGAGGAAGTGCCCGAAGTAGCTGATGCCGATGGTTGTCTCCAGCCCATCGACCGTCACCTGTCGCTCGCCGCTCATGTTGACCATGCCCGCGTTGCACGCGAGTCCGTCAAGGCGGTCATGGGTCGCCGTGAAGTCGGTGACGAACGCACGAACCGACTGCAGATCCGCAAGATCGACCCGCATGACCTCCGCAGTGCCGGTGAGGCCCGCAAAGCTGGCGGCAGCCTCTTCGCCGGCGTCGACGCGACGGCAGGCGAGGATCACGTGGGCTCCTTGCGTGACCAACTGCCGGGAGGTCTCGAGCCCGACGCCGGAGTTGGCGCCGGTGACGATGTACACCTTGCCGGTCAGGTCGATGCTTCGGGTGGCGTCATCGAGTGCGTGCTTGTGGCGGGCCATGCGTTTCCTTCAGTGTGGGTCGGTCGGCGTTCGTACGGTGCCGCGAGCGTAGGCCCGGTCTCGTCGAGATGATTGTCCGATGTCGCCAAGCCAGACGCGGATCTCGCCATCGTCACCTGACTGCTTTCGCGAACACACTGGCTGGATCCGCGAGCACGGAGGCCGAACCCCGTCCTAGCCTGAATCCGCCATGCGAACCGGCAAGTACACCCTCGACCCCAGCCTTCGCGCCGTACTTCTCGACCTCGGTGTGCGGCCCTCGAACGTTCTGCGCCGGGCCGGTCTCCCACCCAACCTGTTGTCCAATGGCCCCACGTGGCTCGATCAACCGCAGTTCTTTGCGCTGTGGCGAGCAATCGAAGTCGAAAGCGGCGATCCGAACCTGCCGCTGCGTATCGAAGATGTCTTTGCGCCTGAGGTCTTCGCTCCCCCCATTTTTGCCGCGCTGATGAGCCGAGATCTCAACACCGCTGCGACCCGCGTCGCGACCTACAAGACGCTGATCGGTCCCATGACGCTCCATGTCGACATCAGCACCGACGAGACATCGATCGGCTGCAGTTTCCCGGACGGCGACACGCCGCCGAACAACCTCGTGCTCTCCGAGTTGCTGTTCTGGGTGCAGATGGCCCGGACCGCAACCCGTCACCGAGTCGTTCCCGCACAGGTGACCACACCGCGCCCCCCGGCGGATCGAGCCGCGTACGCAGACTTCCTCGGCGTCGAGATCATCACCGGGTCCCGGGCCCAGGTTCAGTTCGGCGCCGTCGACGCGGCGCGGCCATTTCTCACCGCCAACGAGGCCATCTGGGAGACGTTCGAACCGGAACTACGACGCCGATTGTCCGAGCTCGAGGGGGACGCCAGCACGACCGAACAGGTTCGCGGCACCCTCCTCGAACTCCTCCCGACCGGCCATACAACCATGGCCGACGTCGCCGGCGAGCTCGCGATGAGCTCGCGCACACTGCACCGTCGACTCGCACGCGACAACACCACCTATCAGCGAATCCTCGACCAAACCCGCGAAGATCTCGCTCGCCACTACCTCGCCAACCCGAACCTCTCCGCCGCCGAGATCTCCTTCTTGCTCGGCTATGAGGAAACAACGTCGTTTTATCGGGCGTTCAGCCAATGGACAGGCGAGACGCCAGAGCGAGTTCGGGCAACACTCGTCCGGGCGAAGTGACGATCAGTAGATGACGAGTGCGGACGCTTCGAGGGCTGGAACGTTGAGCCGATCGAGCACGATGCATCCGTTCAAGCCGCTCGTAAAGCTGAGCCAGATGCAACTCCGGGTCGGGTCGTGCTCTGCGACGAAGGAACTGTCGGGCGCCCAGACCGGCGTCAATCCGTCGGCGCCACCATCGACCTGCACAATCGTGCCGGTCTCGATGCCGAGGAAGACCGGTTCGGGCGTCTCCTGATCGACGAAGCCACCCGTCGCGAACACCCACGCACCATCAGGGCTGATCGACAAGCCGTCGCGCACCTCGATCACCTCGCGGTCGATCGGCCAGGAATCGCCAGACCGATCCACGATCCAGTACTCGTCGGGTCCGGGCACTCGTCGTCGCTCGATCCACCGAGAACCATTGCTCGAAATGACCTCGAAGGGCGAGACGTACTCTGTTCCCGTCGCCGTCAGTTCATAAATGCCGCCGCTGCGAGGAGCGATGAACACGCCAACCGACGGTTCGATGCGATACTCCGCCCCGGCTGGAAGCGTGCTCCAGGCATCAGGATCGCCAACCGGACCAAACTCGATCCCGGCTTCGGTCTCCCGGATGCCCAGAAGATCGCCCGTGTGACGGCGGACGACACTGAAATCGGTGGCCACCCGCAGCGCTTCGCCGCCACCCGCCGCATCCAAGCCGAGAACGCCAGAACCATCGGGAAGCACTGCGAAGCCCGAATCCGACGCAAACGGCACCTCGTCGACGACGGAGCGCCACTCGCCGTTACTGGTATCGATGACGACCGCCCGCCCATCGACACCGATGTAGCCGAACCGGAAGCCGCCCGGAACGGCATCGAACTTCGTCGCCTGGGCAAACACATTGGTGCTGTTGGGCACGTGCTGCATCTCGACGTAGGCCGTCACGTAGTTGAGGGTCGAAACCTCATCGATCGCCGCCGCCAGGTCCAACGACGGGTCGCCTGCCAGCGAAACCTGGTCGTCGGCAAGGGTGACGGTCTCTTCGGGTTCCGACGACACCGGCACGGTGGCGGCTGGGTCGGGCGTGGCGTCGTCATCAGGTGTCTCTTCGCCAACGCTCGAGGAGATGATCCATCCGACGTAGCCGATGACCGCGACCAGGATCAGCCAGCGAGGGTCAAACCGCAGCCGATTCCGTCGCTTCGACGTGGACGTCGGAGCAATCGCATGATCATCCACCGAACCCGGCCAATCGAGATCGATGTCGATCAACTCGACCTCGGAACGCTCGGTCACGTCATCCACGTCGTCCACTGTGCCACTGGTCACGGTGCTAGTACGAGGCCAACCCCGGGTTTGGATTCACGCCGATGCCCGACGGCCTCCCGCGTGGATCCCTCGCTTCATCGAGTAGAGCCGTTCATCAGCCAAGGTCAACAGCGAAGAAGCGGTATCGAGGTGGGGTGCTCGACGAGCCGTGCCGACACTGAGCGACACCGTCCGCAACCGATCACCATCGATGACCATCGGGAGGGCGAACGCATGCAGCGAGCGATCGACGAGTTCGTGTTCCATGAGGTCGCCATCGACGACGAGCACGAACTCGTCGCCGCCGAGACGAGCGACGAAGGCCTCCGGGAATGACCCAACCAAGCGTTCGGCCACGGCGCAGAGCACCAGGTCGCCTTCGCGGTGGCCTGCCGTGTCGTTGATGTCTTTGAATCGATCGACGTCGAAGAGGGCAAGAGAAAAGTCATGTCCGCTCGTCGACAGGCGCTCCTCGACGACCCGTTCGAACGCTCGTCGATTGGCAAGCCCAGTCAACACATCATGGTTGGAGAGGTAGCTGAACTCGGCGAGGAGCGCGTCCCGCTCGGCGATCGCCGAATCGGTTCGATCGGCAACCCCACCGGCGATGACCACGACGAAGACCATCGACAAGATGATCAGAATCAGCCGATCGACCACGAGCGGATCGCCGAAGAGCACACCACCACAGAGCTGGCCGACGATCGTGATGATCGCGTACAACGTTCCTCGCCATGCGCCGAACCACGACGCCAGGCACGCGGTCAAGGCCGTTCCGATGATGCCACCGGCGAAGTAATAGAACGGCGTGGTAACGCTCAAGCTCGCAAGCCAGCAAATCACTGAAACGGCAAGGAAGCCGGGCAGCAAACCGGTGCGACGACACACGAGAACTGCGAGCACCAGGAACGGCCCGAGCGTGAGATAGATCGCCATGCGGCCAAGGCTCAGGAGACCCTCTTGTCCAAGCGCAAGGGCGAACGCGCCGATTCCCGCTGACCAGATGCCGAAGGCAAGGGGCATGACCAGCTGGAGCGTGGCTGACTCGTCAAGCCCGCGAATGGGTCGGGGACGCCGAAACGCCAAGGCAAGGCGGGTCCACGAATCGTCCATGCGGGCTTGGGTCGGCTGCGATGGCGGTCCCATGCCCGTTGTCGTCGGGATCCACCCCGAAGTGCTTGATCCAACCGATCCAACCGCCTCGACGAGTCCGACCTTCGGACATCACGCCCGGGTCACACGACCTAGGTGGATCCGACGCAGCGCCACTCAGCCGTACGTGGCGACCGGGTCACCCAGCTCAGCGAGGTCGACTTCGACACCAAGGCCCGGTTGCGACGGGGCGACAACCCCGCCTTCTTCGATCTCGACATCGATCTGGCCCAGCCTCGTCGACACCATCCCACGCACGTCGAGCACACATCGCAACGCCCGAGTCGGGACGCTCTGAGCGAGATGGACGACGGCAGCAAACGACACCTCGCTGCCAACGGTGTCTTGCACGCTCATCGTGAAACCGGCGGCAAGGCAGAGGTCGCGATGGCGGCGCCCCGCAGTGAGCCCACCGTTTTTGGAGACTTTCAACCCCACGCCGTCTCCAACTCCCGACGCCACCATGTCGATGATCGCGGCATCGGTCAACGCCAGCTCATCGATGATCAGCGGCACATCCGTGCGACGGGCAAGCCGCACGGTTTCTGCCCATGTCGCGCAGGGGGCCTCGAAAACGAAGTCGAGGCCATCGGGGAGCAGCCGCAGGAAGCGAAGCGCTGACTCGACGGTCATGCCACCGTTCGCGTCGACGATGAAGTACTCCCCCGGACGGGCATCGGCGAGCGACGCCGCAACCCGCTCCGCATCGAGCGTGGGGCCGCCGTCGTGCTCTGCTGCGCCGATCTTCACCGAGTGGCCCCGATATCCGGCCGCCCGATGCGCCTCGACATTTGCCCGCATCGCGGGTGGCTCATCCGTCGGGATCGATGAGATGACCGGGAGCCGAGCCTGGGTGGAACCGCCGAGCAGCTCACACACCGGCATACCCACAGACCGCCCAAAGACGTCCCAGCACGCCACATCGATCGGCGTCTTGGCGTGGGGGTGTCCGGCCAAGCACAGGTCCATCCGCTCCGCGACGCGGTCGACCCGGCGTGGATCCAGGCCGAGTATGTGGGGGGCGATCTCCTCGATACCCGCGCGGACCCCGCGAGCGTGGGCGGCCACATAGTTCGGCCCAAACGGCGTCGATTCGCCCCAGCCGATGACCCCCGTATCGGTCGTCACCCGAACGAGCGTGGCGTCAAAGCTCCGGTAGGTGCGCCCGCCGGACAGCTCGTACACGCCTCCCGCGTACTCCAGGTCCCGCTGAAAGACGTCGACGTGTTCGATGCGCATGCTGGGTACCGCCTACTCGTGACGCAGATCGATGAGCTGTCGTGGGTCTTCGGCTTCGAAGAATTGGCGAACCAGTGCTTCGAAGCCCACCGCCATCAGGCTCCACGATTCACGCTCACCGTCGGGTCCGGTGCGCCGAGACAACAGCTGCCGGTCAGGGTCGACAGTCGCTCGCAATCCGAGTCCTTCCGACATGGCTCGAACGGCCAAGGTGAACTGATCCCACGAATAGCACGAACGAAGGCGGAGTCCGAAGAGTGCGGCCAGGGTCGAGTAGATGTTGAGGAATCGCGTCGACGTCACGGCATCACCTCGAATCCACGCGTCGCGGCGCGAAACATCGGGCTGCGGCTGGGCGACCGACCCAGCCGCGAGCGCAAAGCACGAACGCCAGAGCAACGAGTCGACCTCGACGGCGCTGTCGGGTCCGGTTCCCGCTCGGATGAAGCGTCGCACCCACTGCCCCCGTTCGGCCGGGGTCAGCGTGGCCATGTCGGGCATCGACTCCACGAGCAACGAAAACGCGTCGAGGACCTCGTTGAGCGGCTCATCCGCGCCGCTGTGGCTCAAGGAGGTGGGGCGCAGCTCGAGCACTCGCTGCGCTACCGCTTCGGTGAACTGCGCCTCGGCCTCGTCCCGCTCGCCGGGGCCCGACCAGCACTGGATTGCCTCGCTGCGCTCTACCCCGGCCGTACGTGCTGCGTCGATGAGGCTGACGCCCTCGAGCGCGACGCGAACCCCAGATCGGGCGACCTGCGCCATGCCATGTTCGAGCAGCTCGTTCTCAACGTGTCTCATATCCCTCCCCACAGGGCGGGCGGACCGTAGCACTGAACGCACGTTCAGTTGGTGAGCCGAAGCGACATGCACACGCTGTACGGATTGTCGCGGTACTCGTCGAACGGCGGGCATTCCTCGAACCCCATCGATGCATAGAGCGAACGGGCCGGGGCGAACGCCTCGTAGGTGCCGGTCTCCAGCCCGACCCACCGCATCGTCTGGGCTCGAGCGATGTCGAGAAGGTGGGCAACGAGCTGGCGACCAACCCCTCGCCCCCGGGCCGCAGCGGCGGTGTGCATCGATTTGATCTCTCCTCGCCCGCCGCCCAGGTCCCGCAACGCCCCAACCCCCAACAACACGCCGTGATCTCGAGCGGTGCAAAAGGTGATCTGTGGCCCACGAAGCGCCTCGACATCCAGAGCATGCACATGGTCCGGCGGTGTGACCTCGTGCGCGAACGCCAGGTGAGCTTCGAGCAGCGCAACGATGTCAGCTGCGATCGGGTCTTCGACGGCGATCGTGATCATCAGGCCAATCGTCGCACGTATCGCCAGTCCGAACGGACCGTTCCGACGGGCACGAAGCCAAGCGACTCGACGAGGCGGATCGACCGATCGTTCCCCGGATCGATCTCGGCCTCCACCATCGCGACACCATGCTCCACAACGAGCAGATCGAGCATTCGGTCGACTGCGGCCCGCCCGATTCCGCGGCCGTGATGGGCTGCCGCGACCATGTAGGCGATCGCCGTCGGTGCATCGGACCGAATCGTCGCCTGCACCGTCCCCACGCACACATCGCGCTCGTCGAGGACCGCCCAGTTGAGCCATACCTCGTCGACCCCATCAGGCGCACCGCCGGCCAACGTGCTGAACCGGTCGCGTAGCCACCCGTGTGACGGCGGAGGCGACTCATCGACATACCGATACAGGCCCGCGTCGGCGAACCAGCCGAAGAGGGCCGCTGCATGATCGGCCCGCAGCGGTTCGAGCCGAACCCGGGGCAAGGGCGGCATCTCAGCCGCCGGTCAGCGGCGCGACGAAATAGATGACCGTGTCCGGCTGGACTCGGACGAATTCGGGCTCGGCATGGATCTCACCGTCGATGCCGGCCGAGCTTCCTGCTCGCAGCGCCGCCCCCAGCCCAGGGTATGCCATGTCGAGATTGTCGATGACCTGGCCGACCGTGGCCCCGTCCGCCTCGACGACCGCCGCACCACCGGCGAGCGGACGGTGCTGGGTCATGAGGTGGACGGTGGCCATGGCAGCAGGTACCCGACTCGTCGACCGTGGTCAGTCGCGGTCGTTGAGCGCGGACAACACCTTCGGCGGTGACATCGGCAACGATGTCATCCGTACACCGGCGGCTCGATGAATCGCGTTGCCGATCGTGCCCATCGGCGGAACGATCCCAGTCTCGCCAACGCCACGGACCCCGTAGGGATGTGACGGGTTGGGAACCTCCACGATGATCGTCTCGATCATCGGCAGATCCGACGCCACCGGGATCCGGTAGTCGAGGAAGCCCGGGTTCAACATCTCGCCGTCGTCGTTGTAGATGTACTCCTCGTTGAGCGCCCAACCGATCCCTTGCACCGAACCGCCCTGCATCTGACCCTCGACATAGCTCGGGTGAATTGCGGTTCCGGCGTCCTGGACGGCGGTGTACCGAACGATGCGGGTGACACCAGTGCCCTCGTCGACTTCGACGTCGGCACAGTGGACGGCGAAGCTCGGGCCGGCGCCGGCCGCATTGAGCGATGCCGTCGCCGTGAGCGGACCGCCGGTTCGCTTTGCTTGGGCGGTGATGGCGGCCAACGACAACGGCTCATGGTCGGCCACATGGGCAGCACCCTCTGCCCACTCGACCTGATCAGGCTCGACCCCTTGGATCGATGCTGCTCGGACCTTGAGTTCGTCGATCAGCTCACGACAGGCCTCGACCACAGCCTTGCCGGTGGCGAAGGTGGCTCGAGAGCCCTCGGTGACGTCGGTGAACCCGACGGCTTCGGTATCGGCCACGATCGGCGTGATCCGCATCACATCGATGCCCAACTCCTCGGCCGCCATCAGCGCCATCGACGCTCGGGAGCCGCCGATGTCGGGGCTGCCGGTGATGACCGTCGCCGTACCGTCCTCATTGAGGTTCACCGTCGCCGACGACTGCTCACCGATGTTGAACCAGAAACCCGCTGCCATGCCGCGGCCAACCCCGTCGGGTACCGGCGACTGATAATGGTCGCTGGCCTTCAGGGCTTCGAGACACTCGACGAACCCGATGCGGGGATGCGGCATGCCCATTGCGGTCAGATCACCTTCGACCGCAGCGTTGGCGAGCCGAAGGTCGATCGGATCCATGTCGAGTTTCTGTGCGATCTCGTCGATGACCGATTCGATCGCAAACGCAGCGTGAGGGGCAGACGGTGCCCGATACGCGGCCGTCTTGGGCTTGTTGGTGAGCACTCCCCACGACTCGAGCTTCAGGTTCGGGAACTTGTAGCTGGCGACCGACATGGCGCCGACCATGCCGGCGAAGTCGCCGAACGCGCCGACCTCGTAGGCCATCCAGCCGTCCATCGCGATGAGTTGACCATCGTTGGTCGCGCCGATCTTGATCCGCAGCTTGGCGCCCGGTGCCGGCCCGGTCGCCTTCAGCACCTCATCTCGGCTCATGACCAGCTTGACCGGACGGCCGGTCTTCTCCGACAGCCGAGCCGCAACCGGTTCGAGGTAGACGGTCGTTTTGCCACCAAACCCGCCGCCGATCTCCGCGGGGGTGACCTTGATGCGCGAGGTCTCCCAGCCCAGCACGGCCGCGCTGATCGCCCGGACCATGAAATGGCCCTGGGACGATGCCCACACGCTCGCCTTGCCGTCGGCGCCGGTGTCGACCACGCACGCATGCGGCTCGATGTAGCCCTGATGTACGTGGGCACAGTCGAACTCGCGCTCGATGATCAGGTCGGCTGCGTTCATCGCCTCGTCGACGTCGCCCCGTTCGAGCGGCGTGTGGGTGGCGATGTTGCTCGGGTCGCCGCCAACGAACTTCTGCGTGTTCTGCTCGTTGGCGAGAGGGGCGCCATCGGCCATCGACGCGTCGATCGACAAGATCGACGGCAGCGGCTCATAGGTGACCTCGATTGCCGCCGCGGCGGCAATCGCCTCGGCCTTCGTCGTTGCAGCGACGGCCGCGATCGCATGCCCGTTGTAGAGGGCGGTACCCCGCGCCATCACGTTGACCGACACGTCGTGGTTGGCATCGGTGATGTCGAGCATCGGGAAGTCATCACCGGTCACGACCGCTTTTACCCCCGGCATGGCCTCAGCAGCCTCGGTGTCGATGGCGGTGATGCGGGCATGCGCATGTGGCGATCGCACGTAGGCACCATGAAGCTGGCCGGGAAGGTCGAGATCGGCAGCGAACCGAGCCTTGCCAACCACCTTGTCATAGCCA
>JBCCYT010000145.1:0-10811 GCA_039188975.1 Actinomycetota bacterium
GTCGGGGCCATGTAGATCGGCTTGGTGCCGGGACCGTCAGACCAATCGGCCCGCCCGGCGTAGGTGACATAGATCAGCGCCCCATCGTCGGTCTCGACGACCACCCGCACGTCGAGGGTCGCGATGCCATCCGCGCTGGTTCGCATCCAATCAGCCGCCGCATTGCCCTTCACGGTGCCGTTGAGCCGCTCGCCCGTGACCGAACCACCCGAGACCTCAGCGATGGTCCGATGACCGGCCGGTCCCGCGCCGATCATGTGCATGTCAGCAAGGGTGGCGTCGAAGGTGCAGAGCGGTACGAGTTCCATGGCCTTCGACGCTAGATCCTTGAATCCTCCCGATGCACGCCGACGGGAACGCCATGGCGGTCGATCGGCGGACTCGCACCCTCGCCGGGGTGGCACTGGCCGGACCCGTCGCGGCCTACTCGCTCGTCTTGATCGCGTGGCTGGGACCAGCGGTCAACGATGCCCGCTCCGCCCGGGCGCTCACCGTCGCCTTTGCGGTCGCGGTCGTTGCACCGGTCGTCTTGGCCCTGGCCCTCCCGCTCGAAGCGCTCGCGGACCGGGCCTTTCGCCGACTGGCGACGTCTCCGGTTGGGTCGGCCAGCCACCCCGACGCGGTAGAGATTGCGCTCGGTCTGCGCGACCCGCGACACCTCCGACTGCGGGCGACGGCTGCGGTCGACGTGATCGGGCTGCCGACCTCGGCCGGTCCGGTGGTCATCGTGTCGACCGGCGCGCTCGACGCGTTCGACAACGCACACCTTCGAGCTCTCATCAACGCTCGCCTCACCGCCATGCGAGATCCATGGGCCCGCCTCGCAACGCACGGGGCGCTCGCCTGGTGGGCGCTCCGCTTCGTCTTGCCGCTGGCGATGTCGGGATTCGTGCTCGGAGCTCCGTCGGCCGCGCTGATCGCGGTCGGGCTCTTCGGTGTGGTGATCGCTGCGCCGACCTGGCCCGAGACGCTGCGCGAGCTTCGAGCGGACGTCGTTGCCATTGCGCATGCTCCCGACCGCGGCAGCCTCGGCGACGCCCTGCTGCACCTGCCGGCGGTCACGCCGGTCGACGAATCGCCATTGCTTGCCCCGCCGCGTCTCGCTGGTGGTCGGATGACTCGCAACGCCGGAGGCCGCGATCAACGCCGGTATGTCGGGCGGTGCCTGCTCCTCCTGCGCGAGTTCGTTCCGTCGGCACGCACTGCGCCGGTGGCATCGGACGCGCCAACCTCGCCACGCAACGCCGTGGTGCCCGTGGACGAGCCAGCGGTCGACCTCACCGCCGCAGGAGCCGCCGCGGCCATCAACGCCCGCGAACGCGCCAACGCCAACGAACGCATCGGCAACGCCGGCGAACGCGCCAAGGCCGGGACCGTCGTCTCGCGTGCGCCGAGTGGTCGTGAACTCCGTCGGGAGTGGGCTGCGCTCGGCGGACACCTGGTCGACTGAACGGTTCGCCGTCAGCGCCGAGCTACCCCAGCGTTGGGTGTCGGTTCGTCTCGCCTGCAACCATGGGGTGATGAGCGACATCGCAGCCGCTGCCGACCGAACCGTCTTTCGAACCTGCCCCCTCTGTGAAGCGACCTGCGGGCTGGAGATCGAGATCCGTGGTGGCGAGGTGAAACGAATCCGGGGCGACCGGGACGACGTCTTCTCCAAGGGCTTCGTCTGCCCAAAAGGGTCGACCCTCGGCAAGCTCTACGACGATCCCGATCGGCTTCGCAAGCCGGTCGTGCGTCGGGGCGTCGACGACGACGGTGCGCCGGTGTTCGTCGAGGTCGAGTGGGACGAAGCCTTCGCGGTCGTTGCCGAGAAGCTTCGTGCGGTGCGAAGCGAGCACGGCAACGAGTCGGTCGGGGTGTATCTCGGCAATCCGAATGCGCACAATCTGGCCTGGAACACCCACGCTCGGGTCTTCCTGCAGGCGCTCGGAACCCGTTCGATGTTCTCAGCGAGCACCGTCGACCAGATGCCGCGCCACGTCGCATCGGGCTACCTCTACGGCAACGGGATGCGGATGCCCGTCCCGGATCTGGACCGCACCGACCTGCTCGTCCTGCTCGGTACCAATCCGTTCGTCTCCAACGGCAGCATCTGCACCGCGCCGGACTATCCCGGTCGGATCAAGGCGGTCCGCAGTCGGGGCGGCCGAGTTGTCGTCATCGACCCCAGTCGCACCCGCACGGCAGAAGAAGCGGATCAACACATCACGATCCGGCCGGGCACCGACGCGGTCTTGTTGGCCGCAATCGCCCACCGGTTGATCTCCACCGACCAGGTCTCGATGGGGCGGGTTGCGGGACTCGTCGATGGGCTCGAAGAGCTTCGGGATGCGATCGAGCCCTTCTCGCCTGAGTACGCCGAGACGGTCACCGGGGTCGACGCCGCTGTGATCATGGGGCTGGCCGACGACATCGCGGGTGCACCGACCGCAGCGGTGCATGGCCGGATCGGGACCACGACCGTCGAGTTCGGCACGCTCACGACCTGGTTGATCGACGTGATCGCGATTCTCACCGGAAACCTCGACGAGCCGGGCGGCTCGATGTTCCCGCGATCCGCGGTCGAGCGAGTCAGGCCACACCGAGCGGGTCGGGCCTACCGCGTTGGTCGGTGGACGAGCAGGGTGAACGCCAACCCCGAAGTGCAGGGTGAACTTCCCGCTGCCGACCTCCCCATCGAGATCCTCGAACCGGGCGATGGTCAACTCAAGATGATGTTCACCGTTGCCGGTAACCCGGTCCTGTCCTGTCCTGATGCTGCGCAGATGGATGATGCCTTTGCCTCGCTCGAGGCCATGGTGAGCGTCGACATCTATCTGAACGAAACGACTCGCCACGCCGATGTGATCCTGCCTCCAGCCTCTGCGTTGGAGAAGAGCCACTTCGACATTGCGTTCAGCAATCTGTCGGTCCGCAACATCGCCAACTACTCCCCGCCGGTGTTCGAATCCGAGCAGCCCGCGGAAGACGACATCGTCGCTCGCATCGCGTTGATTGCGTCGGGTCTGGACGACGATGGAGCCGGGGATCCGACGGTGGTGCACGATCAGATCGTCAATCAGCTCCTAAGCGGTGAAGCTCTCGCAGCCGGCAGCCCAGTCGAGGGGCGAGACGTCGATGAGCTTCTTGCGCTGGTCGATGGCGACACGGGCAGTGATCGGGTGCTCGACGTGATGGTGCGAACCGGACCGTACGGCGACGGCTTTGGCTCGACGCCCGATGGCCTCAGCCTGGAGCGGCTGCGAAACGAACCCCATGGTGTTGATCTCGGCGCGCTCGAGCCGCGCCTTCCTGATGCGCTCCAGACCGAGCATGGCCGCATCGATCTGTGGCACGGACCATTCCTCGACGAGCTCGCCCGGCTCGAAGCGCGAGCGGTGGAGTGGGCGGGCGACGGTCGCCTGCGGCTGATCGGTCGCCGCCACCTTCGTTCGAACAACTCGTGGATGCACAATGTCGAGGTTCTGGTGAAAGGGAAGCCTCGCTGCACCTTGCAGATCAACCCCAACGATGCCGCAGAACTCGGCATCGTCGATGGTGGACAGGCGGCCATCCGGAGTCGGGTCGGCGAGGTCATTGCCGATGTCGATGTCACCGACATCGTCATGCCGGGGGTGGTGTCGCTGCCGCACGGGTGGGGGCATGGGCAGTCCGGTGCTCGGCTCGAGGTTGCCGCCCGCCATGCCGGTGTGAATTCGAACGTGTTGACGGATCCGCTGGCGATCGACCCGATGTCGGGCACGAGCGTGCTCAACGGCATCCCCGTCGAGGTCACCCCGGCCTGACGTGCGGCGCCCACCCGAGGTGCTCGAGGGCCCGTCGCTGATTTTGCGCCGGGTGTCGTCGCGCTACGCGGCGGCCCTGTCCGCCGCGGTCGGTCGAAGTTTGCCGGAATTGCGCCTGTTCATGGATTGGGCGCAGGGTGACCCGTCGGCCGCAGAGGAGTTCGCGGCGTTCCTCGAGGCAAGCGACCGTCAGTGGGAGACCGACAAGGCCTACGGCTTTCATGTCTTCGTCGCCGAAACCAACGAACTGGTCGGCGGATGCGGGTTGATGCGGCGCCGCGGGCCCGGGGCGATCGAGATCGGCTATTGGATTCACTCCGGGTACACCGGCCGTGGGCTGGCGACGGAGGCCGCCGCGATCCTGGTCGAGGCGGCGTGGGGGCTTCCCGACGTGTGCCGCATCGTGATTCGCCATGATTTCGCCAACGCGGCAAGTGGCCGAGTCGCCGAGAAGCTTGGTTTCCACGAGATCGACCGGATTGCGGTCGAGATCACCGCCGAGGGCGAGAGCGGGATCGATGTGATCCGAGAGCAGTTCAGGCCAGAGCAGATCTGACGTCGCCGCAACGGGTCAACGTTTCGACGGCGTCCGCTTGATCGATGGTCATGCACCGGACGGTCACCTCGTCGAAACCGAGCTCCTTGAACGGCATCAGTTGATCGACGACATCATCGACCCCACCGTACGCCACGGCGTCTCGGCTCATTCCTCGGTAGCCGGCGGCGATGAGTTCGTCGCCGAGGCGGCGGGCCCGGTCGGCGTCTTCGAGCACGATCACGTCTTTTCGGATGGCGGCTCGCGGCGCGCGATCGTGTCGTTCGCACGCGTTGCGGTAGCCGTCGAGTGCGGTCGCGGCCGTTTCGGGGGTGAGGTCGGCGTTGGCGTACCAGCAGTCGCCTTCCCGGGCGGCGCGGTCGAGCGCAGTGGGTGCGCCGGCGCCAATCCACCATTCGACCGGAACCGGTGGGCAGGGGCTGATGTGGGACCCGATCAATCCGAACCGTTCGCTGTCGACCGTCTCGCCGTCGAGCAACGCCTTGATCACCCGAATCGATTCGTCGAGATCCTTCGCTCGACGCTTCAGGTTCTTGCCCATCGCCGCAAACGCACCGCCACCCCCGCCGATCCCGGTCTGGATCACGAACGGTGCGTCGCTCATCGTCGCGAGGGTGCCGACCTGCTCGGCGACGGTGACCGGATGCCACAGCGGCAGGAGAAACAGGGCCCCAACCGGCCGGTCGGCCGGCCACTCGGCCATCAACCGGCCGAGCATCGGCACGTTTTGGTAGTACGGCACCGGCACGTTGTGTTGGTCGCCCATCGACAACAGATCGAGCTCTGCGTCCGCGCAGGCCTGCGCTCGCCCGATGATGTTGCGAGCGCCTTCGGTGTGATCGTCGACGACATGGACCGATGAGAGCGAGACCCCGAGACGCATTGGCGGACTCTATGACCTGAGCGTTCAGGTTGGGCGCTCAGGTCGTGGCGAGCGAGGGACGGTGCTGTGCTACCGCACGGATGCTCGCCAGGAGGGCCACCGCGAGTGCTGTCGATGAGATCGGCAACATGACGTAGAGCCCTGCGCTCGGGTGCTCGACGCGAAACAAGAGGTCGATCAGGTCGAGAACCTCGCGGGTGGCGTTGGCAGCCAGCGCCGCGACATACCCGAGTGCATCCCGCACTACCAGGACTGCCAACCAGCCCGCGACCGCGAGACCGAGCGAACGCGCGCTCCACGCCTGGCGAGACGCAGGCCGACGAGACCGTCCGCACGATCGCGGCGGTCATGACCGAGATGCCGGCTGAGATCCGAGGCACCCGCTCGGACCCCTGAATGAGCCGCCTGCCGCTCAGGCGGCGCGGGGTCGTCGGTGATGGGCGGGATCGCCCCGCGCCCCACGGTGGGCGAGCCCGTGGCAGGTGTGGCACAGCAACTCGAGGTTGTCGATGTCGCTCGGGCCGCCCGCTCGCCACTCGTGCACGTGGTGCGCTTCGCACCGTCCAATCTCGGCCCCGCACTCCCGGCACCCGCGCATGGCGACGATCAGCGATCGCCATTGGGCAACGGTGGCGAGCCGTTTGGTGCGGCCCTGCCACAGCGGCTGGCCGTCGCCGGAGAGCACGTGCCCGATGACGTCGGCCGCAGGACCGACCTGCTCCAAGACTGAGTCGGGTACCGGCGAACCGTCGAGCCAGGTGATGGTGCCCTCGTTGAGGTTCACGAGAAGGTGCACCTGGAACTTGGGGTGAAGCGACCCCTCGGCCTCGGCCGTACGCGGTTCGGTGATGAGCTCGGCGAGCGCATCGGCCCGGCGCTGGGCGTGGGTGCGCCCTTCGTCGGGTGTGCCATCGCGGCCGCCGTCGGCTCGCCACAGCTGATCGGTACGCCGCTTCCAGTCGGCCAGCACGATCTCTCCCGTCGCCGTGTCGAGTCGGGCGTGGATGTCGATCGAGCCGTCGCCGTTGACGGTGTGCCATGCCGCCCGGCGCTCGCGTTGGCGGCGGTGGCGCTGCTCGGCCTCGGCCGCCGACGTGTGCTTGCCGACGAACTCGCGGGCCTTCTTGGCAAACAGGTCGGCCGGGATCGACTCCGCCAAAGGCACCAATTCGGCGGCGACCTCGGGCGTGACCTGCTCCGCCGCCTCGGCCACGATCGCCGCGTGTTCGACGTTCAACCGGCCTTCGGCGAGCCCCTCCGCCAGCGTCGGCATCTCGGCCAACCCTCGGGCTGTCACGCGATCCTTCTTGGCCTGACGCTCCGACCGCCTCCCGACCGAGCGACCCACGACCGAAGAATCGGCGCCGGTGTCGCCGAGGGAGTCGAGCGCCGCTTTGGTGGCCATCAATCGCTCGTCGACACGAGATCGCAGCTTCTCGAGATTCGAGATCAGCTCGTACAGCTCGCGACGCGACAGTGGGTGAGGATCCAACTCCCTCACCGCCTCGTGCACGCCCGCCAATGAACTCATGGTCTCACCCTACGAAGGGGGTGTGACACTGGCCGTGCCACGGGGCAGGCTGTTCGACATGACCGAACACGGCCTCGATCTGTCCGATGACTTCACCGGTCGGCCTGGTGCTGCCTTCGTGGTCGGCGGCAGCGGTGGGCTCGGCGCGGCGATCGTGCGTGAGCTGGCCTCCCGCGGCAGCGACGTGGCGTTCACCTACCGTCGCAATGACGAGGCGGCGGCAGAGATGGCCGAGACGGTCAGCAACCTCGGCCGCCAGGCGTGGACGATCGGGCTCGACCTCCGCAATCACGACGGCTGTCAGCAGGCGATCGATGCGATCGCGGAGGCGGCCGGCGGGATTCACACCCTGGTCTATGCCGCGGGTCCCCACGTGCCGCAAAAGCACCTGTCGACGGTGACCCCGACCGAGATGCAGGAGCAGCTCGATGCCGACGCGTCCGGGTTCTTTGCGATTGTCGCTCCGGCGATTCCGCATCTTCGACAGACCGAGGGGAACATCGTCGCAGTGACGACTGCGGCGACCCGCCGGTATCCGGTCCGCGACGGGTTGTCGTCGATTCCGAAGGCAGCCATCGAGGCGGCTGTTCGCGGTCTTGCGGCGGAGGAGGGCCGGTTCGGCGTGCGAGCGAACACGGTGGGCCCGGGCATGCTCGTCGACGGCATGGCGGAGCGACTCATGGCGTCGGGCGATCTCGACGAGGTCGCGCTCGACGCAGCCCGATCCAACATTGCGATGCGTCGGTTCGGTTCGGCGGACGATGTCGCCGAGGCGGTCTGTTTCTTCGCGTCCGGCCGCGCCAAGTTCATCACCGGCCAACACCTCGACGTCGACGGTGGGTTCACCGTCTGAGCTTGGAGAAGGTGCCGTGAACGTTCCGGTGCTTTCGACCGCACCGCCTGCCCGCAACTAGGTTCTGGCTCGCCCACCCACAAGGAGACGCCGTTGTATCCCGGAGCCCACGCCGCCGCCCGTCCCGATCATCCGGCCATCGTCATGGCCGACACCGACGAGGTGATGACCTACGCCGAGCTCGACGAGCATGCAAACCGACTCTCCAACCTGTTTCGCGACATCGGCCTGCAGCCGGGCGATCACATCGCGTTCTGTCTCGAGAACAACACCAACTTCTTGGCGTTGTGTTGGGGTGCGCATTATGCGGGCCTGATCTACACGGCGATGAGCAGCCGACTCACCACCGATGAGATGGCGTACATCATCGAGAACTGCGGGGCGAAGGTGTTCATCACCTCGCCGTACAAAGCCGACCAGGCGGGTGAGCTGCTCGATCAGATGCCCAAGGTCGAGTTGCGGCTCGCCATGGGCGGCCCGATCGACGGATACGACTCCTATGAGGATGCCGTGGCCGCTGCGTCACCGACCCCGCTCGAGAACCGCACGGCGGGCATGGACATGCTCTACAGCTCGGGTACGACGGGCCGGCCCAAGGGTGTGCTGCCAACCGTGCCGGAAACCCCGTTGGAGGAATCGGGTACGGGTGTTGCGGGCCTGCTCGCCTTGCTGTTCGGTTCGAACGAGGAGTCGCGTTATCTGTCGCCGGCACCGCTGTACCACGCCGCGCCGTTGCGCTTCACGATGGGCACCCATGTCACCGGCGGCACGGTTGTCGTGATGGAGAAGTTCGATCCGGCCGACTACCTGCGCTTGATCCAGGAGCACGACATCACGATTTCGCAGGTCGTGCCGACGATGTTCGTCCGCATGCTCAAGCTCGATGACGAGACTCGGAACCGGTACGACGTGTCGTCGTTGCAGGCGTGCATTCACGCAGCGGCGCCGTGCCCGGTCGAGGTCAAGCGCAAGATGATCGAGTGGTGGGGTCCGGTCATTCACGAGTACTACGCCGGCACCGAGGGCAACGGTTTCGTCTACTGCAACAGTGAGCAGTGGTTGGCGCATCCGGGCACGGTCGGGTCGGCGGTGCTCGGTGTGATCCACATCGTTGGTGAGGATGGCGACGAAGTGCCGACCGGTGATGAGGGCACGATCTATTTCGAGTCCGACACGCAGTTCGAGTACCACGGCGACCCCGAGAAGACGAAAGGGTCGCGGCTCGCGAACGGGTGGTCGACGCTGGGCGATGTCGGCAAGGTCGACGAGGACGGCTTCTTGTACCTCACCGACCGCAAGGCATACATGATCATCACCGGTGGCGTGAACGTGTATCCGCAGGAGGCGGAGAACGTGTTGACCATGCATCCGAAGGTGGCCGATGTGGCGGTCATCGGCGTGCCGAACGAGGACTTCGGTGAGGAGGTCAAAGCGGTCGTGCAGCCGGTTGAGATGCCGGCGGATGACGATGCGGCGGCCGCGCTCGGTCGGGAGCTGATCGCCTACTGCAAGGAGCAGCTAGCCGACGTGAAGTGTCCCCGGACGGTCGACTTCCGTGACGAGCTTCCTCGTCATCCCACCGGCAAGCTCTACAAGCGGCTACTCAAGGATGAGTACTGGGCGGACTCGGGCCGTTCGATCTAGCGGATTTCCGATGCAGGGAGACTGAAAACAGTCCTATCGTCGGACAGCCTGTGGATTTCGGGCGGCGTTCGCTTCACAACCATCAGCCTTCGGCCGATTCGAAAGGCAGAACGCTCCGAACCTTCCTGTCCAGCGAGGTGCGTTCTGTGCTCGACACGCCCGGGAGCTGCTCACTCCCGGGCGTGTCACTTTTTCTCGCTCGTTGCTTGTCGCTGGCCGCTTGTCGCTCGTTGCTTGTCGCGAGACGGTTGCCCCTCAGCTGAGCTTGAGCACGCGGGCGGCGTTCTCGCGGAGGAACTTGGGCCACACGTTGTCGTTGAACCCGACGTGCTGCATGTCGCGCATGATGCGCTCCAGTGACAGGCCCATGGGGAAGTAGCCGGCGTAGATGATCTTGTCGGCGCCGCGGGTGTTTGCGTAGTCGATGATCGACTGGGGGTAGTACTTCGGTGCGAAGGCCGAGGTGGAGTAGTGCAGCCCCGGCCACTTCAGCATGAGCTTCACCATGAGGTCGTCCCACGGTTCGCAGCCATGGCGAGTGACGAGCGTGAGTTCGGGAAAGTCGTACATCACCTGATCGATGCGCTCGACCAGCTGCGGGCTCATCGGGAGGCGAGGTCCGGGCACGCCCGCGCACACGAACATCGCGATGTCGAGTTCGCAGCAGGTCGAGTAGATCGGGTAGTAGAGCGGGCTGTCGATCGGGACCTGTGGGGTGCAGCCGACCGGGAACGTGCCGACCGCACGAATGTCCCACTCGTCCTTGAGCCGGCGGATCTTGCGAACCTCGCCCATCACGTCGTTGGGGTCGACGTTCGCCGAACCGACGAATCGATCCGGGTGATCGGTCAGCGCCCGCTGCCCCTGTTCACCGTCGGCGCCGATGAGGCCGAACTCGATGCCGAAACGATCCATCTCGCCGAGCGTGACCTCGATCGGATCCGCGTCGATGCCGTAGAGCTCCTTCGGCACGTTCTTGAACATGTACTCGACGGGGAACTCGAAGTCGGTCGACTCGCCGTCCTTGAGCTGCTTGCGGATGAAGTCGTAGACGGCGAAGTCCTTGTCGGGAAACCCGATCATCGTGTCGATCACGCCGATGCCGGACGGCCCTGTGGTTCCAGGAGGGAGTGCCATCGCCGCGACGGTAGCTGGACGCTCCGGTTCTCAACGATTTCTCAGGAGCACCCTGGTTTGGTTCACGCCATGAAACAACCGCTCTCGACCTCATTCCTCGCTGTGCTCGCCGCGATCGCCTTGTTCACCGTTTCGTGCGCCGGATCCGCCGGATCCGACGCCCCGGCTGCCGATCCCGGTGCATCTGCGGTGGCGGGTGCCGAGCCGGCGACGTCGGTTCCTGACGGGGCACGGTCGCTGCTCGACGACGCGGTCGTCGCCGCAGCTGAGGGCTACGAGCGCACGATCGGCGTGTGGGACGGCTTCGACCCCCGTGAGCACCCGACCGTCGTGCCGCTGCGTGAGAACGGCGAGGTCGTGGAGGCGCTGCTGATCAACCATACGAACCCGGGTGCGCTCGGAACCGCAACGGGGCTCGA
>JBCCYT010000146.1:0-10604 GCA_039188975.1 Actinomycetota bacterium
GGCGATCGTCCGCCTGGGTTTGTGGTGCCTGACCTGGGGTTTTGTTGGTGGGCCGTACTGGACTTGAACCAGTGACCTCTGCCGTGTGAAGGCAGCGCTCTAGCCAACTGAGCTAACGGCCCGGGAGACGAAACGATACCGGATCGCCCGACCGTTCCCATCACGTTCGGTTCGGCGTAGGTGGTTCGCCGCCATAGTGCTTCAGCTCGATGACGTTGCCGTCCGGGTCGCGCACATAGATGCCCCAGCCGTGCCCTTGCGAACCCCAGATCCAGCTGGGGCCAGAGACGACATCGAAGTCGCCGGAGGCAGCAACGGCGTGCAGGTCGACATGGTCGGCGACCCGCATCGACACATGGTCGACATTGCGGCCGTCTGGCTCCCCCGCGAACAGGTCGATGACGGTCCCCGCGTCGATGCGAATCGACAAGAAGGGCACGGTGCCGGCCCGCCATTCGGCTTCTCGTTCGCTGCGAAGCCCGAGCTTCTCGGTGTACCAGGCGAGCGAGGCCTCGGGGTCACGCACGAGGAACACCACATGGTCGTGCCCGACCACCTCGACCGACGCCCCGTCACTCATGACGGGAACGATGCGACGAGGTCGAGATCGAACAGGTCTTCGCACCAGGCGGTGAGTTCGACGGTGCGCACGTCGGCGAGCTGATGCCCAATGATCTGCAGACCGAGCGGCATGCCGTCGTCGGTCCGCCCGATCGGGGTCGTGCCGCCGGGCCGCCGAGTCACGTTGAACGCATAGGTGTTGCCGACCCAGCCGAGCACCTCTTCGCCGTTGACCATGCCGCCGCGCTCAGAGATCGGTGTCTGCCCGACGACGGTGGGCGAGATCAGGGCGTCGAAGCCGTCCATCGCCTCGGCTAGAAGGATCGAGTTGGCCTGCGCCTGCTTGCGGGCCTCCTCGACCGAATCGGGGGTGAGGCGTTCGTCGGCCATCTCGAGGATTCGCTGCAGATCGGGAGTCACCGCGTCGAAGGCCGGGGTGCCCATCAGCTCCCGGTACGCCGGCACCATGCCGCCGAAGAAGAGCAGGAGGAACGGCGCAAACACGTCGGGCAACACGGCGCCGGTCTCGACGACCTCGACACCGGCCTCGCGCAACCGATCGACCGCAACCATCGTGCGCGCCGCGACCTCGTCGTCGATGTCGGAGCCATCGATCGCCGGGCAGTACAGAAGCCGGGTCGGTGCCGTCGGCGCATCGCACGCTGCTCGAAACGAGGTGGCGGGTCCGGGCAGCGACCGCAGGTCGTCCGGGCTCGGACCGACGACCACATCGAGGGCGAGCGCAACATCGCGGATTCGCCGAGCCATCGGCCCGACCGTCGACAAATCGGCTGCGCCCATCGGGGCGGGACCATGCGGAATACGGCCCTGGCTCGGCTTCAGGCCGGACATGCCACACAGCGCCGAGGGGATTCGGATCGAGCCGCCACCATCGGATCCGGTGGCGAGCGGCACCAGGCCACCGGCCACGGCCGCCGACGCGCCACCGGACGAACCGCCAGGAGATCGCTCGGTGTTGAACGGGTTCTTGGTGGCGCCGAAGGTCGGGTTGTAGGTGTCGCCGACGAAGCCGAATTCGGGCGTGTTGGTCTTGCCGATGATGACGCAGCCCGCCGCCTTGAGCCGGGCCACCTCGGTCGAATCGTGATCGAGGATCGGCGAGTCGGCCAGATGCGCTGCGCCTCGGGTCGTGCGAAACCCGCTGGCGTCTTCGAGGTCCTTCACCCCGACCGGAATACCGGCCAGCGGTCCAACGGTCTCGCCCGCGGCGAGCCGGGCGTCGATCCCGTCGGCGGCCGAACGAGCTGCGTCGGCGTCAACGGCAACGAACGCGTTGAGCGTCGGATTGTGAGCGTCGACGTTGGCGAGCGCGGCGTCGGTGAGGGCCCGAGCCGAGATCTCCCCGGCCTGCACCGCGGCTGCCAGTGCTTCGACGGTGGTGGTTCGGAAATCGGGAACGTCAGCCATGCGGCGACCCTAGGCACGCCGCTCCACCGCTGGCCACTGCACACCTCCGATCACCCCGTCGGTCGACCCTGCTCCCTGTCGGCCAGCACTCTTCTGCCGTCGTTCACCTCGCGGTACCGTCTCGCCATGGCGCTCATTGCTTGCCCGAACTGTGGAGAGGACGAGGACCTCGACGGGCGCAATGTCGACGGCACGATCGAGATCACGTGCGGCCGCTGTGGAGCGATATGGGAACGAGACCTCACGCCGACCTGCCCCACCTGCGGCCGCACCGATCTGCGAGACGCGCTCCAAGCAATCCTCGACAAGAGCCGAGGCACCCAGTTGTCGATCCAGGGCATGAAGGTCATCTGGCTGTGCCCCGGCTGCGACGCCGAAAAGCTGCGCCGATGGCTCGACAGCAATGTGCCGCTGCCGCCCGACGACCTGCCGGTCGATCCCCGCTGACGACTCTCAGGCAGTGGTCATAACCGGACTGTTTTCGTCGAAGCTGTTTCGATGAACGCTCTCCTGGAATGGCTGCCCAACGGCGCGGAGCTGAGCGATGACGAGTTCCAACGCCGACACCGCGTCGTTCGCTTCGTGCTGCAACTCCACGTTCCGCTCCTGATTGTCGTCGGCCTCGTCAACGGCTTCAGCGTGACCCACGTCGCCATCGACGTCGCCGTCGTTGCTGGCTTCGCGGCGGTGGCGACCATCTCGACCGACCGACTCACGACCAGCATGGCGGCGAGCATCGGCTTGCTCGCGGCGGCAGCCGGGCTCATCCACCTGACCGGCGGTGCAATCGAGGCCCACTTCCAGATCTTCGTGCTCCTCGTGTTCGTGGCGCTGTATCAGGACTGGAAGGCGCTCGGCGGCACGATCGTCTTCACCGTCGTTCACCACATCGGCTTCAGCCTCATCAGCCCGGACAGTGCGTTCAGTCACTCTGCCGCGCAGGCCAAGCCGGTGCTCTGGGCCGTGATTCACGCGCTGTTCGTGGTCGCAGAAGTGATCGGCATCTTGTTGCTCTGGAAGGTCACCGAGGATGCACAGGACGCGGCCCGGGCCGCCAGCGAAGTGGCTGCCAACGAGGCACTCGCTGCTGAGGAAGCCCGTCGCGAACGGGAACATCAGCTCGCCGAAGATGCCCAGCACCGCGCTGAGGCCCTTGAACAGGCCGCCAAGACGGTGCACGAGGAAGCAGCGGCGGTGAAGGCGACCGCGTCATCGCTCGAAACCCAGCTCACCACCGTCGAGAGCCATGTGATGGAAATGAACACCGGGCTCGGCGACATGACCGAAAAGGTCGCGCTTGCCAACGGCGCGGCTGGCGCCGGCGTTGCATCGGCATCTGAGGCCGACGCCATCGTCAACAGCTTGTCGCAGGCATCGACCGAGATCGGCGACGTCATCCAGGTCATCTCCACCATCGCCAACCAGACCAACCTGCTGGCGTTGAACGCCACAATCGAAGCGGCCCGGGCGGGCGAAGCGGGCCGTGGTTTCGCCGTCGTTGCCGGCGAGGTGAAGCAGCTCGCCAACCAGACCGGCGAGGCAACCGGCGACATCGACGAGATGGTCACCACGATTCGGTCGGCGGCGTTGGCGGCCGGTGAGGTGCTCGAAGGCATCCGGCTGGCAATCGATCAGATCAGTACGACCCAGAGCGAGATCGAGAACGGCTTCAGTCAACAGTCGGTCATTACGGGCGAGCTTGCGTCGGCGATCGATCAGGTGTCGAACGATGCGACTCGGATGTCAGAGACCGCCGATCAGCTGGTCCATCTCGTCGAGGACGTGCTCACCAGCCACTGACCGGCCGCTTGACCGGAGCCCCGGTTCAGGCCAGCAGGCGAGCCGCCAGCCGTTCGAGACCCGCCACCCGCGAACCCTTGACGAGCACGGCATCGTCCGAGCCAACCGGGCCGAGCGCGTCGAGGGCCGCATCGATGTCGGCAACATGGGTTGCGCCTGCCCCGTACTGCGGTGCCGCGATGGCGATCACCTCCACCCCCCGCTCCCGAGCGACGGCAACCATCCGTTCGTGTTCCGACGCGCTGTCAGCGCCGAGCTCGGCCATCACGCCCAGCACGGCGACTCGACGAGACGCGTCACCGGCCGCCAGCGCGTCGAGCGCCGCAGCAACCGACATCGGATTGGCGTTGTAGGAGTCGTCGATCACCCGAGCCCCCGACGCGGTGGCGTGCACCGCCATCCGGTTCGGCGACAACTCCGATCGACCGAGCCCGCGGGCGACCGCCTCGAGCGGCACCCCGAGCGCCAACGCCGCCGCCGAAGCGGCCAAGGCGTTGTCGACCAGGTGTGCGCCGCGACCGCCGAGGACCACCTCGATCTCGCCGACGGGCGACAGCAACCGAAACGACGGAACGAGGTCGTCATCGATCCGCAGGTCGACGGCTCGCACATCGGCGACCGCGCCGAAGGTCACGACCCGAGCATCGGTGTGATCCGCCATCGCGGCGACGTAGGGGTTGTCTGCGTTGAGCACCGCAACGCCGCCGTCGGCTTCGGCCGGAAGCGCCTCGACGATCTCTCGCTTGCCGACCGCGACCGCCTCGACGCTGCCGAACTCGCTCGTGTGGGCGGCGCCGACGGTCGTCACGATGCTGAGCGTCGGCCGGCCGATCTCACACAACATGCGGATGTGGCCGATGCCCCGGGCGCCCATCTCCAACACGACCGCTTCGGTGCCGTCGGGCGCGCCGAGCAGCGTGAGCGGCACCCCGATCTCGTTGTTGAACGAGCGGACGTTCGCATGGGTGGATCGGTCTTCGCGCAGGATCGATGCGAGCAGATCCTTCGTGGTCGTCTTTCCCACCGAGCCGGTGATCCCGATGACCGCCGCGTCGCCAAGCCGGTCACGAGCCGCTGCTCCGAGTGCCACCAGCGCAGCAGCCGTGTCGTCGACCTCGATGACCGCAGCACCACCTGCGTCGATCGGCCACGACGCGAACGTGGCGGCCATGCCGGCGCTGGCTGCGGCCGGCACGAAGTCGTGGCCGTCTCGCTCGGCAACCAGTGGCACGAACAGCCATGATCCGGTCGCCGGGTCGATCTCTCGGGAGTCCTGGGTGACCCGATCGATGACGACATCGCCCCCGACCAACCGACCCCCCACAGCAGCAGCGACCTCGCTCGTGACCCAACGCATGCGCTGAGTGTGGCACGGCTACGGTCGGTGCCGTGACCAGCTCACCCTCCCCCGGCGATCGAGAACGCATCCGTCTCGTCGTGTTGTTCGGCGGCCGTTCCGCCGAACACGATGTCTCCTGCGTTTCCGCGCGCCATGTGCTCGCCGCGGTCGACGCCGATCGCTACGACGTCGAACCGATCGGCATCACCCGTGATGGCCAGTGGGTGCTCGCCGAGGGAGCCGTCGCCGCGCTCGAAGCCGGCGCCGACGCGATGCCCGATCACCTCACGGCCGCCGGCCCATCGGTCGATGCGCTCCCGGCGCTGGCCGCCTCTGATCCCGCCACCACGGTCGTGTTGCCTGTGCTCCACGGGCCGATGGGCGAAGACGGGACGATCCAGGGTCTGCTCGAACTCGCCGGCGTTCCCTACGTCGGGGCTGGTGTGTTGGCGTCGGCGCTGTGCATGGACAAGGTCGCGTTCAAGGATCACCTGACCGGGCACGGCCTGCCGCAGTGCGACTATCGCTGGATCACCGTCGATGGCGGCGTGACCCGTCGACCGGATGGCTCCGTCGTCGAGCTCACGGCCGAGATCGACGCAGCGATCGATCAGCTCGGCCTGCCGATGTTCGTCAAGCCGGCCAACATGGGCTCCTCGGTTGGTGTGTCTCGGGCCAGCGACGCGGACGGGGTCCGTGCCGCCGTCGAACTCGCCGCCACCTACGACCGTGAAGTCATCCTCGAAGAAGAGGTCGTGGGGCGCGAGATCGAGATCGCGGTGCTCGGCAACGAAGATCCTGAGGCCAGCATGGCTGGCGAGATCGTGCCGGGGGCCGACTTCTACGACTACGCCGACAAGTACGACGACGGCGCCGATCTGTTGATCCCGGCGCCACTCGACGATGTCGAACTCGCCGAGATGCAACGGCTCGCCATCGGGGCGTACCGAGCGTGCAAGGTCGAAGGGCTCGCCCGGGTCGACTTCTTCTACGAAGACGGATCACGAGACCCGTCCCGGACACGAGGCTGGCTGATCAACGAGATCAACACGATGCCGGGCTTCACGCCGATCTCGATGTACCCCAAGATGTGGCAAGCGAGCGGCCTCGATTACCCGTCGCTGATCGACCAGCTCGTGGAGCTGGCGCTCGCCCGTCACGCTCGCCAGAAACGCCACACCCGCACCGACCACTGACGCTATGGCATGTCAGCCGACCGGTTCGAGGGCGGCGCGAAGGAAACGGATGAGCTCCTGGCGGCGAGCCACCGCACCGCGCAGTGAGTCGGAGAGGCCCATCGCTCGCTGGATCTCGAGCTCGGTCGCCACCCCGACCACGGTGGAGTAGAGCGACAGGAGCAACATCTCCGGGTCGGAGCGTCGGAGGCGACCGGCATCCATCTCGCGAAGCAGGAAGTCTCGGGCTCGATCGAAGATCGGCCCGGTGTGTTCGGCGAGGCGGTCGATCGACAGCGAACCGGGTCGCGTCACCTCACGGATCAAGCCGAGCAGCTCCGGGGTTCGAACGGCGAGCCGAAAGACCCGTTTCACGATCGCCTCGACCTGATCGAGGCCAACGAGCCCCCGCGACGCTTCCTGTTCGAACACCTTGACGAGGTCGGCGGCGGCCCGATCGATCACCGCTTCGAAGACGGCCTGCTTCGAAGGGAAGTAGTACAGGATCGTCTGTTTGCGGATGCCGAGATCGCTCGCCAACGCGTCGAGGGACGTGGCGGCAAACCCGTCGGTGCCGTAGGCGCGCAGCGCCGCATCGAGGATGCGTTCGCGTGTCGTCTCGGCCATGGGCACCACTCTCGCACGATCCTCTACCAATTGGTAGAGAGCGGTGATAGAACAGGTGCTGTGATCAGGGAGAATCTCTCCGGCAAGCGGATCGCCATCACTGGTTCGACCGGCTTTCTCGGCACCGCGCTCGTCGAGCGGTTCCTTCGTCAGGTCCCCGACTGCGAGCTCGTCCTGCTCGTTCGCCCGGGCCGCCGAGGCGCCAGTCACCGTGTGAAGCGAGACATCCTCAAGAACGACGCCTTCGACACGCTGCGCGACGCGTTCGCGAACGACCCGGTCGCAGCCGGTGGACTCGAGGGCGAGACCTTCGACCAGATGTGTGACCGCCGCGTCTTTGCGGTGAAGGGCGACGTCGGCCAGGACGGGCTCGGGCTCGATGACGACGGGCTGGCGTTGTTCAGCACCGTCGACATCGCCGTGCACTCCGCCGCAACCGTGAGCTTCGACTCCGCGCTCGACGACGCGGTCCAGGTCAATCTCCTCGGCCCCGGCCGCGTCGCCGCTGCGCTGCGTACTGCGGCCGACACCCGCACTGAGCCCACCCCCGGTGGACTCGCCCCCGGTGAAGCCGCCTATTTGGTCGCCGTCTCGACCTGCTACGTCGCCGGGTCTCGCCGGGGAAACGCTCCCGAGCAGATGGTGCAGGACTCGCCGTTCTTCGTCGAGGTCGACTGGCGCGCCGAAGTCGACAACGCGTTCCAGGCCCGCAAGGACGCCGAGCAGGCCAGCCGCACTCCCGACCGTCTCAAGGCACTCGAAGCCGATGCGGTCAAGACCCTCGGCGCCGCCGGCACGCCGGCCATCGCCGAGCGGGTCGAGAACCTGCGCCAAAAGTGGGTCGGCGACCAGATGACCCAGTCCGGCCGGGTACGCGCCGCCAGCCTCGGCTTCCCCGACGCCTACGCGTTCACCAAGGCCCTCGGCGAACGCAGCCTCGTCGAAACCCGTGACGGCGTACCGGTCGCCATCGTTCGGCCGTCGATCATCGAATCCGCGCTCGAACAGCCGGTCCCCGGCTGGATCCGTGGCTTCCGCATGGCCGAGCCGGTCATCGCCGCCTACGCCCGCGGGCTCCTCAAAGAGTTCCCGGGCGTGCCAGAAGGGGTCGTCGACGTCATCCCCGTCGACCTGGTCGTCGCCACCATCCTCGCCACCGCAGCTCGCGGCCCCCACGTCGACGACGACAGTGGCGAGCACGAGCCCGACATCATCCAGATCGCATCGGGCGCCGCGAACCCGTTCAAGTACGGCCAGATGGTCGACCTCGTCCAGGCCTTCTTCACCGCCAACCCGGTCTACGACGAGAAGAACCAGCCGATCTCCGTCCCCGACTGGACCTTCCCCGGTCGAGGCCGGGTGACCCGCCAGCTCAACCGGGCCAAGTTCGCCCTCAACACCGGCGAACGCATCCTCGATGCGCTGCCGTTGCGCGGTCGGCAAGCCGAAATCGGCGCCGACCTCGAACAGCAGAAGGAACAGCTCGATCGGGCCGGTGGCTATGTCGAGCTCTACGGCGCCTACACCGAGTGCGAAGCGATCTATCAGCTCGATCGCATGTACGGCCTCTGGAACAGCCTCGACGAATCCGACCAGCGCGACTTCAACATGGATCCGAAGTCGATCCACTGGCCCTACTACGCCCACGACGTCCAGCTGCCGTCGACGGTCAAGATGGCTCGCCTCAAGATGCAGCCGAGCAAGGGCCCGTCGGTCGACCGCAACGAACGGCTCCGCAAGAACGTGCTCTCCGAAGATCGCCACCTCGCGGTCTTCGATCTCGAGAACACGCTGATCGCGAGCAATGTCGTTGCCAGCTACTCGTGGCTGGCGACGCGCCACCTCGACGCCCCGGACCGCATGCGGTTCGTCGCCAAGACGCTGCGCGAAGCACCGACGCTGTGGAATCTCGATCGCGCCGACCGCAGCGACTTCCTGCGGTACTTCTACCGACGGTTCGACAATGCGCCGATCGACCGGCTCGAGCGCGACGCCATGGAGATGATGAGCGACCTGCTCATCACCAAGTCGTTCCCTGCCGGCATTCGCCGGGTGCGGGCCCACCGGGCGCTCGGCCACAAGACCCTGCTGATCACCGGAGCGCTCGACGTCGTCGTCGAACCCTTGCGGCCGCTCTTCGACCACATCGTGTCGGCCGAGCTCGGCCACGTCACGAACCCGGCTGGCATTGCGACCTACGACGGCAAGCTCACCGACGTGCCACCAACCGGCGAAGCCCGCTACCAGGCGCTCGCCGACTACGCGAAGGCCCACGATCTCGATCTGAAGGAATCGGTCGCCTACGCCGACTCCACCTCGGATCTGCCCATGCTCGAAGCGGTGGGCTTCCCCGTGGCCGTCAACGCCGAAACCAAGCTCGCCGCGATCGCTCGCCGGCGCGGCTGGCTCATCGAGCATTGGTCGAAGTCAGCGGGCGCCCCCGACCGCACCATCCCGATCGGTCCCCGCACCCTGCGTGGACCACTGCGTAAGCAGCGACAACAAAGCAAGCAACGAGTCGCAGCCAAGCAGCGCACGAGCGCCAACGGCTGATCACCCGGAGTTCTCATGGCCACCGATCCCCGCCGCCGTTCCCCCCGTCCCGGTTTCGTTCTCAACGTCGACCGCCAGACGCCACCGTTGTTGTTCCATCACGGCGACAACTTCCGCCTGGAGAAGCTCCCGGCTGATCGCACCCGTGTGATCTACCCGGCCGAGCCCCTCCCGGGTCTCCCCGACCCGGAGGAGTCGATCCGCCAGGCGCTGCTCAACCCCATCGACGACGATCCCTTGCCCGAGCTGCTGACGCCCGGCATGAAGCTCACCATCGCGTTCGACGACATCTCGCTGCCGCTCCCCTCGATGCGCAAGCCCGACATCCGGCAGCGCATCATCGAGCAGGTCCTCGACATGGCGGCCGCGGCCGGTGTCGACGACGTGCACCTGATCGCCGCGCTGGCGCTGCATCGTCGTATGACCGAGGACGAGCTGCGCCACGCGCTCGGCGACCGGGTCTACGACGCGTTCGCCCCGCAGGGTGCGCTCTACAACCACGACGCCGAAGATCCCGACGGCATGGTCGAGTTGGGCACGACCCGTCACGACGAAGCCGTCACGATGAACAAGCGGGCCGCCGAGTCCGACCTGTTGATCTACGTCAACCTCAACATCGTGTCGATGGACGGCGGCTGGAAGTCGACCGCCACCGGCCTGTCGGGCTACTCGGGCATCAAGCATCACCACAACGTGAAGACGATGCGCGAGTCGAAGTCGTTCATGGATCGCCACAGCTCCGAGCTGCACCACAGCAACTGGCGCCAGGGCGAAGTCATCAAGAACCACGGCCCCCGCATCTTCCAGATCGAGACCACGATCAACAACAACACGTTCGGCTACGACGGAGCCCTGTCGCTGTTGCAGAAGCGTGAGTGGGAATGGACGGCCAAGGACCGCGTCACGTTCATGGGCATGAAGAAGGGCCTCGACCTGATGCCCGCTTCGCAGCGCCGCCAGATCTTCAACGGCTGGAAGGCCCCCTACGAACTCACGTCGGTGCAGGCCGGCAACGTCGAATCGGTCCACGAGGTCACCCTCGAGCACTGCTTCAAGCAGCACCTCGTGCCGGTCGAGGGCCAGACCGACGTGCTGGCGTTCGGGCTGCCCTACATCTGCCC
>JBCCYT010000147.1:0-10549 GCA_039188975.1 Actinomycetota bacterium
CGTGATCGGTGGTGTCGGTGGTCTCTTCACCGCTTTCGTGGCCGGCTGGTTCCGCGACGGCTACCCCCACGCCCTCGGTCCGCTCAACGGCGCCCTTGGTGGCCTCGTGGCCGTCACCGCGGGTGCGCACGCGTTCTCAACTCCCGGCGCGCTGCTCATCGGTGCGGCCGGCGGTGTTGTCGTCATGGCCGCCGAGGAGATGCTCCTCAAGTTCAAGCTTGATGACGCGGTCGGTGCGATCCCCGTACACCTCGGCGCTGGCATCTGGGGCACCCTCGCAGTTGGCTTCTTCGGCAAGGCGGATGTACTCGGGTTCGAAAGCCGCACCGATCAGATCATCGATCAGTTCGTCGGGGTCACTGCGGCCGGCGTGTTCGGTTTCGGTGTGACGTACCTCATCTTCAGGAGCATCGACGGCGTCAGCCCGATGCGGGTCAGCGAAGAGCACGAGACGGTCGGCCTCAACGTGGCCGAACACAACGCCACGACCGAGCTCCTCGACCTCCTGTACTCGATGGAGGAGCAGAACCGCACCGGCAAGATCGGCGAACCGATCAAGGCCGAGCCGTTCACCGAGGTCGGACAGATCGCCGGCCTGTACAACAAGATGACCGAGCAGATGCGAGAGACCGCGGCCGTCGCCGCGGGCATCGCACTCGGTGACCTCACCACGACCGTGGAAGTCCGAAGCGACGGCGACGTGTTCGGCCATGCCTTCCAAGACATGATCACCGAACTCAACGGTGTCGTGAGCTCGATCGTTGCTGCAGGTGAAGATCTCGGGACGTCGGCGGAAGAACTCCAGACCCTCGCTGGCGAGCTCGACAACGGCGTCGGCTCCCAGCGGGTGTCCATGACGGCCGGTCTCGAACGGGCCGGTCAGCTGAGCACTCGGATGGAAGGGCTGGCGACGGACGTCCGAAACCTGACGTCTGAGCTTGACCAAGGCTTCGACCAGCTCGGGTCCAACCTGCGTGCCGCAACCGATGCGGCAGGCACGGCGCTGCACACGAGCGACCGCACCGCCGCTCAGGTTCGGGACGGATCGAAACGACTGATGGGGGCAATGAACGCCGTCGCCGAAGGTTCCCAGCGGGTCGATGCTGTGGTTGCGGTCATCGAAGAGGTGGCCGACCGAACGAAGCTGCTGGCCCTCAACGCCACCATGGAAGCCTCCCGTGCCGGTGAGGCCGGGCGCGGCTTTGCCGTGGTCGCCGAGCACGTCCGCAACCTGGCCGTCGAGTCGATCGATGCGCTGTCGGACATTCGCGAGACGATTACGACCGTGCGGCAAGACACCACCCGAGCCAGCTCCGAGGCACAGGAGCTGATGGACAGCCTGGTCGGGATGTGCGAGGAAACCCAGCTGAGCATCTCCGCCGCAGCCGAAGCGACCGGTCGGGAGGTCGACCGCGTCGGCGACTTTGCTTCGCAGCTTCGTACGGTGGCTGGCACCGTCGACGCCGATGCTGCGATGCTGCGCTCGGACACTGAGGCACTCGAGAGTGAAGTCGGCTCGATCTCAGGAGTGGCCGAAGGCAACGAGGGCATCGTGTCCCGCCTTGGTGATCTCTCCGGACGGCTGCGTTCCGCCGCTGAAGATCTGGGCAAGAACACGTCTCGCTTCCGGACCGCTCCCGTCTAGCGATGCGCTCACGCCGCTTTCGCGGCTCGGGCTCGGAGATCTCGAACGGTGCGGAACTGCCGCTCGATGTCGTCGCCCCAGAAACTCCAGGGCAGCTCGGTCGCACGATTGTCGATGCGACGGATGCTCTCTCGGACGGCGCGGGCCGAGAGTGCGTCGCGCGGCACCACGGTCAACAAGAGCAGGTTGAGCGTCTCGAGATGACCGACCGTCACCTCGGTCGGGGACGCCCGGAGATAGTCGAGGGCCGCACGCTTGAGCTCTTTGGCCACCTCGACCCGGTTCAGATAGTCGTCGAGGCCAAGGCCAGGTTCGGTCTCGGAGAGCACGTATTCGACGTGGGCCAGATGCAGCAGGCCATGCACGGGTGACTCGGCGGGCGCTTCGTGGCGAAGCCAACGCGCGAGCCGGAACATCTTCTCGTGGGTTCCGCCTTGTCGTGCCGACATCGCCCGGAGCATGTGGAGACATGCGTCGAACCGAAACGATGCGCGGGCGTGAACCTGCACGAAGCGCTCTTCGATCTGTTTGATCGGAAGCTGAAGGGCCCGGCCGGTCGCCATCAGGCCGACCCATGGCTCGGCCGCGGCCGGATCGAGCGCGGCCGCGTCTTGAAACGTGGCGTCGGCTTGGCGCAGCGCTGTCGCGAACGGACCCTCGATCGTCTCGCTGGCGGCATTGGATTCGGGCTGCTCCACCATCGCCCACGCGGCCGCCAGTTGCGCGTGACCGAGATGAGCGAGCGAATAGCTGCTGCCGGAGATTGCGGCCCATTCCTGGAAGCGGGCGATCGGCACGGTGTCATCCTCATGCAGCACGGAGTTCACGACCCAGGGGTCGTCCCGGGTGCCTCGGAGCGCTTCGGCGGCAGCCCAGTCGCCGTCCGCCAGCCGAACGGCAGCTTCGCGCAGGACCTCGTCACCGAGCGACGGGTCATAGACCTTGGTCGGGGAGAGGGGCCAGCGCATGGCTCTCCATCGGCCCATGAACGCCATTTACAAGGCGTTCGGGCGTGCCGAACCAGAACCTTCCGGCTCATGTCGGAAGACAGATTCGTTCGCTACGGTCGAGATATGACCCTTCCGCGTACAAATCGTCGGAGTTTTCTCGTCGGGGCGTCCGCGTTCGTCGTGGCGGCCTGCAGCGGCAGCGGGGACGCGGCGCCGGAGCCCGCCCCGCTGACCACCTCGACCACCTCAACCCTGGCGCCGACGACGACCCAAGCTGGCGAAGCCGGCAATCCCTTCCCGTCGATCCCGGCGAGCTTCGATGAGGTTGAACCGCTCGATGTGGCCTGGTTTGAACTGCTGCCGATCTGTGCGATTCCTCCAGAGTCCACGGCGGGCCCGTTCCCCACGATCGAACAGCTCGATCGGCGCGACATCAGCGAGGGGTATCCGGGCCACCCCTTCCGGCTGGGCATCCGGGTCGTCGATGCCGAGTGCTCACCGCTTCCGGGTGCCGAGGTCGAGATCTGGCACACCGACGCGAGCGGTGACTATTCGTCGTACCTCGATGAGGGGTCGGGTAAGGACGAGGGTGAGGGCACGACGTTTTGCCGCGGCTTCCAAACCGCAGATGCCGATGGACTCCTGGAGTTCCAGACGATCTATCCCGGTTGGTACGAGGGCCGAGCCGTTCACATCCATGTCCGAGCCCGCGTCGGCGGCGAGGAGGTGCTGACGACCCAGCTGTACTTCGACGAGGGCTACACCGAAGCGGTCTTCGACGTGGAGCCCTATGTCGAGTTCGGCCCACCCGACACGATGTGGCTCGATGACCCGATCGCCGAAGACCCGATCGTGGATGGCTCGGCGATCACGCTGACCGCAGCGATGACGACCAACGGCGAAGGCACCCTCGGTCTGATCAACCTCGGGCTTCCGGTCTGATCGGCGCCTGAGGCGGACTCTGCTCCACCAACCCGAAATCGCTTGTAGCCGCTAGACACGAGGCCGTGAGCGTCGTGGCCAGAACCGGTCGGCTGGTGATCAGAACGTTCGGCGAGGCGGATGCGGGGGACGTCTTGGCGGTGCTCGGCTCAGAAGAGACGATCGGTGCCATGCGTGCCCAGCCGCAGATGCGTGGCCGAGACGAGGCGCGGCGATGGATCGAGCACCGGCAGGAACGGCTCGAAACAACTGGGTACACCCTGTGGGCGGTGGCTCTCGCCGATGGTCCTGTGATCGGCGACTGTGGGTTCGTTTCGGAGGATGCCGGCCGCTATGACATTCGGTGGGTGATTGCCGCTGAACGACAAGGACAGGGTTACGCGACCGAAGCCGCGCATGCGGTCGTCGAGTACGGCTTCGAGCGTCTTGGTGCCCGCGCGGTCGTTGCCGCGATTCGGCCGGAGAACACAGCGTCGATCGGGGTTGCGCGTCGTATCGGCATGCAACCGGCTCCCCCTACGGCGGACGAGCACGGGCCGTTGCTGCGTTTCAGCCTTCGGCGGTGACAATCTCCACCAGTTGGCGCTGAAGTTCGCCTACGCCACCGCCTTCGGGCAACGGAATCAGCGACGCCGAGAACGCATAGGCGACGTCGTGCTCGGGCAGGTAGCCGGCTTGGCTTCGGAAACCGGGGACGCCGCCACCGTGTGAGTACACGATCGTGTCGTCGACGGTGTTGACGTCGATACCGAGCCCGTAGTTCACGTCGAGGGTCTTGGTGGTCATCTCCGCGATCGAGGCTTCGGAGAGCAGAGTGCCGTTGAACATCGCGGCGAAGACGGCTGACACGCTCTCCATTCGTGCCTCGAGGCCACCTCCGGTCCATCCGGCCGATTGCAGCACTGCCTGTTCTCCGGCCAAGACGTCGAGGACTGGTTCGTCGTTGATCGACAAGCCTTGGTCCTCGATGCTCGGCAAGAGCACCAGCGCGTCGTACAGGGGGCCGCGGGCGTATGCGTTGACGACCGGCACCGGGGGGAATTCCTGCGGGGTCAGGTAGATGTTGGCGGCCCCGGCCGGATCGAATAGCCGGGTGCGGAGCTCGGTCGCGGCGGAGTTCCCCGTCAGCTTTTCGATGATGAGCCCGGCGGCGACGAACCCGCCGGTCTCGTACTGGTACTCGGTGCCCGGCTCGAACAGCGGTTCTTGGCGGCTGAGGAATTCGAGAATCTCCTCGGGTGTGTACGGCTGGGTCGGGCGGAACGCCGACTCGAGGTAGAAGCCAGGGTCGAACGCATATTCGATCAGGCCGTTCGTGTGGTTCAGCAGCTGACGAACGGTGATCTCATCGGCGAATGGATACGCGCCGAGCCAGTCGCCGAGGTAGGTGGTGACCGGCTCGTCGAGTTCGATCTGGCCTTCCTCGACGAGCTGCAAGATCGCGACCGACGTCATCGGCTTGGTGATTGACGCAATCCGGAAGAAGTCGTCGGTCGACGCGGGCTCCTCGCCTTGGACGTCGACGACCCCGGACACGACATTGATCGGCTCGGCGCCGGGTAGCCGCACCGACAGGGACACGGCGGGCGCACCGTTCTCGGCGCGCCACGAGTCGATGGCGGCCTGCAGCTGGGCGACGATCTGTTCGTTGACGTCGACGGTGGTCGTCGGTGCGGTGGTCGTCGTCGGCGCAGCCGTTGTCGGTGCGGCGGTCGTGGGAGCGGCGGTGGTCGGCGCCGCGGTGGTCTCGGTCACAGCCGCGCTCGAGCTTTCAGCGACGCTGCCGGTCTCTTCGGAGGTCGAAGCGCCGTCGGAGCCGCACGCTCCCGCAATCAGTGCGGCGGCGAGCAGGAGAGCAGAGAACCGTGTCGACATCTCCCGATCTTTGCCTGCTCGCGGACGCGGCACCAACTGAGCTGGTCATCCGCTGCGAAGGTCATCGAGGAGGCGGAGCCCACCCAGCGGGCGCTCCAAGGCGTGGCGTTCACGGGCGAGGCTGGCCGAAACGAGGGAGGAACCGTCGGGCCGGCGAATGATGACCATCGACTTCGCTACCGGGCCGCTCACATCGCGAGTTCGGCAGCCGAACGATCAACTCAGGTAGGCCGGGCGAATCCAGCGGCTCCGGCGGTGGTTGCCGTCACACGTACCGTTCGAAGAACGACAGGACCTCGGCTGGATGCGTGGTCAGGTACTCATACCCGGCCGCTCGTTTCGGGCCCAGATCGAGCCACATCATTTCCTTCTCGACCGTGAGGGCATCGAAGTACTCCTCGATGGACCGTCGGTTGAGGTACTCGTCGTTGCTGTTTTGCACCAGGAGAGTCGGCACGTTGATCGCATGGACGTGGTCCATGAACGTGACCGCGTCGAGATCGATCCCGGTTCGTTCGTTGTTGCGGCGGGTGACGCGTCGACCGATGACGTTGTCGAGGCGCAGCGCAGCCATGAAGTCCGGGTAGCGCAGCGGCTGGATGGCGATCATCGCTTTGATCCGATCGTTCTCGGCGAGGCCGCCGGTCTCGCCGAACGCATACGTTGACGACGCGGCTCCCATACAGATGCTGAGAAGACCGATCGACGCGTCCGCGTAGTCTGGGTGGCTGCTCGCGAACTCCACGGCAGCGAGGACGTCCTTGGTTTCCTCGGGGCCCCACGTCACACGCTCGCCGTTGATTTCGAGAGAGACTGCGGCGGCGAGCCAACCGAGCCGCTTGTTTCCATCGATCAGGGCATGGTTCTTCACGACCGATTGAAGCAGGGCTCCCGCCTTGGTCCAGAGGTCGGGATAGGCGTCCTCGCCGAACGCGGAACTCTTCGGCCGTGCTGCGGCCGAGCTGAGGAGACCAAGATCGCGTATCGGTGGAGGTTCGCCCATCAGCAGGATCGTCAGCTCGATGAGATCCTCGACGTCGAGATACTCGACGGTGTCGCTCACTCTCCGAGTCGCCGTAGAGCCTCGGCGTGGGCTCGGGTGACCCGCTCGGCCGCCAGAGCTACCCGCTCTCGGTGGGCGGTCACTGCAACAAACTCCCGCACCGCTCGACGAGCCGCCTCCTGGAGCGAGATGCCTTCGACCTCGGCGCGGGCTCGAAGGGCATCATGTTCCTCAGGCGTGAGACGCAACGTCATGGCCATACGGTGACGGTATCACTACGACACCGCACGCTCGCGTGCGATCCACAACCCGTAAATGACATTGTTGAAATTACAACGGCGCGGAGGGAGGGGGATTCGAACCCCCGGGACCCGTGAAGGCCCGCTGGTTTTCAAGACCAGTGCATTCGTCCGCTCTGCCATCCCTCCAGACACCAGGCTAGGGCGTCACCCGACGACATACCTCGCGAATTTCGAGCACGAAAAACGCGAGCATCCCGCCGATCGGGGCTTCTCCGGTGATGGCGAACACGTCGCCATCACGTCATTCGGCGGTGGCGACCTCGATGCGGTCCTGGTGCCAATCCTTCGCGGACGCGAGCGCTGCATCGGCCCGGTCGATCAACGCACCGACATCGAATGCGTGGGCGGGATAGCACGCGACCCCGGCCCACATCGTGATGTTGGGGTCTTCCTGAGAAAGGCAGCGGCGGACGCGCTCCATCGTCCAAATCGCACCGTTCTCCGGCGTGTCTTCGAGCACGACGCCGAAGCGACCGTCGGTGAGACGGGTTGCCGTGTCGGACTCCCGAAGGGTTTCGCGCAAAGCGTCGGCCACAGCAATGGCATCGGCCGGTGGCCGGTCGTCGCCTTCGCGGCCTTCGACAACGTCGACGAGCGCGACAGCGACAGGGCGCAGATGGCGGCGAGCGGCCGCGATGCGACTGTCGAGGGCGACCAGAAAGTACTCGTGGTTGAACAGACCGGTGATCGGGTCGGTCAAGCCGCCATCGGCCATCCCGACGCCGTCGTCGGTGATGACGATCGGTGTCTGAGAAACGTCGCCGGCGCGCTTCTCCGCCGCAGAGAGTTGACCGGTCAAACTGCGGACCGCTTCTTCGGCGGCCATACGGCTCTGGACCTGCGCAGCCACCGCGCTTTCGAGCTGCCGGATCTGTTCGTTCATCGAGGTCACCCGATGCTCGAGCGCATCGACCTCGGCCCGACTCTTTTGGGCGACGGCGGCACTGGCTCCAGCGGCGAGCGTGCCCAGCAGCGCGAGGGAACGGCGGCCGGAGACCGCGGCGAGCAGGCTGGCAGCGGCGCCAGCGGCGCCGAGACCGGCGGTCAGGTCGAAGCGAGGTTCACTCATCGGTACTCCATCGGCGCGTTGGGGTGGGAATTCAAGCTCGGGGAATGATGATCACCGACGAGTTTCTCGCAAAGAGTGATGCGTCGGGCGTTGACAGGATCGTAGGCAATCGGGCGAGGTAGGTGTTGCGATCAATGTTCGACACGCCGAGGGTCGCCAGATGATCGGTCTGCCACTGCACGTCCACGAGGCGAGGATGACCGTCCTTGAGGCCATGAACGAGCGCGGCAACGGCCGCCTTCGACGCGTCGGTCACCCGGTGGAACTTCGACTCCGCCGCAAAAAGACCGCCGATTCCCAACCCGTACAGCCCACCCACCAATTCGCCGTCGAGCCAGGTTTCGATGCTGTGCGCCCAGCCCAGGTCGTGGAGCCGTTGGTAGGCCATCCGGATGCGATCGTCGATCCAGCCGTGAGCTCGAGTCGGGTCGGCGCAGCCGTCGACGACGGCTGAAAAAGCCGTGTCGACGCGAAACTCGAACCGTCTCATCGACCGGCGCAGCGATCGGCTGACATGGAGATCATCGAGTTCGAGAACGCCACGGGGGTTGGGCGACCACCATGCGAACTCGCCGTTTGGCTCGATCGGCATCGGAAACATGGCGTTGCGATAGGCCGCCAGGATCGTGCCCGGTTCGGCGTCGGCGCCGATCCCGACGAGACCGTGCTCGTCGATCGCAGCATCGCGGGAAAAGCGCCACGGGCTCATCGGCGGCTCGATCGGCATACCGCAGCCTAGGTTCGCATAGGTTGCCCGCATGGCGCCCCGGCTTCCCCGTGAGATCTCGGCTGCGCTCGCCGAACGAGCCACCGCTCTGCGAGGTCGCGCCGCCGGCCGGGTGTTGGACCTCGACGATGTCGCCCTCGATGCAGCGGACGGCATGTACGACTGCATCTTTGCCTTCCTGCAGGCACCGCTCGAACCGGATCTCGACGACTACTGCCGGCGGCTTCGGGAGCGGCTGGCGCCGGATGGTTGGCTCTACGTCTTGGAACCAACCGTGCGCTCGGGGCCGCTCGGGCGGGCGCTCAGCATCGGCGGTCGGCTGGTGCGACCGGCAACCGGCCTGCATCTCGACCGCGACATCACGCAGGCGGTGCGTCGCTGCGGCCTGTTCGTCACCGACCTGCACCGCTTCGAGATCGCGTCGGTGTCGGCACCGTTGCGACCGTTTGCCGAAGTGTGGGCCCGTTTTCCGACTGCGGCGCCGGTCAGCTGACTTCGATCGTCACCGAGTTGATCGTGACCGTCTCCGATGGGGCGCCCCCGAGGCGGCCGCCGGGTACGTGCATGCCGATGATCTGTTGCAGCACGCCGAGGCCGGAGTCGTCGGTCTCGCCGAACACGACATACGTGCCCTGCCCGTCGAGCAGCGCTGCGTTGGGGCCGGTGGTGAAGAAGAACTGGCCGCTCGCGGAGTTGGGTTGTCCGGTTCGCGCCATCACCAACTGGCCGGGAACGTACCGGTACGGGCCGAGGAGCTGTCCGCTTGAATCGTCGAACTGAGGCTCGTCTTGGATTTGATAACCGGGCCCCGGGTCGTTGGCGGCTTCGGTGTTGGGCGCGCCGCCCTGGATGATGTCGATGCTGGGGTCGGTACGGAAGATCGTCGTGCCGTCGTAGTAGCCCCACCGAGCCAACGTCACGAAGTTGTTGGTCGTCATTGGGGTGTCGGTGGTGTTGAGCGTGACCCGCACCTCGCCCTCCGATGTGTCGAACACGGCGACATGGGTTTGGGTCGGGTCGATGCACATGGGTGGTGGCGAATCGAACGACAGCGTGCGAGGCGACGAACCGTCTTCAGCCGGGCAACCGGTCTCGGCGTCGGTTGCCGCCCCCGAGTTGTCGTCATCCGTGGCTGTGTCCGGTGCCGCGGTCGTGGCTGGCGCAGCGTCGTCGCTTGCCGTCGTCGTCGTCGATTCGTCGTCGTCGCCTCGCGTTATCAAGGTGATGGCGACCACGGCGATCACAACGGCGGCGATCGCGCCCAAGGTCGCGCGCATTCGACGGGCTGCGGTATCGGCCTGCGCCGCCGCAACCCGGTTCCCGGCTTCCTTGTTTGCTCGCTGACGATCTCGCTTTTCGGTACCCACGAGCGTGAACGCTAGCGAGGATCAGCCCACTGTCTCGGTCACGTCTGCGCTACGGAGCCGGTAGACCGTTTCCGGGTTCGCTTCGCCGAGTTGTGTGAGTTCGGCAAAAACATCGATGCCGTCGCTGACGGTTCCGATGATGGGTGACGTCCCGTCGCTGGCGAGCAGTTCGGCACCGACCTCGCTCGTGACGACCACGGCTTGCCCCGTCATCGCACCCGAGCCCAGCTCGGTGAGCAGCGCGATCGACCCGACCGGGTACTGCCCGTCGGCCGGCACTTCGGTCGCGGGAACGTTGAACCCGACATCACCGAAGTTGCCGAGTACGACCAAACCCTCGAACTCGGTGGTGATTCGAGCGCCTTCGTAGACGCCGTAGCGGGCGAGCGAGACAAACAGGTTGGTTCCCTCGGGCGCGGCGACGGCGTCGAGATCGACCGTGACCGGTCCGGCGACCGTTCCGAGCTCAACGGAGTACGTCGCCGTGACGTCGACGCACGCAACCGGCGCCGATTCGAACGACGTGACGCGGGATTGCGTGCCGTCGGTAGCCGGGCAGGGCGTTTCGCCGGTGAGACTCGCACCTTCGAACCCGGGATCGACGAGCGACGGCGGCGTCGAGTTCAGATCGAGCGGTTGAACATCGGCGGCGTCGGTTTCGACCGAGTC
>JBCCYT010000148.1:0-10534 GCA_039188975.1 Actinomycetota bacterium
CGCCTGCGCCGACATGATCATGCCGGGCGTGCAGAACCCGCATTGGACGCCACCGGCATCGAGCAGATTGCGTTGCAGCGCATGCATCTCGGGCCCATCCATGACGCCTTCGATCGTCGTGACCGACCGGCCCTGCGCCTGCACTGCGAGATAGCTGCAGGAGTTCACCGGCTGACCGTCGAGGAGCACCATGCACGCGCCGCATTCGCAGTCGTCGCAGCCCTCCTTCGTACCGGTCAGGCCGACATCGTGGCGAATGACCGACAGCAGATTCGTGGTCTGGTCTGACGCCACGGGATAGTCGACGCCGTTGACCTCGAGGGTGTAGTGCTCGCTCATCAGGCTGCTCCAATTCCGACGGACCGATTGACGGGCACGGCAATCTCCTCGCCTGCGGCCCGGCGAGCAGCAGCATCAACCGCTCGCTTCGCCATGACACCAATGCAGTGACGGCGATAGCGGTCGCTGGCCCGCAGATCGCTGATCGGCGTGGCCTGTTGCGATGCGAGATCAGCGATGATCGAGCCCGCCTCAACCGGCGCCAATCCAGCAAGCGAATCGTTGGCGCCCTCGACCGACAGGATCGTCGGGGCCACCGCAGCGAGGGCGACAGCGGCCGTAGCGATCGTGCCATCCTCAGCAAGGGTCACGCCGGCGGCAGCGCCGACAACGGCGATCTCCATCGCCCGGCGATACTCGAGCCGTACGTACGCACTGCCGCAGCGTTCCTGAGCCGGAGGAAGATGAAGTGCCACCAGCAGTTCGTCGGCGGTAGCCGACGTCTGGCCGGGGCCGGTCCAGAGTTCGTCGAGCGTCACCGTTCGGGCATGGTCGATCGATCGAAGCTCGGCCTGAGCACCGAGAACGGTGAGCGGCGCGCCGGTGTCCATCGCGGGCGAGCCGTTCATGACGTTGCCACCGATCGTGCCGACATGACGCGTCGACGGCGAGCCGACCAGCGCTGATGCGTCGGCAACCGCCGTGTAGGAGCCGACGATCACCGGGTCGATCATGAGCGCCGCATGCGACATGAGGGCGCCGATGCGGACACCATCGCGGTCGAGTGCGACATGGCCCAGTTCTTCGATCCGATCGATCGCGACCAGATCGTCGGGGAGCGGAGCCTTGCCGTGCCGAGCGCCGACCACCAGGTCGGTCCCACCCGCGATGGGCTTCGCGCCTGCGGCGAGCGCAACCAAGGCGTCGTCGAGAGAGGTTGCGATTGCGAAACTCACGACGCACCTCCCTCGACCGAGCCGAGTTCATCGATCGCCATCCAAACCCGTTCAGCCGTCATCGGGAGCTGACGAACCGGACCGCCGAGGAGCTGGGCGATGCCGTTCGCGATCGCAGCGGCAGTCGGTACGTTCGGCGCCTCAGCGAGCCCCTTCGCCCCATAGGGGCCTGCGTTGGGATCGGGGACCTCGATGAACTGGGTGCGCACGGTCGGCGCATCGGCCGCCGTCTGGAGCTTGTACTCGAGCAAACCCGTGTTGCGCTGCTTGGCATCGTCGCCGTACTGGGTGCCTTCGGTGAGCGCCTGCCCGATGCCCATCATGATGCCGCCCTCGACCTGACCATGGGCGGGGATCGGATTGATGATCGTTCCCGAGTCGTGTGCGGCGGAGATGTCGAGCACCCGAACGACGCCGGTGTCGCGGTCCAGCCGCAGATGCACGGCGTGGCACGCAAACTGCGGACCAGCCCAGCCCGCGAGACCCTGATCACCCACACACTGGGCCGAGACGGTCGGGTATTCGGGGGGCGTCCCCGAGCCCTTGCCGATCAACAGCTCGCCTTCGGCGCCGATGCCGGCGAGTTCGGTGATCGTGACCGACTTGTCCGGAGAACCAGACACATGCGCCGTGCCGCTCACCAGCACGATGTCATCGGCCGCAGCTTCGAGATGCTCGGCGGCGAGGTCACGCAGCTGCGCAGCAACCTCTCGAGCGCCCTCGATGACCGCCCGGCCGTTGTTGAGCAGGGTCTGGGAACCGGTCGCGCCGGTATCGAAGGGTGCGACCGAGGTGTCTTGGTAGACGAGTTGGAAATCCTCGGGATCCATCCCGAGCTCCTTCGCGGCGAGCAGCCGCAGCGTCATGACCGAGCCGGTGCCGCACTCCTGCGCACCGGTGATGATCATGCCCGAACCGTCGCTGTCGATCTTCACGTACGCGCCGGACGGGCCCGGGAAGCTCGGCCACCAGCTGATCGCGACCCCGACCGCTTCGTCGTCGGGGAGATCCTCGCCGTACGCCGACGCCTCGACCGCGGCATCGAGACACCGACGCAGCCCGATCTCTCCGTAGACCTGGCCGGCCGCGCCCTCACGCCCTTCGTCGACGATGTTGCGACGGCGGAACTCCACCCGATCCATGCCGAGCAGCGCCGCGATCTCGTCGGTGTGACTCTCGAGCGCCCAACACGCCTGTGGGGCGGTTGGAGCCCGCACCGAGCCCGACGGCTGATGGTTCGTGTAGACGAGCGACGCCTCGACCTTGACCGCAGGCAGGTTGTACGGCCCGGCGACGTGCATCGCGGCGAGCTGCGGAAAGAACGCAGCGTCGGCGGTGTAGGCGCCGTTGTCGATGGCGATCCAGCCGGTCCGGGCGACGAGGGTGCCGTCCGCCTTCACCCCCGACGTGATGTCGACGATCATGCCCTCGCGTCGACGATCGGGGGCCACCATCTCCTCTTGGCGAGAGAAGACGAGCTTCACGGGTCGTCGAGCCGCCTTGGCGAGGGCCGCGATGTGGGCCTCGAAGTGGAAACCACACTTGCCGCCGAACCCACCGCCGAGATGCGGAACGATGATGCGCACCTTGCTGGCCGGCATCTGGAGCGTTTCACAGACCCCGTTTCGAGCGTCGAACGGCACCTGCGTCGACGTCCAGACGGTGACCTTCTCACCTTCCCACTGCGCCACGACCGCACGCGGTTCGATCGGAAGAGCGTGGCAGCCGTCGGCGACATAACGGCTGGTGATGACATGGTCGGCCTCGGCCATGGCGGCATCGACGTCGCCCTTCTCAATCGACGAGAACGAGGCCACATTGGGCGACTGCACGGTGTCGCCGGTGACGGCGTACGACTCCCACGCGTCGTGGACAAGCGGTGACCCTTCGGCCATCGCCGATTCGAGGTCATCGACGATGGGAAGCGGGTCGTACTCGACAACGATGGCGTCGACGGCCGCCTGCGCGGTGGCCGCATCGACCGCAGCGACCGCAGCAACGACCTCGCCCTCGAATCGAACGACGTCTTTGGCGAACAGCCGCCGATCGGGAACGACCGGGGAATAGATGACATCGGGCACGTCATCGGCGGTCAGCACCGCGAAGACGCCAGGGAGGGCCTGGGCGGCACGTACATCCATCGACACGATGCGGGCGTGGGCGACACCTGCGTATTTGAACTTGGCGACGAGCTGACCGGTCAGGTTGATGTCAGCGGTGTAGCGGCCGCTCCCGGTGACCTTGTCCGGGCCGTCGGCCCGGACGAATCGGGGAGCTTCTGCGATGGCCATGGCGACCTCCTGCGGATGCGAGAACGGCCGTCACTATCGCACGCCGACCCCGGTCGCGTCTGTAGCGGAACAGGGGAGATTTTCGCGAGTGGTGGCGAGTGTCACTGGAACGACGGCAGCTGGTTCGGCGTACGATCAGACGATGCTCCCGGTCGACATCAACCATCTCGTGTGGGCGAGCAGCCCTGCGCTCTCCCCCGACGGCGCCCAGGTCGCATACGTCGTTCATCGAGTCGACGAAAAGGCCAACCGGTACCGGAGTCGGATCTGGCTCGCGGCAGTCGATGGTTCGACCCGACCGCGGCCGATCAGTGCCGGAGAGCACAACGACGCAGCCCCCGTCTGGTCTCCGGACGGGGCGCAGCTGTTCTTCACGACGACCCGGCGTACCGACGACAAGGGCCAAACCCGCAGCGCCATCTACGCCCTCACCACCGATGGGCCGGGCGAGGCGGCGCTGCTCGCCGAGCACCCCGAACCGATCATCGGCGTGGCGGTTTCACCCACGAGCGACCGGCTCGCCTACGCCGTTCGCGTCCGCGGCGAACACTACGCCTCGGACCAGATCGACCGGCGGCCACCCCGCAAGATCGATCGACCGTTCTACCGACTCAACGGGCTCGGCGTGACCCTCGACCGGCCGAGCCACATCCACACGATCAACCTGAACGACGATGCGGCACCGGTCGACGTCACCCCCGGTGACGCCGAGTTCTTCGCACCCGCGTGGGGACGAGACGGCACCTGGTTGGTGGCGACGCGAACCAACACGGCAGAACGGATCCTCGGGAGCGACGTAGCTCGCATCGACCTGGACCCGCTGAACGACGAGGCCGTCACCGTGATCACCGACGGGGTTGGTGTCTGGAACAACCCGGTCGTCGGCCCCGACGGCACCATCGCGTGTGTGGGCTACGAAGACTCCACCGTGTTCCCGTCGAACAGCCATGTCGCCGTGCTGAGCGCCGACGGCACCGCAACCTGGGTGACGGCGCAACACGACCGGGACTGGTGCTCGTTCCCCGTCGCCACTGCGCCGACCTGGACGGCCGACGGCATGGTCGGGATCGTCGCCGACCATGGCTCGGTACACCTCCACCAGATCGATCCGGCCGGTGGCACGACGCCGCTCGTCACCGGCAACCGGTGGGTGCTCGGCTGGTCGGTCGCGGCGGGCACCATTGCGTTCGTGGCTGAGGACTCGACCCGACCGTCGGAGATCTTCGTTGTGGTCGATGGCGAAGAACGACAGCTGACCCATGTCGCCGACGGCTTCGTTCGCGCCGCGAACCCGCAGCCGGCCGAGCGGTTCACGGCCCCCGCCCCCGGTCGCGATGGGCTCGAGGTCGACGCCTGGATCGTCCGTCCACCCGACTTCGACCCGGAAAGGACCTACCCGGCACTCATCAACATTCACGGTGGGCCGTTCACGCAGTACGGCGATTACTTCTACGACGAAGCCCAACACCAGGCCCGCGCCGGGTTCGTCGTGCTGTACTCGAACCCGCGGGGCGGGTCGGGCCGCGACACCGACTGGGGCCATGCCATCCGAGGCAAGAATCTCGGCGGCCCCGGATGGGGCACGGTCGACTACGACGACATCATGTCGGTCGTCGACACTGCACTCGAGCAGTTTCCGTTCATCGACGCCGACCGCATCGGTGTGCTTGGCGGCAGCTACGGCGGATACATGACCAGTTGGATCATCGGGCACACCAACCGGTTTGCGGCCGCCTGCTCGGAACGAGCCGTCAACAATCTCGTCACCCTCGACCTCACCAGCGACATCGCTGGCGTTGCCGGCTTCTGGTTCGACACGACTGCGCTCGGCGATCACGAGGAGATGATGGCGATGTCGCCGATCACCTACGCCGACGAGATGGACACCCCGCTGCTCATCATCCATTCCGACGAGGACACCCGTTGCGGGTTCGAGCAGGCCGACCAGCTCTATTTCACCCTGCGAGAGCGTGACTACGACGTCGACTACTACCGGTTCCCCGGGGAGAACCATGAGTTGAGCCGATCGGGGTCGCCGATCCATCGGGTCCAGCGGGCGGACCTCATCCTCGACTTCTTCCGCGACCGGCTCAACGTGGAGGGTGCCGTCGACGACGCGTCAGCCGCCGACTGACGACCAGCGGCGGCGCGGTCTCCACGGGGATCGCCATCTGGCCACGCCTCGCCGACCGGGCGCTCGAGCGCCGGATCACCACGACCGGTTTCGCCACCGGACGATTCACCTGTCGGCATCCCAGGTAGCGACGGCGCCGACGCTCCCGGGACGGGGAGTCATGAGTTCGGTGGTGCCACCGGTGACGAACTGGTTCTCCAGTTCGGCCCACGACAACAAATCAGGGTCATCGGCACCGGTGTCGTCGAGCCCGCGAGTCGTGTCGAAGTCTTTTCGAAGCCGGATCCAGTTCTCGAGATGGGTTGCCCACACCGCGATCACCTCGGTGTTGTTGTTGACCACTTCGAGCAGGTTCGTGAGATGGATGCCACGGGCGTCGAGCTGAGGCACTCGGGTCTCCGCCACGTGCCCGAGGTAGTCGAGCTGACTCCCGGGACGAACCTCGAGCAACTGATGCACGAAGACGGTGCACTGAAGATCGCGAGCCTCGAGCTCCTCACGAGTCGGGCTGCCGGGAACAGTGCCGCCGACGCGATCGCGACCGCCGCTGCGAAATGCGGCGGCCTCGTCCCACCAGTCGCCGTAGAACGCGGCGCGGCGTTCGAGGTTCAGCCGGTCGAGGTTGCGAGTCCACGCGTCCCAGCCGTCGGGGCCACCGTCGTGGAGGTTGATCACCCGGGGCCATCGCCCTCCCGATGCACCGATCACGAAGAACGTCCCCTGCAGCCGAAAAAGGCCCGGCATGGCGTGGACCGGCTCTCGGGCGGCGAGATCCATGTACTCGTACTGGCCCTGCCCGACGATGTCGATCGTCTCGTGGAGATAGAACCGCCGCGCCATGCTTCGAGTGTGCTCGATCTCGGTGCCCGTTGTCAGGTGGGGTGCAGTTCGGCTTCGCGACGAACAACCAGTGCGAGCGCACCGAGGGTCACCGCCATACCGAGGATCTGGAGGCCGTTGACCGTCTCATCGAGGAACAGCACGGCACCGATCGTCGACATCACCGGGATCGCCAGGGTCAGCATCGATGTGATGACGAGCCGTACATGGCTGTGTGACCAGTTCATCAGCATGTGGCCGGTCCCAGGAACTGCCAGCAGCGCCGCCAGCCAGCCCCATTGATGCCACGACGGGACGTCGACACCACCGGCATCGACAACGGCGACCGGAAACAACACGACCGTGCCCACAATCCACAGACACGCCTGGAACTCGAGGATCGGAACGGTCTCTCGGCCTCGCTTGGCGGTGGCAAAGTAGGCCGCGAACAAGAACATGGCGACAAACGCCAGCAGGTCGCCCACCGGTTGCCACGAGGTGTGCTGGGTCGATCCAAAGACGACGAGCACGACACCGACGAGCGACACGCCGGTGACGGCGACCAGCAACCCTGTCACCCGTTCCTGAAACGCACGAGCGGCAACCGCCAGCAACACGATCGGCGTGAGGTTCGAGATCACGGTTGCGTTGGCGACCGTCGACGCTCGGATCGCGACGAAGAACACCGCGATCTCCAGGCTGATCACCACCCCGGCCGGGGCAACCGCTCGCACCATCTGCCGGTCGAGACGGCGCCCGGAGGCGTACACGATCGCGGTGAAGACCACCGCACCGAGGAAGATGCGCCAGAACGCGATCTGTAAACCGTCCATCGGCGCCCGAACGACCATGACGTTGCCCGCCGCCCAGCACACGACGGCGATCGTCGACCCGGCCAGGCCAGCCGGCGTCGAGCGTTCCGAACTCACGCCTGCCGGTCGATCCGGGCCTGGACGTGGGGCATGAAATAGCCGGCGTAGCGCTCCTGCAGATCCCGACGTTGCCAGTCGGACTCCATGACGAAGCCTCGACACAGGCCGGTGGTGCACAGGCACTTGAGTCGGTATGGCTCCACGCGGGCCATGGCGTAGTCGTGGCAGAGCTCCTCACCCGCCTCGATGTCGCGGATGGCCACGTAGGTGACGTTGCCCTGGAAGCCGACATTGGCGTTGCAAGCATGGTTGATGTGCACGACCATGTCGTCGTACTCGTCGGCGTGACGCGGGCTCAAGAACATGCCCTCACCGATCTGGAGACTGAAGTCGCCGATCTCATCGGTGAGCCGCAGCACCTCTTCGAAATCGACGAGGTGACCGACCTTCACCGCGACCGGTTCATCCTTGGCGATCGGAGCGTTCGCGAAGACGGCCAGCCCACCCAGGTGGCTCTCGCGGACGTCGACCTTGGAAGATCGCCAAACGCGTACGGGCTCCATGCCCGGAGTATGGCAGGCTTCGGTTCGATGACCGATCTTCGCCGCGACGACCACAGCCTCGATGTCGCCGCAGCGCGAACTCGCACCCGGTGGGTGCTGATCGGGTCGGTGTTCCCCGCGGGCATGGGGATGACCGCGTCTTTTGCGGCGACCAGCCTGGTCGCCAAGGAGATCACCGACAGCGACACGCTTGCGACACTCGCGGCGACCATGCATGCGATCGGTGGCGCGCTCGCCGCCGTGCCGCTCGGCCGCTACATGGCGCTGAACGGTCGCGGCCCGGGGTTGCTTCGCTCGTGGATTGTCGGCGCCATCGGAGCGGCCATCGCATTTCTCGCCGTATTGACCTCGTTCTACCCCCTGCTCGTCATCGGCATCCTCGGGATCGGGGTCGGGCAGGCCGGCAGCCTCGCCGCCCGCTACGCCGCGGCCGACCTGTCCGAGGACGACAGTCGGGCCCGCGACATCGGCATCGTGGTCTGGGCCAGCTCGATCGGCGCGGTGCTCGGCCCCACGGTCGCCCTTGGCGGCAGCGGCTGGGTCGCCGCCAACCTCCTCGGCCTCGACGAACTCGCCGGCCCCTATCTCATGGGTATCGCCGTGTTCGCCATCGCCGCGGTGATCATCAACACCTATCTCCGGCCCGATCCGCTGCTGCTGGCCCAGGAACTCGGGTCGACCAAACCTGCTGAGAAGACCAGCCTCGGCGAGTCATTCCGCAAGCTCGCCCGTCACCGTCTCGCTGCGATCGCCGTCTTCGCAATGGCAATCGGCCAGGGCGTGATGGTTGCGGTCATGACCGTGACACCGCTTCACATGGATGAAGGCAACCATGAAGTGCGGATCATCGGGCTGGTGATCTCGCTACACATCGTCGGGATGTACTTCTTCTCGCCGATCGTCGGGTGGCTCGTCGATCGACTGCCGACCGTCTTGATGGTGGGCTCGGCCGGGGTCATCTTGTTTTCGGGTGCTGAGCTCGCTTCACACACCGACCCCGAGGACAGCCTCGGGGTGTTCGTCGGCCTGTTTCTCGTCGGCATCGGCTGGTCGTTCGCGATGATCGCCGGCAGCGCAATGCTCACCTCGGCGTTCCCGGTCGAAGAACGAGCGGCAGTGCAGGGCGCGGCCGATTTCACGATGGTCGCATCGGGTGCGACAGGTGGCCTGCTCTCGGGCGTGATCGTCGAGGCCACGAGCTACCACGCCCTCAGCCACTGGGCTGGCGTGCTGGCGCTCGCGCTCGTCGCCGCCGCGCTCTACCCGACGGTGACCGATGTGCGACCCAAGGCGTCGACCAAAGCCTGACCCGCCACCTCGGTGCTCGATGGCCGGTCAACCGATCGCAACGAGCGACGTGCCGAGGAGCACACCGGCGATACCGACACCTTGCCACCAACGCAGTGGGTGATCGAGGAATCGCCAGAGCAGAAAGGCGCTGACGGCCGGGAACAGGGAACCGGTCACGCCGACGATCGCCAATTCGTACCGCTGGGTGCCGTACACGAAGGACAGCAGCGCGAGCCCACCGAAGATGCCCCCGATGATCCCCACCGGCAGGCTTCGCTTCGGCACGACCAAGGGCAAACCCATCACGAGTGCCATCACCACGGCGAGCATCAGGCTCGACAGGCGATTCGCCAGCACCGACCACATCCCCGAATCTTCGCTCGTGAGCCCGCTGAGCAGGGTGCCGATGCCGTACGCAGTCCCGGAGAGGAGGCCCCATCGAACGCCAGATCCGACCCGATCTCCCAGCTCTGGTGAAATCGTGGTCAACAGCAGCGATGCGATCGAAACCGCCACCCCCACCCACACCACACCCGAGGGTCGGGCTCCATCGAGGACGTCATAGCCAAGCGGCCAGAGCGCGACTTGCAGCGCGATGAGCGGGGCCACGATGCCGACCGACGAGAGGGTGAGTCCCTGGAAATAGGTGACGAGCCCGAGCCCCATGAAAATGCCGGCGCCGACGCCGATCAACAGATCGCGACCGATGGGGTCCCCGTCGAGGAGGACAATTCCCACCACGGATGTCGCGGCAGCGGTTGCGAAGGCGAGGATGGTGACGGTGATCGTGTGCGATCGGCCGGTCGTCTTCACCAAGAAGAGATCCGACAGGCCGATGAACAGCGAGGTGAGTGATCCAAACAGCGCGCCCATCAGCGGGCCTCGATTGCGGTCAAGCGAGCAGGCGGTCGTCGAAGGGGTACTGCGACATCAACTCGGTTCCGGTTTCGGTGACGAGGACCTGCTGTTCGAGCTTGACGCCTTCGCGCGTGTCGGGACCGCCGATGAAGCTCTCGATGCACAGGGTCATCCCCGGTTCGATCACCCCGTCGTAGCCGAACGACGTGTAGTCCTGAGCGTGGTACAGGTACGGGTACTCACCGGTCATGCCGACCCCGTGAGCGGAGAGGTAGTAGCGGTGCGCCGCGAAACGGTCGGGAAGATCCCAGGCCCGCTCGCTGTAGCCGGCAAACGTGAGCCCTGGTTCGATCATCGCCATGTTGTGATGGACCTGTTCGTGCGCGATTCGGTACAGCGTTCGCTGCTCCGCACTCGGTTCGCCGGGCCCGGCGTGGAAGGTTCGGGAGTAGTCGGCGTAGTAGCCGTGGCA
>JBCCYT010000149.1:0-10524 GCA_039188975.1 Actinomycetota bacterium
CGCGTATGTGCCACGCCTGAGCGGCGAGGAGTTGGGCATGGCGCCGGGCAGCGCAGAGGGCGGGGCTGTCGCCCTGGGATCGTTCGAGGGCTCGGCCGTAGAGAAAGTGAGCGAAGGTCACGACGCGAGGTTCGACCGTGTCGAGATCGGGCTGCTCAGCCCACGACGACGCGGGCGTCGCCAGCCGGAGCAGCATGGGCACTCGCCTGGGGTCGAGTTCCAGCCGGGCGATGAGTGTCTCGACCACGTCGGGGTCGAGTTCGTCGCCGCCGATCAGGGCGGTGAGGAGGATCCGGTACGCCTCGATCTCCAGGGTCCACTGCGACGGGAGTTCGACGCCGGGGTCCGCGGCGATGCGTTCGAGTTGACCGAGGCAGCGCTTGGCGATGTCGATCTCGCCTGCCTCGATGGCGTCGAGCGCCATGCACGAGGAGGTCAACGCCCGGTTCATGGTCAGAGGGCGCATGCGGTCGATGGGTCGGCCGAGGTCTTCGGCCAGCTGTACCGCCTGTTCGAGGGTGTCGAGGGCGGTTTCGTAGAGCCGGAGATTGCACAGTCGGATGGCGAGCACGATCAACCCGGCGATGCGGTCGCGGGTGACCGACGACGTGTCGTCGAGCAGGAGCCGTGCCTCGACGAGGACGTCGAACCGGGTGGCGACGATGTCGTCGTTGGCTTCGTACTCGACTCGGTGGATCAGTGCTGAGGCGTACAGGGCGTGATTGCGGTGCCGTCGAGCCTCGCGCTCGAGCGTCTCGATCGCGCTCCAGACCTCGCGGTCGGTTGTGAGGGCCCGGATGAGCGCAACATGGAGCAGGGGGAGCAGCACCTCGGGGTATTCCTGGGCTCCGTCGATTGCCGCGACGAGGTCGTCGTCGATGTGCGGGTCGTTCTGCTGGGCGCGGAGCATCAACGCATCGACCGCTTCGCGTGAGCGGGGTCGTCGCAGTGCTTGGTCAGCTGTTGCCTGCTCGCCGCCCATGAGAGACCCGACTCTACAGAGTCGTCCCGTCGGCGACTCGATGGGGCGCCCGAACCCACACGCGGCTCACTCCGATGCGACGATGGCGACATGGACCCCCGCCATCTCACCGACTTCCCACCCGGTTTCTTTGCCCGAGATGACGAAACCGACGACGCCGACTTCTATGCGTTCGACCGACTCGTCACCCACATCGACGATGGCGCGATCGAAGCGGTCGGCGCCGTGTACGAAGAGCTGGGACTCACCGGGGAGGGGTCCGGCCCGGTGCTCGACATCTGCTCGTCGTGGATCTCGCACTTCCCGACCAAACCGGAACGGCTTGTGATCACGGGTATGAACGCCGCCGAGCTCGCGGCGAATGAGATGGCGGACGAGTGGGTGGTGAAAGACCTCAACGTCGAACCGGTCCTGCCGTTCGACGACGAGGTGTTCGCCGCGGTCACCTGCGCTGTGTCGGTCGACTACCTCAACCGGCCACTCGACGTCTTTGCCGAGGTTGCTCGGGTGCTGCGACCGGGTGGTGTGTTCGTCTGCACGTTCTCGAACCGGTGTTTCCCGACCAAAGCGATCAGAGGCTGGCTTGCCAACAACGATCGCGGTCGGGTGCAGATCGTCGGGCGCTACTTCGACCTCACCGACGGATTTGATCCCCCCGTCGGGGAGCATCGCAACAACGGTGCGATCGGCGACCCGCTCTACGCCGTCTGGGCGACCCGGTCGAGCTAGCGATCGATGACCGGTTCGAGGATGTAGAAGAACGGGTTGGCTTCGTCGGGATCGGTGCCGGTGATGATCATCGAGAGGCGCAGCATGCGGAGATGCATGAGCCGCACGATCCCCTCGTCGTCGGCCGGGTCGTCGAGATCGATGCGGGCCTGGAGTGCGACGTCGGCCGTTGCAAGATCATCGAATGACGCGCTGAGCAGACGTTCGATGTCTTCCCGAGACACCCGTTCGAACCAGCTGCGATAGCGGGTGTAGTTGAGCAAGACGTCGGGGATTGCGCCGAGAAGGTCGCGTTCCCATTCGGCGAAGGCGGTGGAGGTCGGGAGCCGGCCGATGTCGGCGATCAGCTTGCGGAGACCCGATGCTTCGAACGAATCCGGTGTCGGTTCGGGCAGGTGCAGGTCGTGGTCGAGCTCGATGCCCTGGAGTTCGGCGATTGCCTCGTAGGCCCGGCGGGTGATGCTCGCCTTTTCGAGCATGCCCTCGATCCAGTTGCCGCCTCGGATCTCCGGGATCATGAAGAACGTCGCCCCGATCACGGCGAGCTGCAGGAACGCGACGGTGTAGTAGCCAACGACCCGACGGTCGATCGCGGTGCCGGCGACCCGTTCGTACTCGCGGTAGAGCGCGGGGATGTCGCCCATGTTCTCGTAGGGGTGGCGGCCGCGGAAGCAGGCGAGATCCCAGTGGGTGTCGCCGACGTTCGCGATCTCGAAGTCGAGCAGGGCGACGACCTCGGGGCCCCGCGACATGAACTGCCCGGCGTCGCCACACAGGAACCGGACATCGTTGCGGTCGGTTGGTGCGTTGCGGCGCAACCAGCGCTGGAGATACGACAGCGACGGGTCGATGTTCCCCGCCATCTCGCCCATCGCGAACATGCGGTCAACTGCGTGGAGCGCGATGTCGCGGGGTTCGCTCGGAGGATCGGCGAGCCGGTCGATGTGGGCAAATTCGCTGACCGGCACGGCATGCACCGCGGCGAGATGCGACATGTAGCCGAGCATCGCCTGCCATCGGTCGTCGTCCATCTCCGACGGGTTGTCGATTGCCGTGTGGAGCATCCCGGGAGCACGATCCGTGGTATCGACCCAGTCCATGACGAACGCGGCCGGTTCGTCCATCCAGCCGTAGATGTGGGGAACGAGGATCCCGTTGGCTTCGAGAACCTGCATGCACTCCATCTCGAAGCGCAGCGCCTCGACCGGAGCGATCGGACGGTTGCCTCGTACGAGCACCGAACCCGTCGTGCCCGCCGACGTGTACGACACCTTCCACTGCGGCCGCCAGCGCTCCAATCGCTCCATTGCGACGACCTCGCCACCGAGATGATCGGCCACCCAGGTCTCGATCCCCGCTCGGCAGCGAGCTTCGAAGGTCTCGTGATCTTCGCTGTCCACGCTGCCCGCGCCCCTGCCCTTCGACATCGCGGTGATGGTAGGAGGAGGACGTGATCGGCCGGAAATACGAAACCGGCCTCGAGTGGGCCGGGCGCGTCGTGTGCAACGATGCGTCAGTGGACGCACCCGAGCGAATCGCAGCCGAGGGAGCCCGGATCCTGAGCGTCGCCCGAGCCGGCGACCTCGCTGCGCCGGTGCCCAAGGTGGGTCGGTGGAAGCTCCGCGATGTCATTGCTCATCTCGGTGGCGTGCATCGTTGGGCGAATCGGATCGTGAACGAGCGATCGATGGACGGACCCCGCTTCACCGCATCGAAGCTCGATCGGGAGGAACTGCTCGCCTGGTTCGATGAAGGCCTGCAGATGCTCGTGACCACGCTTGCGACGACGGAACCGGCGGCGTCGTGCCCCAATTTCAACCCTGGCTCGGAGAACACCGTCGCCTGGTGGACGCGCCGCCAGTTGCACGAGACGACAGTGCACCGGTGCGATGTCGAGGCCGCTGCCGGTCTGCCGACGCCGATTGTCGAAGACGTCGCCGCCGACGGGGTCGACGAGTTCCTCGACACGTTCGTGCGCACCCGTGGCAAACAGACCGCAACCGCCCCGGTGGTCTTGACGTCGGACGAACCGCCCCGTTCCTGGACGGTCACCCTCAGCGCCAAGCCTGGCCGGGTCGATGTCACCGCCGGTGATCACGGGGGTGCTGGTCGCCTCGTCGGCGCGCCCGACGACTTGCTGTTGCTGTTGTGGAATCGGCGCGACCTCGACGAAACGGGGCTGGTCGTCGAGGGCGACGCTGACGCCGTGCGTGCGTTTCTGGGTGGCGCCTGAGGGTGGGGCGATCGCGTGGTCGGCACTCGGTTGGCGGTACTCAGGCGTCGGGTGCGTAGTCGCGGTCGTTGAGCACGACGAGGCGGTCGCCCGGGCGCGGCTCACCGGCTGCGTCGGGACGGACATGGCGGCCGTTGCGGATCACCGCCACCAGTGACGCGCCCTCGGGCACTGCGGGCGTGTCGGTCGGAAGGTCGCACTCGACTTCCGTGAGCTCGATCCCGGTGCCGGCTTGGAGCAGCTCATCGAGCACCCCGATGGCGGCAGGTGATCGGGTCGCGATGCCGAGCATTCGGCCGACGGCCGCCGTTGCATCGATCACCTCGTCGGCGCCGGCCTGTTCCAGCAGGTGCAGATTCTCTTGCTCTCGGCCACCAGCGACGACGTGCGCCAAGACATTGATCTCTCGGATTGTGAGCGTGGTGAGCACCGCCGTGTCGTCTCGGTTGGGAGCGACCACGATGGCTTTGGCATCGGGCACGCCGGCCTGGCGCAGAACCGCTTGGCTGGTGACGTTGCCGTGGATCGCGACGAAGCCGGCGTTCGTTGCCCGTTCGACTGCCTCGGCGTCGACGTCAACCGCGACGATGTCGTCGCGGTTGACCCCGCGCCGGACGAGGTCGGCCGCAGCCGATGCTCCGGTGGAACCGAATCCACAGATGACGTAGTGGTCTTTCACGCGGCGCCTCCAGCGTCGAATGAGCAGTAGTTCACGCGAACGGTCGGTGAGCACCTCGACGGTGGTGCCTACGACCAGGATCAAGAACACGATGCGGGCCGGTGTGATCAAGGTGATCGTGGCCAACCGGGCGCCATCGGACACCGCGGTGATGTCGCCGTACCCGGTGGTGGTGACGGTGACCGAGGCGTAGTACAGCGCATCGAGGAAACCGATGGTGCCGCCGCTGTCGTCGAGGTAGCCGTCGCGTCCGAGCAGCACGACGATCGCCACGAACAGCACGAGCGACAGGGCAAACCCGATGCGGCGGGCGACGGCGAGCAGCGGCGTCCGGGTGACGTGAGGAAGGCGAACCTCGCCGGGATCGTCGATCAGGGTGTCCGAAGTCGCCACGGCCCGCGACTGTAGGTGCTCAATCGTCCGCCGTTGGCTCGCATGAGATGACATTGGTCATTCGCGCCAGAGGCGTCCGACCTGTTTGGCGCTGACGGCCGCGACTCGCGGCCTCGCCGTGCGTCGTTCGTTCGCACGCCTGCACCGATTCTGGAAGGAGGTGGATCGATGGATCGCCACATGTTGAACCAGCTCGAGTCGCGCTATGGCTACGACCCGTCGATCCACGAATCGACGTTGCTGCGCAACCGCCGCCAAGCCGAGCTCATGCCGACGCCGCACTGGCCGGCGACGGGTACCGCAATGATCTCCGCTCGACTCGCGGAGGCCCGCCGACTCCGTGACCTGGCGCTCGTCGATGCGTTCACTGAGGGTGGAGCTGCACCGCGCACCGCTTCACCGGGCGACAACGCGACCGTGGTGGCGCCGCTGTGGCGCCGCACGATCGATGAGCGGCGGGCCGATGTCATTGCCGCCGACGTCGGCTGAACGGGGTCGGCGTCGCGCTCAGGTGTCGGTCGGGACGCTGTCCCAGGACTCTCCGACCCCGATCAACCAATTCAGTGCCTTGTGTCGTTCCATGACGACCCCGCGTTGAACGCCGGGAATGCGCCCGCCTTGGATCTGTGCTTCTCGGATCGCCCAGTGGTAGCGAAATGCCAGATCGGCTTGATCCAGAATCTCTGCTTGGGGGCGGAGGCGAGCGTCGGTGAGGTAGCCATCTCGGCCGCGGTTGTTGATGATGCCAACCGTTTTGGATGGATCGCATTGGCTGGTCGGTGGCTCGAGTTCGTCGACGAAGCCGAGCGCCCAGTGCATCACCCAGCATGCTTCATAGCGCCACGAGAACTGGATCCACTCGTGTTCTTCGGGGTTGGGGTGGTCGATGAACGCCCGTTCGTCGTCGGTGAAGAACTTGTGGAGACCGAGCCCTTCGATCAGGCCGGCCATCTGACCGCGAACAACCTCGGGATCCTCAGACGCGTGCCCTTCACCCTTGATGGCGACCGCCATCAGCGCCATCGCTCGGTAGGCGACTTCGGTTTCGTCTCGACGGCTGGATTCAGATTCGGACTCGATGCGGGGGAGCTCGTCATTGATGGGGATGCCGGCGAGGGCGAGGTGTCGTTCGGACTCGGCCTTTCGAGCCAGCCCCTCGATGGTGTCGGGGTTGGCGGTTGGATCGACCGGCGTGACGGCCGATGGTGGGGGAGGCGGCACCGCGGCATCGCCCACATCCGACTGCTTGTTCCGTCTGCCCCGAAAGACCATGGTTCAGTATGGCGCGTCCTGCGGGCCGGGGGCCGGGTGACGCAAACCTTCTCGGGCGATCCAACGGTGAGGGATGTCGGCCATGAGGAGCGCGTTGTCGAGTTCGGCTGATCCCGCCGGGAACCGCTGGGTGTTGCTGAAGAACGAGGACTCGACGTGACCGATGTCGATCGGTTCGATCATCCATGCGTTGGTCTCGAACTCGATCGAGTCGAAGCCGCCGCCGGTATCGCGATCGGAGTAGCCGGTTGCTCCCTCGTGAAAGAAGGCAGATGCCTGGTCGAGTGAGTGGAAGATGGACGACGCGGGAAGTGCGGTCGCTCGGGTTGCATCGATTGCGATGCGGGTCGATCCGTCGTAGCTGGCCAACTCGGCGTGGAGGTGACCGTGGTGATCTCGCAGCGAGCCCTGGGCGAGGTGCTGGTGGCCAGGAAAGAAGCGCCCGCTGACGGCACGTGCCAGCCGTGAGGTGGTGTCGCGGCGGGGGATGTACACCGCGTGGGCGCCCGCAGGTCCCGTCACCGCAATGCGGTGCGCAGCGCTGAGCGACCGCACCCCGACCGCCTGCGGGAGCCCCTGCGGACGAACTCGCAACTGGATCAGACAGATGCCGGCGACGGCGACACCGCCGACGAGGACCGGTTCGAACGGGGCGGGGAGGAGCGAGGCGGCGACCGACGGATCGACTCGGTAGTTGATCAGCAGTCTGCGTTCGATGGTCCCTTCGATGGCGCGGATCATCGTGCCCCTGCGGCGCGGCGCGTGGCCGGGGCGACGATCCCGTCCAGATAGCGGTTGATCGCCCGGTCCTGAAGGAATCGCGTCAGCGGCGGGCAGACATGGTTGGCGAGGGTGGCCGGTCGCCAGATCGCGGTGACGATCACATCGACCGTCCCATCGTTGTTTCGGGTCACGATGAAGGACTCCTCGCCGTCCTCGGGATGGTGCGGCAGCGTCGCGTAGGTGAAGCCGTACCGGTTCGGTTCGTCGATCACCTCGACGATTCGACACGTCGCGCTGACGCTGATCGGTGCGACGGGGATGGTGAGAGCCAGCGTCTGGCCCTCGGTGATCGCGGGTTGTTCGGGGGCCAGAGCGATTCCTGCGGCGGCGTGCCCCCGCCAGCGTCGGATCGCCTCAACGGCGGTTTCGAAGTCGTCGTGCCCCGCTCGTCGCCACCATTGCTTCGCGTGAAAGCCGGGCGGCACGGGCCGGTGCAGCATCCCGATCGGGTTGGTTGTCGGTTGCGCATCCGCTCGGCGCTGGAGCTCTTCGAGGTGGGTTCGGGTCGGGCGGCCGAGATGGACGCTGGTCTGCGCGTCGTCAGGGGTGGTGGTCGTGAGGAGGTTGAGGCCGATGAGCCCGAGCAGGCCGAACCCGAGTGCGTTGAGCGATCCGTGGGTTGCGGCCATTGTCTCGAGGGCGAGGAACGACCAGCCGAACCGGATCGACCACGCCCATCCAATCGCCAGCCCCATCCCGGCGAGCAAGGCGGCGCCGGCGGTGGTCAGCAGCGTCCGCGCGGCGCCAACGGTGGTTGTCGCCGCCCGGAGCATCGCCATCGCGGTGGCCATCCCGGCGATCGCCATCACCGTTGCGCCCGTCCATTCGAGCCAGCCGCCGATCGTGATACCGAGGGCGGTGAGGGGAACGCCAATGATGACGGCCGCCGGTACGAGAGCGCTTCCGTTGCGGCGATGGGTGACGAATCCAGCCACAGTCGGCAACGCGAATCCCGCATAGTGGAAGTGCACGGCGGTCAGTTCGACGATGGCGTCGCTGAAGCCGAGCGGGTTGAGACCGGCTCGACTGATGGTGAGCCAAGCTCCGCCCACCGCGAGGAACAGCAGGCCGGCGTCGGTTCCGATGGCGGGGTCGGCGAGACGTCTCCGCGAGAGGAGTCGCGCCACGCCGATCCCGGCTGTCGTCACGGTGAAGGCGAACCAGGGCACGGTGAGGAGCGCGGCCAACCATCCAGCCGTTGGGAGGAAGCTGGCACCGGCACTCAACGCGAGCGCCGGTGCCCAGCGGATGACGCGGTCGATGATCGGTGTGGTCGGACCTGCAGCGACGGTCAATCGGAGACCGAGGGGAACGAGTACGAACGGAGACAGCACGAGCAGGAGGGCCGTCCACGTTGGCTGCGCGATGGCGGCCCACAGCAGCCAGAGCACGCCGTCGGCGCACGCCCGGCGGATCCACGTTGGTGAGGTTTGGAGGAACCTTCGCATAGTGCGAGCATACACCATGCTAGTAAACAGTAGCACGGTGAATGATGCCACAGTCTCGGTCGAGCGCTGGCACACTGAAGGCGATGTCTGAACGCGCGACACCGACGGAACCGACACCCGTCGACCAGACGATCGACGAGATCGCCCACCATGCAGGAATTCCCGCGTCAACGGTGCGGCTCTATCAGAACAAGGGGTTGTTGCCGCCGCCGGAGCGCCGGGGGCGGGTCGGCTACTACGGCTCGGCGCATCGGGAGCGGCTCCGGCTGATCGCACATCTGCAACAGCGAGGGTTTTCCCTCGCCGCGATCAAGGAGGCACTCGACTCGTGGAATGCAGGCCGCACCCTCGATCACCTCCTCGGCGTGAACGACATCGCGCCGTCGCTCGGTCGTGAACCGGTTCGGCTGTCGCTGGTGGAACTCGCCGCACGATTCGACGGGGCCCAGCTTGCTCCCGACGACATCACCCGGGCGGTCGAACTGGGACTCATCACGCTCGACGGTGCCGACATCGTCGTGTCCAATGGCACGTTCGCCGAGATTGGCCCCGCCGTCGCCCGACTCGGCGTACCGATTTCGGAGATTCTCGACGAGTACGAAGCGTTGCAAACAGCGGTCGCCGATATCGCCGCCCGCTTCCGTGACATCTTCGAACGGCACCTGTGGCAACCGTTCACCGACCGCGGGCTACCCGCTGACGGGCTTCCCACGCTGACCTTCCAGGTCAATCAGCTGACCGAACTGGCAACGAGTGTCGTCACGACCGAGCTGCACGATCGTTTCGCCGCCTTCGCTGCCGACTTCCTTGCTCGCGCCGAGGCTGAACGCGACGACTGAACCCGCGGGCTCAGATCGATCGGTCGCGCAGCGCGAGCGCGTGCCTGGTGAATTCGGCGACGACCCGCTCTTCGTCGATGCCGACCATCTCCCCGCCGTCGACCACGACCACACCATCGACGATCGTGTGGGTGACGTCGCTCGCCCGGCTCCCGTAGACAAGGGTCGCCTCGACGTCGTATCCCGGCGCGACATGGGAGCCGGAAACGTCGACCACCGTGATGTCGGCGGGCGCTCCGACCGCGATCGTCCCGAGTTCGGGGCGGTGCATTGCCTTGGCCGCTTCCCGCGTCGCCATCGTGATGACCTGGCGAGTCGTGAGAAACGTCGGGTCCGTTGTTGCCTGCTTGTGGGTGATCGCGGCGTACTTCATCTCCTGAAATGGGTCGAGGCAGTTGTGGCTCGCGGGGCCATCGGTTGCGAGACCGACGGTGATCCCCTCGCTCCACATCGTTTGGAGGTCCATCGTTCCCGACACGAGCTTGGCGTTGCACACAGGGCAGTGCGCAACCTTGACGTCGTGCTCGCCGAGCACGGCGATGTCATCAGCGTTCATCATCGAGCAGTGAGCCGCGGTCACCTCCGGCCCGAGGAATCCGATGTCGGCGAGCCATTGCGTCGGCGTGGCGTTGTAGGTCTGCTGGACATAGTCGTGTTCGTTCACACCCTCGGCCAGATGAGTGTGGAGGAACAGTCCTCGATCGATGGCGAGCGCTCGGAGCGCTCGCCACATGTCCTCGCCGCACGAGTAGGTCGCATGAGGCGAGAGCGCGAGCCGGACTCGGTCGCCATCGATTTCCGCTGCACCGACCGCGGCCTTGTCGAAGTTCTCGATCGCGGCCCATGACCACGTCGTTGCGTCGGCGTAGATCCCGCGGTCAGCAAAGCCGTACCCGAGTGTTGCCTTCAGCCCGATCTCGTCCAGAGCACGGACCTCAGGGGTGACGGCGTAGCCGTCGAAGTGCTCGTTGAAACACGTGATGCCCGATTTCGCCATCTCGATGAGGCCACACATCGATGCCCAATACAGCGTCTCGTGGTCGAAGTTGCGTTTGAGCTTCCACATGGTCTCGAGCCATTCGAAGATCTGTACGTCCTCCAACAGACCGCGAAGCAACATGTTCGAGCCGATGTGGGTGTGGCAGTCGACGAAACCGGGGAGCACC
>JBCCYT010000150.1:0-10506 GCA_039188975.1 Actinomycetota bacterium
CCCCTACGAACTCACGTCGGTGCAGGCCGGCAACGTCGAATCGGTCCACGAGGTCACCCTCGAGCACTGCTTCAAGCAGCACCTCGTGCCGGTCGAGGGCCAGACCGACGTGCTGGCGTTCGGGCTGCCCTACATCTGCCCCTACAACGTCAACTCGGTCATGAACCCGATCCTGGTGATGTGCCTTGGCCTCGGCTATTTCTTCAACATGTACCGCGGCAAGCCACTGGTGCGTGAAGGCGGTGTGCTCATCATGAGCCACCCCACCCCATGGGAGTTCCACCCGGTCCACCACCCGAGCTACATCGACTTCTTCGAGCAGCTCCTCGCCGAGACCACCGATCCGATCGAACTCGAACAGAAGTACGAGAAGCAGTTCGCGGAGGACGAGTGGTACATCCACCTGTACCGCAACAGCTACGCATACCACGGCGTTCACCCGTTCTACATGTGGTACTGGGGCAGCCATGCCCTCGAGTGGCTGGGCAAGGTGATCGTCGTCGGTGGCGATCCCCGTGCGGTGCGACGCCTCGGCTTCCAGCCGGCGTCGACCATGCAGGACGCGCTCGAGATGGCATCGGACACCGTTGGCTCGTCGCCGTCGATCACCTACATGCACAACCCACCGATCCTGATGGCGGACGTGACATGAGCCGCACGGCGCGCCGCACGAAGGTGATGAGGCAGCCATGAGCAAGCTGGCCCGCCAGCTCAACCTCCCGAAGGTGCCTGCTGCCCTTCGCCCCTCTCGCATCATGCGCGCGGCGGAGTTTCCGATGCGCGCGCCGTCGACACCCAAGGGTGTTGCCCCCCTTCCGCGCCAGCGCACCACCGGTGCCGACTACGACACCGAGTGGGCTCGATCGAAACCGGCCCGCATGGCCCGGGCAGCGATCGTCGACGGCCCGATGCGGCTTGCCGTGGCCGGACTCGCATCACCGGATCGCAAAGGTCAGGATCGTCTTCTCGACATTTCCGGTCCGCTGATCTTCGCCGCGAACCACCACAGTCACCTCGACACCCCCCTGCTCTTGACGTCGATTCCCGAACCGTGGCGTCACAAGATCATCGTCGGGGCCGCAGCCGACTACTTCTTCGGCACCCGCATCACCGGCGCCATGTCGGCGCTCGCGATCGGCGCAATCCCCATCGAACGAACCAAGGTCGGTCGCAAGAGTGCGGATCTCGCAGCCGCACTCATCGCCGATGGCTGGAGCTTGTTGATCTACCCCGAAGGTGGCCGGAGCCCGGATGGGTGGGGGCAGCCGTTCCGAGGCGGCGCGGCCTACCTCGCCGCAAAAACGAACGCACCAGTGGTTCCCGTCCATGTCGCAGGCACGGGCAGCATCTTGCGAAAGGGTCGATCGCTTCCGCGGCCGAGTCACACCTCGGTGACGTTCGGTCGGCCCGTCACCCCGACCGACGACGAGAACGCCACCCGTTTCGCCGCCCGTATCGAGCGCGAGGTGGCGGCGTTGGCGGATGAAGCCACGACCGACTGGTACTCCGCACGACGTCGAGCGCACGCAACCGACAGCCCGTCGCTCACCGGCCCCGAGGCCGGCGTGTGGCGGCGAGCGTGGACACTCGGCGATCCAAGCCGTCGGGCTCGACGGCGGCAGCGTCGCTGGCCGGAGATCTAGCGGACGAAGCGCGCTCAGCCCACCGGTTCGAGTTCTCGCCGCAGCCGATGCTGGGTGATGTCGTCGTGCTCGATGATGGCGAACCGTTCCCCTCGGTGCTCGAGCGGCGTGATGGTCATCTCGAAGTACCGCTCCTCGGTGGGGCCGTGGCATGGATACTCGAACGTGCGCCGTCCCTGGCGCCCGCGGAGCGTCTGGCTGAGCGTGTCGGCAATGAGCAAGGCGAAGTCGTCGCCGTCATCCGCGGCCATCAGGCAGACGTCTCGGTAGTTGTACCGACGCCAGTCGGTGATGCGATGGGCGCCATTTGCTGATCCGAAGTCATCCCAGGCCTGATTCCAACACACGATGTTCGCGTCGCGGTCGAGGATCGCGACATGCGTCGAGAGGCTTTGGAACGCTGCGATGGTCAACTCGGGTGATGGATCCATGGGGGCACGTCCGTCGGGAGAGTTAGCCGTAAGGCTAGACGTCTCGGGGTAGTCCGTACAGAGCGACGGAGTAACAACACCCTCCGTGGTTGCGATAGAACGCCCGCATGCGCTTTTCGTATGCCGAATCGATGATCGATCCGTCGTTCTATGCACCGTTGGCGAAGAAGGCCGAGGCGTTGGGGTTCGACTCGATGGTGGTGCCCGACTCGATCCTGTACCCGGCCGAGAGCGACGCGACCTATCCATACAACGCGGATGGCACCCGCGAGTTTCTCGACGGCAAGCCCTTCATCGAACCGTTCACGCTGATCCCGGCGCTCGCTGCGGTGACCGAGACACTGCGTTTCACCACGTTCGTGGTGAAACTCCCGATCCGCAATCCGGTGATCGTCGCCAAGCAGGTGACGTCGCTTGGGGTGCTCACGGGCGGCCGGTTCGGTTTCGGGGTGGGGACGAGTCCGTGGCCGGAGGACTATGTGGCGACCGGGAGCGAGTGGCGCAAGCGAGGCGCCCGGATGGACGAGATGATCGAGATCGTCAATGCGCTCTCGAGCGGCGAGTACTACGAGCATCATGGCGAGTTCTACGACTTCCCTGCCGTGAAGCTCTGTCCGGTGCCTGAGTTGCGGGTACCGATCCTGATCGGAGGTCATTCGGCGATGGCGTTGGAGCGAGCCGGTCGGCTGGGCGATGGATGGATGCATGGGGGCGGTGATGCGGAGGAGCTGGCCCGGATGATGGGCGTGGTGAACGAGCACCGCGCGGCGGCCGGGCGACTCGATGAGCCGTTCGAGGTGCATGCGATCAGCCTCGACGCCTATTCGGTGGAGGGGGTCGCGCGGTTGGAAGCAGCGGGCGTGACCGATGTGATCGTCGGGTTCCGGGACGCGTATCAACCGGGGCCGGACACCCAGTCGCTCGATGAGAAGATCGCGATGATGGAGTGGTTTGCCGCCGAGATCATCGGCAACGTCCGCTGAGAAGCGGAGAAACCACCAACGTCCGCTGAGAAGCGGAGCGGGTCAGCGGTTGCAGATGCGAAGCGCTTCGGAGACGAAGTTGTCGCTTTCGAGCGCGGCGATGGGGTCCGGCGTGGCGTAGAGCGCAGCTCGGACGCATTCGCCGACCGACCGTTCGATGCCACCGACGATGAGGCGTTCGATTTCTGCGTCGATGTCGAGCGCGAGTTCGCCCCCTTCGCTGAGGTCGGGATCGATCGCGGGGCCGGTACCGATGACGCCGGTCGATGGGTCGAGTACGACACAGGCGCTTGATGCGGTGGCGAGCGAGGTGAGTTCGTCGTCGCTCATGTCGGGGTCGACGCCGGTGATCTTGGCGAGCGACACCTCGCCATTGATCCCGTCGACGATGCACACGGCCCGTTCCCGCGGGACACCATCGAGGACGAGTAGCTCAACCGCTTCGTCGCGGCTCACGTCGACGCCGCTACTGCAACTCATCGCGAGGAGCGAGACGGCGATGGTGGCGACCGTCGAGGCCAGGTGTCGCGTCATCGTCATTCGACCAGCCGCAAGCCGGCCGGGGTTTCGCTGCGTTGGCCAGGGAGCAGGTCGACGGTGAACGCCATCCGGTGACCGGGGTAGACGTGTTCGCTGAACAACACGTTGCGTCCATCGGCAGCACGGGTCACGCGTTCACAGATCAGCACGGGAGATCCGGCCGGGATCCCGAGCAGTTCTGCGTCGTCGGCCGACGCGGCACCGGCGACGATCGTCTGGCTTGCACCGGCCAGGTGGAGGTCGGCGGTCTCGGCCAGCAGTTCGTAGAACGGCCGAGCCTCGACGTCGTTGCGCGACAGCGACGCTCCGAGGGTTTCTGGGCACCACACGGTGACTCGAGCGAACGGTTCGCCGTCGGCAAGGTTGAGTCGGCGCACCTCGAGGACTCGGTCGGTTCTCAGCGCCGCCGCGGCTGGCGCGGGGGCGGACCGAAACGAGAAGTCGAGAACCTGCCGGGCGGCGGCGACGCCCGACGTCGAGAGTTGGTGTTCGAGCGTGTCGAGTTCGTCGAGCGGCTGCCGGACTTGATCGGCGGTGGCGTACCAGCCGAGGCCTTGGCGGCTGGCGAGCAGGCCGTCGTCACGGAGTTGCTCGAGCGCGCGCCGGATGGTGACGCGGCTCGCTTCGTACTCTGCTCCGAGTCCCGATTCGGACGGGAGCAGCCGGCCCGCGGCGAATTCGCCGGCCAGGATTCGAATGCGGAGGGCTTCTGCGATCTGGTGATACCGGGGTGTTCTCATCGACGGCCTCCTTCGCATGTCGGCGTTGAGCGTGTCCAGGCTGCCACGCGAATCGGCATCCCAGCGGGCACGGCCGGTCAGGTGAAGACGCGGGTGCAGCTTTCGCCCGCCCACAGGGTGGTGACGACACCCTCAGGGTCGAGACCGAGTGTCGTGCCGTTGATGACGCCGCCGGTTTGTGGGTTGGTGATCGCAAACAGCCCCACGATGTCACCTTCGAACGGGGGGACGAGCACAAAGGCGTTGGGGAAGGTGACCTCGAGGAAGCCGACGGTCGCCGATTCTCCCAGGCCCTCCGGGGTGACGAGACCGGTTGGCTCGAGATGACCGTCGGCGTACCACTGAGAGAAGACGAGCGGTGCGTCGGGATCGTCGCCCGGGCTCGTGAAGACGAGTTCGAGGTCGCCGTAGCGCACGAACCGGGCGATTGGACCCGCGCAGAAGTCATCGCTCTGGATCGGTCCAGTGTCGTCCTCGGCCTCGCCCAGCACGCTTTCGATCTGTTCGAGCACGAATGTCTCGCCCTGCCCGAATCGCACGAGCGCGCCCGTGTCGAACTGCAGGCCCGCCTCTCCCAGCGTGATCGGGCCGGGAGCGGAGACACGAACGGGGGTCGTGGTCGTGGTTGTCGTCGTGGTGGAGGAGGTCGAGCTGGTGGTGATCGTGCTCGTCGTCGAGCTCGGAGCGGTCGATGTGGTGGTCGTCTCGACCGCGGTGGTCGTCGGCGCCGCGCTGGTGGTCGTCGCCACTGCCTGGGTGGTCGTGGTAGCCGGGACCGTGGCTGCGTCGTCGCTCTCGCCGCCGAGGGCTTGGAGCGCCACCACGATGGCGACGATGACGACGAGAGCGCCCACCGCGAGTGCACCGATCGGGACGGTTCGCTCCGGGATTGGTTGCAGCGGCGGCGGTGACACCATCGCCGCGGGAGCCGGCGCCGGCGCAGCTGGCCGGGAACGCTGGACGGGGGGTTGGGCGGGCGGCGCCGATGCAGCCGACGTAGGAGCGTCGCGCACCGGGGGGAGTTCGGGTTCGGCCGGCTCATCGAAGACCGATACCGGCCGGTGCGCCGCCGGCGGCGTCGGAGGTGGCGTGTCAGGCCGTTCGATTTTCCCGAGATCTTCGGCGGTGACGAGTGGAGGCGGCGCGTCGAATGACCCGACCAAGGCGGCGCCGATCGCGAACTGGGTGCCGTCGCCGCCTTGGCCGCGGGCGATGGCGAGGCTCTCGGGTACGAGGCTGACGTCGGTGAAGCCGGCGGCGTTGGCGGCCGCCACGATGTTGTCGCGCTCGACGGCCGCGAAGTCGTCGGGCACGACGATCGCGAGCCGGTTCGGCGAGCTGCCCGCCACCGTTGCTGCGCGACCGACGACGTGGGTGATGACGGCGGTGAGGGCACCGGTCTTGCCCCGACCAGCCCGCAGCAACGGATCGGTCACGATCGGGCCGTCGGCGTCTCGGGCCGCGTCGCCAACGAGCACGGCGCCGTCCGCGCCGGCGGCGACCGCTGCCGCAGTCGCGGGCCCGGATGCCCCGAGCGCAATCTCGCGGGCGTGGGCCGGCTCGCCCTCGGCAAGAGCGGCGGCAATCGTTTCGGGCCCGACGTGAAGGCCGAGGGTGCGGGTCACGGCACGCGAGCGTAGGCGTGAACGGGACGAAAAAGTGAAAAGCGGCTGGCGATGTTTGGGGGACTGCCAGCCGCTTCTCGACAACCTCCGGCGGGGGGACCGTCGGTTGTGTTCGACCCGGCGTAGTTGGGGGGCGCCGGGGAACGGATTTGAATTGTCACTAAGTAAAACACAAAAGAACCATCGATGCAACAGTTTCCGCGGATACATGGCATCATTTCGAGCGATGGACCTCCGCCAGCTTCATGCGCTTCTCGCCGTCGCCGAGCACCAGTCGTTCTCCGCCGCCGCTCGAGCGCTCCACACCGTCCAGTCCAACGTGTCGACCCACATCGCCCGCCTCGAAAAGGAGCTGGGATCAACGCTCATCGACCGCAACCGCGGCGAGCTCACACCCGAAGGTGAGATCGTGGCCGATCGCGCCCGACGCGTCATCGGCGAACTCCGATCGATCGAACACGACCTGTCGTCGCTGCGTGAAGACGTGGGCGGCCGTGTCCGGCTCGGCGTCATCGGTACCACCGCCCGCTGGCTGGTCGCGCCCCTCCTCGAGTCGTTACGAGCCTCCTTCCCTCGGATCGAGATCGTGATCATCGAGGCAACGACGACCTCGCTCCTCCCCCAGATCGTGAGCGAACGGCTCGATGCCGGCGTCGTCAACCTGCCGATCGATCACCCTGACATCGACTCCCGCCCGCTCTTCGATGAAGAACGACTGATCGTTGCGCCAACGGACCATCCGCTCACCGAACACGAGCGGCTCACGCTGGCCGAGCTCAGCGAACACCCCGTGCTGATGCCACCCACCGGCACGGCCTTTCGCGACGAGGTCGAAACCGATGCTCGGCGAGCAGGTGTGCAACTCCAGGCACTCGCCGAGGTCGACGGTCTTCGGCTCCTCACGTCGATGGCGTTCCAGGGGTACGGCCCCGCGCTCGTGCCCGCCAGCGCGGCGCCGCGCGATCTCAGCGGCGAATGGGTACGCCTGCCCGTCGACGGGCTCTCACCTCGCTCGGTTGGGATCGCCGTCCCCCGCCGATCCCCACCGTCGGCTCCGACCCGTGCCGTCATCGACTCACTGGTCGCACTCATCACCACGACCGCCACCCAGCTCGCAGCGATCGAACCAACCGCCACCGACCCGGCCTGACCGAGCCGAAGAGGCACCTGCTGATCCCGGCCATTCCGCTAGGTTGACGACCGATGACCGCCGTGGACAACTCCTCGACCGAGACCGAGATCCGAGCCCGCGCCCAGGGGTTTGTGCGTGCCCGGGTACGCAACGTGGCCGGACGTCGGGTGATCGAGGTCGACGCCCGCGGCACCCGCAGCGCGGGCGCCCTGATCCGGTCGGACGGCCAGACGATCGCCGCTGGTGCACGCGCCGCGCGTGAACAACGGCTCCCACTCGTCATTCGCATCGCCTCGAGCGGTGCCGACGCAGCCGAAGGGGTCGCCGCACTCGATGGGTGGGCTGGTGCCGCTCGCGAACTCACCGCAAACTCCGGCATCGTTCCCTCGATCGCCATCGTGAGCGGCCCCACCGTCTCTGGCCCTGCACTGATGCTCGGGCTCGTCGACCACGTCATCATGACGAACGACGCCTACGCCTTCGTGTCGGGCCCGCTGATGGTCGAACAGTTCACCGGGGTGCCGATGAGCAAAGAAGAACTCGGCGGCCCCTCCGTACATGACCGCACGTCGGGGGTGGCGTCATTCGTCGTCGACGACGAATCCGCCGCCGACGACCTCGCGGCAGAACTGCTCGGGTTCCTCTCTGACCACACCGACGACCACCCACCGACCGCCGAATGCGACGACCCGGTCGACCGCCCGACGCCAGAGGCCTACGACGTGTTGCCGCCCTCAGCCAACGGCAGCTACGACGTACGCGACATCATCGGCGCCGTCGTCGACGACGGCTTTCTTCTCGAACCGCACGCCAACTGGGCGGCGAACCTGGTGACCGCGTTCGCCACGATCGGCGGTCGGGCCGTTGGCATCGTCGCAAATCAGCCGCAGACCGTCGCCGGCACCCTCGACATCCCGGCGAGCCAAAAAGGCGGACGCTTCGTCGCCCTGTGCGACGCGTTCAACCTGCCGCTCGTGACGTTCGTCGACACCTCCGGCTTCTACCCCGGCAAGGACACCGAATGGCGCGGGATGATCCGCTACGGCGCGCAGATGGCCTTTGCCTATGCACGATCCACCGTGCCTCGCGTCAACCTCACCACCCGGAAGTCCTACGGCGGCGCCTACATCGTGATGGACTCCAAGCGGATGGGGAACGACCTCGCCCTCGCGTGGCCATCGGCCGAGATCGCCGTCATGGGCGCAAAGGGTGCAGTCGAGATCCTGCACCGCCGAAACACCCCCGACGAGCGGGCCGAACTCGAAGCGGCCTATGAGGAACGTCTCCTGAATCCCTACATCGCCGCGGAACGAGGCACGATCGACGCAGTCATCGACCCATCCGACACGCGGCGGGAGATCCACGCCGCGCTGACCATGCTGGCCGGCAAACGCGAGCGGTTGCCGCGCCGGCGACACGACAACACCCCGCTCTGACCGCCCGATCAATCAGCAGAAGTTCGCGGCCGTTGGTGTGCCGAGGACGCCGTCCACCGTCTAGATTCAACGGTGACGTGCGGCCACCCCCGGCGTGCACGCCAGCAAGCCGAGTCGGTCCTCCCTGACCGCCTCAGACGATCAACAGAGAGCGGGAACGCCGTGGCCGAGAGCATCACCATCACCGACAACCGGACCGGTGAGTCGCTCGAAATCCCTATCAACAACGGCGGCGTCGACGCCGCCGAATGGCGCAAGTTGCTGCCCGGCATCTGGTTTCACGACCCCGGCCTCGCCACCACCTCCGGCGCTGAGAGCTCCATCACCGAACTCGACGGCGAGAACGGCATCCTTCGCTACCGCGGGTACCCGATCGAGCAGCTCGCAGAGCACTCGACCTTCCTCGAAGTCAGTTACCTGCTGATCCACGGCGAGCTTCCCACCCAGGACCAGCTCGACAGCTGGGTCCACGAGATCACCCACCACACGTACCTCCACGAGAAGTTCCGCAACCGGATGTACGACGCATACCACTACGACGCTCATCCCATGGGGCTGCTGACATCGAGCGTCGCCGGGCTCTCCACCTTCTACCCCGAGTCGAAAGACATCGAGGACCCCGACAACCGCATGCAGCAGATGGTGCGACTCATCGCCAAGATGCCGACGATGGCCGCATCCGCCTACCGCCACGCCATGGGTTTGCCCTATGTGTTCCCCGACAACGAACTCGACTATCCGTCGAACTTCTTGAACATGATGTTCCAAGTCGGCAACCCCTATGAGATCCACCCGGCCCTGCACAAGGCCATGGAGATCCTGCTGATCCTCCACGCCGATCACGAGCAGAACTGCTCCACCACGGCGGCACGCGTCGTCGGCTCGGCACACGCCGATCCCTACAGCTCCGTCGCCGCCGCAGCCGCCGCCCTCTACGGCCCCCGGCACGGTGGCGCTAACGAAGCCGTGCTCAACATGCTCGACGACATCGGCAGTCTCGACAACGTTCCGGCGTTCATCGAGAGCGTGAAGGCCGGCGAGGGACGCCTCATGGGCTTCGGCCACCGGGTCTACAAGAACTACGACCCCCGAGCCGCCATCATCAAGGACGCGGCCTACGACGTGTTCGAGGTCACCGGCAAGAACCCCCGCCTCGACATTGCGTTGAAGCTCGAAGAGGTCGCCCTCAGCGACTCCTACTTCGTCGACCGCAAGCTGTACCCCAACGTCGACTTCTACTCGGGTCTGATCTACGAGTCGATGGGATTCCCGGTCGAGATGTTCACCGTGCTGTTCGCCATTGGCCGCACCCCGGGTTGGCTGTCTCATTGGAACGAGATGCTCGAGCAGAACTCTCGTATCGCCCGCCCCCGCCAGCTCTACACCGGCTCCGACGTCCGCGATTACGTCGGTATCGCCGACCGCTGACGGCGGCCATGGCCAGCCGGTCGACCGGCATCAGTGGTCAGACAGGTGCAACGTCGATGACGAGCTTGCCGGCATTGGCGTTCTCACCCATTCGGGTGTGGGCCTCGGCAATGTCATCGAGGGCATAGCGCGAATCGATGACGGGCTTCAGCAAACCCGTCGCCACATGAGGCAGCAGCTGGGAGGCGAACTCGCGAGTGATCGCGATCTTCTCCTCGATCGGACGCGCCCGCAGCGTCGTTCCGGTCACCGATGCCCGCTTCATCAACAGGCTGCCAACATCGAACGGCACCGGGCCACCCGCCATCACCCCGACCTGAATGATCCGGCCGCCCCGCGCGACCGATGAGACGTTGCGAGGCAGATACTCGCCTCCGATCACGTCCAGCACGACATCGACACCGACGCCGCCGGTCACATCGTTCACGACATCCACGAAGTCCTCAGCCCGATAGTCGATGACCACATCGGCACCGAGATCGAGGCACACCACGTGCTTCCCGGCCGACGCAGTGACCGCTATGCGCGCACCCAGCGTCTTGGCGATC
>JBCCYT010000151.1:0-10499 GCA_039188975.1 Actinomycetota bacterium
GGGCCGAGGCCGTTGAAGATCTCGTCGTGGAGGATGTAGATGCCGTGGTGGCGGCACAGCTCGATCAGTGCGTCGTAGCGGTCGCGGGGGAGGATCGCCCCGGTCGGGTTGTGCGGGAAGTTGATCGTGACCAGCTTCGTGTTGGGGCGGATGGCGGCGGCGATCCGGTCGATGTCGAGCGACCAGTTGTCGTTCGGGTCGAGCGGCACGCCGGTGGCGTCGCAGATCGTGAGGGGCAGGGTCTCGTGGCTCTGATAGTTGGGGGTGACGACGATCGCATGACTGTCGGTGTCGAGCAGCACGTTGTTGGCGGCGAAGATCGGTTCGCTCGCGCCGTGGAAGCACAGGATCTGCTCCGGTTGCATGGTGGCATACGTTGCTGCGGCCGCCGTCCGCAGCGACGGCGCCCCCCACGTCTCGGTGTAGCCGAGCCACAGGTCGTCGAACCCGGCCCGTTGCTCGTCGGTACCCATCGCCAACAGGTCGCGCATCGACATCGATTCCGCGTCCGACGCGGTGAGATGATGCCGAGCCGCAAACTCCCACCGTGCGAAGTGGGTTTCGAGCCGAAAGTCGGGCAGCCGCATCGGCGCAGCCTACGAAGTCGGTCGACCGGTGAACGCGAAACGGTCGGGCCCGAAGGCCCGACCGTTCAGCGAATCGATGGGGACGGGGCGGTTACTCGGCGGCCTCGTCGACCTTGATGCGAGCGGCGTCGACCCAGCCCTGGATCTGCTCGAGCGAGGCGCCCTCGAAGGACGTGACGCCCTCCTCTTCCATGACGTGGTACACCTCTTCGAGCACGTGGAGCTCACGGTCATCGCCCTCGGGCGTGATGTTCTCGGCACCGAACGAGTGGCGGATGTAGTACACGACCGACACCAGCTGCTCGGCCGAGAGGCCGGAGAAGCCCGCCATCTGCCCGAACGAGCCGGGAACGTGGGCGCCGCCGGGGCGGTCAGGATCGCCGTACTGGAGCAGTCCTGCCTGCTGCGAACCGGCCGTGCCGTTGGCGACCCAGTGAAGGTTGCCAGCGAGACCGTCGTAGCTGGCGCCCGACGCCAGCGACGGGAAGGTCAACAAGACCTCGCCACCGTTGAGCTGGCGACCGGAACCGCCACCTCCGCCACCACCGTGACAACCAGCGCACTGGCCGCTGTAGATCTCCGAGCCCTCGAACGCGAGGCCCTCGGGCTCCGCCGGCGGGTTCTCGAGGTAGCCGACATAGAAGATCGCCCAGAAGGGCAAGAAGACGAGCACCGGAATGATCCACACCGGGACCTTCTTGCGGGTCTCGGCGGCCTGCACATACGGCGCAAGTGGTTCAGGGGCTTTCGGCTCTTCGACGATGGCCGGCGCAGCAGCCGGTGCGGCAGCAGGGACCGGCGCCGCAGCGGCGGGCGGCGCAGAGTCGCCACCGGAGCCACCATCGCTCCCAGGCGCGGCCTCACCACTGAGGCGGGCTCGGGCCTCGGCGGCCTTTTTGAGGAGGTGCTCGGGTACTTCGGTCACCGTGTGGTCTCCGACAGATTGATCAGACAGCAGATCGAGACGAGGCAGCGCACGCCAGCGCGCGCCACCCGCGACCTCAAGAGGATAGGGGCAGTGTCGCACGTCCGACCAAGCGGACAAGGATTCATTCGCGGGAATTTCTGACCGATTCTGATGCCAGGAATTCCCTGTCGCCGGATGTCTGCTTTGGAATTTCTCCGTGGTAAACCGGTGATCCAGTCCGAGGGGCACGCCCCTTCGGGTCTACACTTGTGCGTGCGTTCACGAAGTTCGTGGCCGCACCTCTTGTCCTTCAGGAGTCGCAGCGTGGTTGCCTTCGTCACATCTCTGATCATCACCTTCGTGATCGTCGGTGGCATCCTCGCGTATCAGAAGCGCCGCCCCGCCGATCAGGTCGTGACGTGGGGCGAGGCGATGCTCGGCTCCATGATCGTCTTCTTCTTGATGTTCTGGGCCTACGGCGTCGTGCCGCACCAGTGGCTGACCTGGGCTGACAACGAGCTCAACTGGCGTACCGACAAGATCCTCTACGGGCCCTTCGACATCTTCCGAAGCCAACAAGACGGTGGTTGGTCGCCGATTCGCATCAACTATGTCGTCGTGCGAGACCTCATCGCGGTGGTGCTGTACCTGGTGCTCTTGGGCGGCAACGTCTGGATGTGGTCGGCCTGGCAAAAGCGCGGCGACAAGCAGACCGAAGAGAAGGTTCCCGAGCGGTCGACCTTCGGCCGCCCCCTGGTGAAGGAAGGTTCGTAGGTCATGACCACCACCGACGCGAATCCGCCACTCCCCGAATTCCGCGACGACTACATCTTGCAGCAGGTCGACGCGGCCTGGTTGAGCAAGCAGGTCAAGCCCAAGCAGTTCATCCACATCGATCAGTCCGAGTGCATCATGTGCGAGGGCTGTGTCGACATCTGCCCGTGGAAGTGCATCCACATGGTGCGCCCCGATGCCATCGACGACGCGATCGGCACCGAGCTCCCCGGCTCTGACCCCAACGACAATGTGATCTTCACGATCGACGACGACGTGTGCACCCGTTGCGCACTCTGCGTCGATCGTTGCCCCACCGGTGTGATCATCCTCGGCAAGATCGGTGATCCTGCCGCAGGTGGCGATGCACACCAGCGAACGAACTCTCATGGTTACGGATACGGCATGCGTCTCGGCTGACGCCGAAACGCCCGACTCACGACGGACACAGATTCATGGCTACTGATGAAGAAGTGAAGAAGCCGCTCCCGCAGCGACTCCAGGACCAGGCCAACGACCTGGTCGACAAGACCCAGTCGTCCCAGGCCTGGAACTCGATCTTCCGGCCCGGCTCGATCTTCCGCAAGGGCTACACCGACAGCCCCCGTAACCGCAGCTACGTGATCATGAACTCGGTGCTGTACCACCTGCACCCGGTGAAGGTGAAGCGGCACGCGGTCAAGGTCAGCTACACGCTGTGCCTCGGCGGCCTCTCGTTCTTCTTGTTCATCTTGTTGACGGTCACCGGCATCTTCTTGATGTTCTTCTATCGGCCCACGGCAGCCGCGGCCTGGGACGACATCTACACCCTGCAAAACAGTGTGACCTTCGGCCTGCTCGTGCGAAACATGCATCGATGGGCGGCCCACCTCATGGTCTTGTCGGTGTTCCTCCACATGGCCCGCGTCTTCTACCACGGGGCCTACAAGCCGCCCCGTGAGTTCAACTGGGTGATCGGCGTCAACCTCTTGCAGTTCACCCTGCTGCTCTCGTTCACCGGCTATCTCCTGCCCTGGGACCAGCTGGCCCTCTGGGCGGTGACGGTGGGTACCAACATGATGGGGTACACGCCGGTGTTCGGTGAACAGGTGCGCTTCGTGCTGCTCGGCGGCGTGGAGATCGGCACCGACACGTTGTTGCGTTGGTACGTGTTGCACGTCTTGCTCTTGCCGTTCGTGCTCGTCATCTTCATGGCGATCCACTTCTGGCGAGTTCGTAAAGACGGCGGCATTTCTGGACCGCTCTAGGCGTTGGGAAAAGGTGAAGTGACATGACCGAAGTCCCCGAACATCTCCGCAAGCGAGCCGAAGAAGCTCGAGCCAAGGCGGCCGCCGCCAAAGCTGATGCTGACGCGCCGGCCGACGCGGCCAGCGCCGAGACGAGCGATGCGGCATCGAAGATCCCTGCGCATCTCCTGAAGCGCTCGGAGGCAGCCAAGGCTGCGGCCGAGGGTGGCGGCACTGCCGTCGCCACCACGACCGCGGCAGCCGCGCCGGTGGCCGAAGCTGGCGCGCCGGTCCCGACCGGCCCGGGTGGTCACACCCAGCGCCTGCTCACCGTCGTCAAGTCGGGTTCGATCCAAGACGTCAAGGCAGTCCCGCAGGACAAGGTCCACACCTGGCCTCACCTGCTGGTCGTCGAATTCGCCGCTGCCCTTTTCGTGCTGGCGTTCACGCTGATCTTTTCGATCTTCGTCAACGCACCGTTGCTCGAGCTCGCCAACTTCAACGAGACACCGAACCCGTCGAAGGCACCGTGGTACTTCCTCGGCCTGCAGGAACTGCTCACCGTGTTCCACCCAATGGTCGCCGGTGTGACCATCCCCGGCATCGGTCTCGTGATCTTGATCCTGGCGCCCTACATCGACCGAAACCCCTCGGCAAAGCCCGAGGATCGCAAGTTCGCGGTCTCACTAATGACGGTCCATCTGATGTTCTGGGCCGTACTCACCATGATCGGCTCGTTCTTCCGGGGTCCCGGATTCAACTTCGTCTTCCCCTGGGAAGCCGGACTGTTCTTCGAGCTGTAAGGCAAGGAGGAAATACCCATGTTGGTCATTGCTCTCATCGCCCTCGGCGTTCTCGCCCTGGTTGCTGTCGTCGTCACGGTTCGCAGCCGCGAGGCCGACAGCGCCGTCAACACGCTCTCGCGCGAGACGCGCAAGCGTGACAAGGCTTCCGCCGTTCTCGGCGACGAAGCCGATCTCAGCGGAAAGCAAGTCGAGCGCGCCCAGGTGCTTGAACGCAAAGCGGCCAGCAAGGAACTCGTCCTCGCCGCCCGCCAAAGCGCCCCGCCTGCGCCGTATGTCCCGCCGGACCCAGAGGTCATCGGTGTCAGCCGTCGCCAGTTCTTCAACCGCACGATCATCTTGATGATGCAGATCGGCCTCGGCGGCTTCGGCTTGGCGTGCATCGCCTTCCTGTGGCCTCAGCTCGGCGGTGGCTTCGGTTCCGCGATTCGCATCGGCCTCGTCAGCGACATCCTCGGTGAGATCCGGGGCGCCAACGGCTTCCTGTATCGAGCCGATGGCCGCATGTGGCTGACCGAGTTCCCCAACGGTGCCGTCGAGAAGGCCCGTGCCGCCTACAGCGCACCCGAGCTCACCGGCATGGAGGCCGGGCTCAACCTCGGTCTCGACGCCGGCGTCGTGGCCCTCTACCAGAAGTGCCCGCACCTCGGCTGCCGCGTGCCCGAGTGCGTCACGTCGCAATGGTTCGAGTGTCCGTGCCACGGCTCGCAGTACAACCGGGTCGGCGAGAAGCGGGGCGGTCCTGCGCCACGCGGCATGGATCGCTTCGCCATGAGCGTCAGCGCCGACGGCGTGCTCACCGTCGACACCGGCACGATCATCCAGGGCCCGCCCATCGGCACCAACACCACCGGCCAAGAGGCCGAGGGCCCGAACTGCATCGGTCAGTCGTCGCACTAGGCCCGCTAGCCTCCACCCGTTCCTTTCCCTGAGAGTCCCCGAAGAACGTCACGCGTATGTTGCTCGCAGCCTCAACCCAACGGACCGTCGGCCTCGTCATTTTGGCGATCGTCTTCCTCGGTGGTCTCGTTTTCGTCTACTTCAACCTTCGCTCGGCGCGCGACGAGATCGGCTCGGAAATCGAGCTGGCCTCCAACCGCAAGCCGTACCTCAGCGATGAGGAACTCGAAGGCAAGAAGCTCGACCTCGCCCTGGGCTCCAGCCTGGTTCTGCTGACCATCGTTTCGGTGACCTTGCCGTTGTACTGGCTCGGCGAACCCGGCCGTCACGAAGGCCGCGACCTCGACACCTGGCGTATTGCCACCAACCGGGGCGAGGAGATCTATCTCGAGGGGGCGCAGTGCGTGAACTGCCACGGCCCTGAAGGTGCGGGTGGTGTGGTCAACACCGCGATCACGTCCGAGACCGGCGAGTTCGTTGCCCAGGTCAACTGGAAAGCCCCGGCACTCAACACCTTGCTCTCGCGTCACACCGAGGACGAAGTGGTGCACGTGCTGAACTTCGGCCGCAACGGCGTGATGCCCGCGTGGGGTGCCGGCGGCGGTGGTCCGCTCACCGATCAGCAGCTCGAAGAGGTCATCTTCTACATCCGCTCGGTGCAGCTCACCGAGGAAGAGATTCGTGACGACGTGCAGAGCGGCGTCGTCGCCGGTGCGCAGGAGCTCATCCGATCGACCAGCGACGCGGACTGGGCGGTCGAGCTCCGTGCTGCGACCGACGCCAAGAACGAAACCGCGATGGCGGTGCGCCTGCTCGAACGAGCCGACTTCGACTTCGAGTGCACCGACGAGATCGAGCAGTGCACAGCCGACAGTGCCGCCGGCGATCGTCTCACCGAAGCGACGGCAGCCGCCCAGGAACCCCTCGCTGCCGCCGTGGCCGATTGGCTCAACGACGTCAACGCCGCCCAGGCGACGGCCGAGGAGATGGCGATCGGGGAGAACCCGACGCTCGCCGACGAGGGCAACGAGGACGCGCTGCGCTTCGCGGCGCTCGAGATCCTCTCCACCCCGGATTCGTTCGAGGGTCAGGAGGCGTACCTCCAGTGGGGCGAGATCCTGTTCACCAACACCGCCTCGAACGGCACCTACAGCTGCGCTCGCTGCCACACCTACGGCTGGAGCTTCGACGGTGCATCTGACTATGTGCTCGAAGAAAACGGACGTGACGGCCCGATCCCTGACCTGGCTGACGGCTACGTGCAGGGCGGCGGCTTCTTCGGCCCCGGTTTGAACGGCGACTCGCTGCGTGACCAGTTCGAGAGCGCCCAGGGCCAAGTCGACTTCATCACCAAGGGCCAAGCCATCGGGCAGACCTATGGGCGAGGCGGCTCCGGCGGCAATGGCCAGATGCCCGGCTTTGGTCCCGTCACCGAAACCAACCCGGTCGGTCCAGGATTGGGCGCTGGCTCCGGCGTCGTGTTCGAATACCCCGGCATCCTGACCGACGCCCAGATCGATGCGATCGTGGCGTTCGAGAGGACCCTCTGATGGAAATGATCGACATGCTCGCCATCCTCGACTTCGGTGGTCTCGAATGGGACCCTCACGTCCGTGGGTTCCTCGCGGTGCTGGCTGGCTTCGTGGTGTGGATGGGCTCCATCTGGATCATCGTGTCCAGCAACAGTGGCGTCCGACTCGGCACCTTGCTCTCGCTGGCAGGGCTCTTTGCCTGGATGGCGATCATGGGCTCGATCTGGTGGATCTACGGCATCGGCTGGGTCGGCGACGCCCCGGTCTGGGAAGAGGTTGAAATCGTCGAGGGCACCGACGACGAAGGCCACCTCTTCTTCGCGGCGCTCGACGAGGCGAATGCGCTGCGCACCGAAGCCTTGCCGATCGCGTACGAGAAGGTCATCGACGCAGCCGATGCCGCTGAGGCGTTGTACGGCGCCGACTGGCTGACTCGTGGCGTCGAGGGCTTGAGCAACGACGAGGCGGAGCTCCTCATCGAAACCCAGGTCGCGTACGTCGAGTTCGGTGCGGTCACCGTCGATGATCTGACCCCGGACCAGACCGAGGGTCTCAGCAACACCGAGATCGAGGCGCTCGCCGCCGAAGAGCAGGCGAAGAACGAAGCGACCACATGGTCTGAACTCGCCGCCGTCGCCCCCGGCCTGATCGATCAGGACAACGCCAACCTGGGCGGCTGGACGTTGCTGTCGACTGCGGAAGCCGGCGAAGCGCAAGCATCGGCGATCGCGATGCTGCTCGAGTCCGACGACTTCAGCTTTGCGTCGCAAGCCGAATTCAAGGTGCTCGACGCCTACACGATCGGTGGCAAGGAAGGCCTGCCCGACGATCCCAACGTGCTCGACCGGGTCTGGACCAAAATCCGCCAGACCGCCCAGATCACCCACCCGACCCGCTACGGCATCATTCAGGTTCAGCAGGTGACTGAAGAGTCGCTCAACAACCTGCCCGGCACGGCTCCGCAGCGACCCGTTGTCGACGAAGACGAGCCGATCGTGTCGGTGGTGATGATCCGCAACCTCGGCAACCTCCGCCGGCTTCCAGCCATGATGACGATCGGTTCGCTGCTGATCTTCCTCGGCTTGTGTTACATGCTCCACGAGCGTGACAAGGAGCTGATGCGGCGTCGAGAAGAATTCGAAAAGGCGGCCTGACCCATGCTCGGCCAGTACCTACCCCTACTGGCGCTCTTCATCCTCGCAGCGCTCTTCGCAGCCGGGAGCTTCTTCGCTTCCGGGCTTCTTGCCCCTCGCAACCCCACCGCAGCCAAACAAGCCGCCTACGAGTGCGGCATTGTCCCCACCAAGGAGACCCCGGAACGGTTCCCGGTCAAGTTCTTCTTGGTGGCCATGATCTTCATCGTCTTCGACATCGAGATCATCTTCTTCTACCCGTACGCGATGGCCTACGGCGGTCTCGGCGTCTTCGGGCTCGTCACGATCCTCGTGTTCACGTTCGCGGTCTTCGAGTCGTTCGTCTACCTGATCAGCAACGGTGCCCTCGAGTGGGGTCCGATCAAGCAGGTGGCCGCCCCGTCGGGTGCGGTTTCGCCGGAGCGCACGGCCACCTCCACCATTCGCCGGGTCGGTCTCGAGGACCGAGCCCCGGTCGCAGACGCAGGGGAGGCGGCATGAAAATTCCTGGACTCGGTGACGCCGGAGCGATCGCCGATCATGGTCTGGAGGGGATGGATCACAACTTCCTCACCGGCAACATCGAAAACCTGGTGAGCTGGGCCCGCTCCCGCAGCCTGTGGCCCGCCACCTTTGGGCTCGCGTGCTGCGCCATCGAGATGATGGCGACCGGCACCGCGCACTACGACCTGGCCCGCTACGGCATGGAGACCTTTCGGGCGTCACCGCGTCAAGCCGACCTCATGATCGTCGCCGGTCGCGTCAGCCAGAAGATGGCGCCGGTCCTGCGTCAGGTGTACGACCAGATGATGGAGCCCAAGTGGGTCATCTCCATGGGCGTCTGCGCCTCCAGTGGCGGCATGTTCAACAACTACGCCATCGTGCAAGGTGTCGACCAGGTCGTCCCCGTCGATGTGTACGCCCCCGGCTGCCCACCCGGCCCCGAGACGTTGCTCCACGCCATCTTCACCCTGCATGAGAAGATCGAAACCGGCGAACTGACCCGCCGCCGCGAGGCCAACGGCGGCGGCGCGGGCATCACCATCGAACAGCGCGACGGACAAACCGCCGGCCTGACGATCGGGGGCTGAACATGGGAGACGAGAACCCAGCCGCCGCAGAGGCGGAAGACGAAGCCGTCCCGGCTCCCGAGCCGGTCGAACTGCGGTACGGCGCCATCGTGGATCCGAACGCCACCGATGTCGTGCTCCATGCGACAGTCGAGACTCACCTCGACGCCTGCGATGCAGCGCACCGCGATGGGTTCGACCAGCTCATCGATCTGACCGCCGTCGACTTCCTCACCTATGCCGGCCAACGCGTCCTTCCCGCGGGGATCGAGCCGGAACGATTCGAAGTCGTCACCCAGCTGATCAATCACGAACGTCGGGAACGAATTCGGTTCCGGACCCACGTCCCATCGGATATCGCCGAACTTCCCACTCTCTTTGACCTGTGGCCGGGGAGCGAATACCTCGAGCGTGAGGTGTTCGACATGTTCGGCATCTCCTTCACCGACCACCCTGACATGAGCCGGGTCCTCATGCCCGAAGACTGGGTCGGCCATCCTCTTCGGAAGGACTACGCAGTCGGTTCCATTCCCGTGCAGTTCAAGGCAGCGAGCAACGAACGATGACGGTTACAGACGACAACCTGGTCGGCGAGTCCGACGCCGACGACGACGCCCGTCCGATCGATGGCGCGGCACGTGTTCGTCGCCGCGGCGACGGAGCAGCGGTTTTGCGCCTGAGCGAAACCGAGGCGGCTGAGATCGGCAACGATCCCACCACGCTTGACGACGACGAGCGGGTGATGATGAACATGGGGCCGTCCCATCCATCGACGCACGGCGTGCTTCGCCTGATGCTGGAGATGGAAGGCGAGACGGTTCTGCGCAGCAAGCCCGTCGTGGGCTACCTCCACACCGGCATGGAGAAGCAGGCAGAGCAGCTCACCTTCCTGCAGGGGTGCACGAACGTCACCCGCATGGACTATGCGTCGCCGTTCTTCACCGAACTCGCGTTCAGTCTTGCGACCGAGAAGCTCCTCGGCATCGAGGTGCCCGAGCGAGCCGTCTGGATCCGCATGTTGATGAGCGAACTCAACCGCATGAGTTCGCACCTGTTGTTCATGGCGACCAACGGCATGGACCTCGGTGCCGTGTCGATGATGATCTACGGCTGGCGGGAACGAGAAGAGGTCCTGCGCTTCTTCGAGAAGGTCACCGGCCTGCGGATGAACCACAACTACATCCGCCCTGGCGGTGTTGCGGTCGACATGCCCGACGGTTGGCAGGGCGACGTCGAGCGTCTGCTCGAGATCCTCCCTCCTCGCCTCGAGGAATACGACATCTTGATGACCGGTCAGCCGATCTGGCGCGAGCGGCTCCAGGGTGTCGGCACGATCAACACCGACGAAGCGCTGGCGCTCTCGGCCACCGGCCCGATCCTTCGCTCGACCGGGTACGCCTGGGACCTCCGTCGTGACGAGCCCTACCTCGCCTACCCCGAGGTCGACTTCGATGTGATCGTCGGCTCGTACGGCGACAGCTATGACCGCTATGCGATCCGGCTCAACGAGATCCGCGAGTCGATGCGGATCGTCGAGCAGATCATCGACAAGATGCCGGCCGGCGAC
>JBCCYT010000152.1:0-10398 GCA_039188975.1 Actinomycetota bacterium
CCGAGGTGTCGACATGGGTGGACGGTAGCACTCGGGTTGAATCGTTCGGTACCGAACGAATATCCTGCGGGTATGGCAGAACTCCAGGGCTTCATGTATCCGCGCACGCCGACCGGCGCGGGCGGCATCTTGCCGGGCCCCCCGTGGCACTACTCGGGCGAAATGCTCACCGTCGAGTTCCGCACCGACCCGGCCAACGTCGCCGAGCTCTTGCCCGATGGCCTCGACCCGGTCGATGACGATCCCGGCGCCTGCGCGCTGATCTGGGCCGAATGGCAGAGCTGCTCGGATTCGTTCGACGAACTCCTTGACCCGGCCCGAGCCCAGTACAAGGAGGTGTTCCTCGTCATCCGCTGCCAGTACGAGGGACAGATCTACAGCCGGGCGGCATACATCTGGGTCGACAAGGACTTCGCCATGGCTCGCGGCCACGTCCAGGGCTACCCGAAGAAGATGAGCGAGATCTGGATGACCCGGGCGGTCACGATCGGCAAGGCCGGTCCGCGGCTCGAACCGGGTGGCCGCTTCGGCGCCACCCTGTCCACCTGGGGCCGCCGCATCGCCGATGCCCGGTTCACGATCACTGGCACCGCGGACTCGGCCGGCTTCGTCAACGGTCATCCGATGCTGCACACCCGCCAGATGCCGGCGATCGAGATGGACGGCCGCGACTCCCTCGACGAACTCGTCACCATGCGGGGCTATGACGTCGAACTCGGCCCGGTGTACGCCGGTGACGCCGAACTCGAGATCTTCGACAACCCGACCGAGGAGCTCAACCGCCTCGCTCCCTTCGAGGTCATCGGTGGCTACTACCGCCAGGTCGGCAACTCGATGGGCGGCGGCACGACCGTGTGGGCCGGCCCCAACCCCATGGCCACCGGAGCGGACGAGGGCGCTACGCCATGACCTCGCTCACCAACACCTACGTCGACGACTACCTCGCCGACCATGGCCCCGACGACGCCGACATCACCTCTCACGACGCCTACACCGCGGGTGTCCCCCACGCGACGTTCGCCCGACTTCGCCGTGATGACCCCGTGCACTGGACACCCGAGGCCGATGCATCCGGCTTCTGGTCGATCCTCAAGTACCACGACGCCATTGCGGTCAGTCGAGACGTCGAGACGTTCACCTCCGAGCACGGCATTCGTCTCGAGGAGATGAACGCCGAGGAGAACGAAGCCCGAAAGACGATGATGGAGATGGATCCGCCGCAGCACACCCGCTACCGGCGCCTTGTCAGCAAGGGCTTCACGCGACGCACCGTCGAGTCCTATGAGGAGCCGATCCGAGAACTCGCAGCCGAAGTCGTCGAACGGGCCTTGCAGAACGACGAGTTCGACTTCGTGCACGACATCGCCGAGGAGTTGCCCATGCGCATGCTCGGCCGACTTCTCGGCACGAGCGACGAGCACGGCCGCCAACTCGTTGCGTGGGGCGACGCCATGCTCGGCAACACCGACCCCGAATTCACCGACTTTCCGGTCGACCTGGTCGACACCGACGAATTCCGGATGGTGCCGTTCCGATCACCTGCCTCGATCGAGATCTTCAAGTTCGCCCAGGAACGAGCGGCCGAACGACGGGGCTGCCCGACCGGCGATGTCATCAGCCAGCTGCTCGAACCGGCCACCGACGGGGTGCCGCTCACCGATCACGAATTCAACAACTTCTTCACCCTGCTCGTCGCAGCGGGCAACGACACCACCCGGTACTCGATGACCCACGGCATGTGGACCTTCATGAACCACCCGCACCTGTGGCAGGCCTTGCGCGAACAGCCCGACATCATGCGCAGCGCAACCGAGGAGGTGCTGCGAACGAGCGCCGTCACCATGCACTTCCGCCGCACCGCCACCAAAGACGTCGAGTTCGGCGGTAAGCAGATCAAGGCCGGAGACAAGATCGCGATCTGGTTCAACTCGGCCAACCACGACGAAGAACGCTTCGACGACCCGTGGCGCTTCGACCTCACCCGCGAGAAGAACGACCACATGGCGTTCGGGCGCAACGGCCCCCATCTCTGCCTCGGCGCCTGGCTCGCCCGCATGGAACTTCGTCTCGTCTTCGAGGAACTCCTCAAGCGAGTCGACCGACTCGAATTGAACGGCGAGATCCGACACCTACGCTCGAACTTCATCGCCGGCATCAAGACGATGCCGGTGCGAGTGATCGCCTGACCCCCGAAAGGCACACATCATGGGATCCATCGTTGGCGCGGCGCTCGTCTCTCACGTGCCGCCACTCGTCTTGCCCGAGGCGGTGCGTCGCGAGCTCAACGACGGCGACGACACGTCGCTGTTCCAGGGTTTGCACGACATGCGGGCCGAGAAGCTCGGGCCGCTCGACGCCGACACCGTCGTCGTGATCGACACCCATTGGTTCACCACGATCGAACACATCGTCGCCAGTCACGATCGCCGCCACGGCCTCTACACGTCAGAGGAGCTTCCCCGCGGCATGTGCCGCATGCCGTACGACATGCGCGGCGACCGCGAACTCGCCGAGGCGTGGGCCGCCACGGCCGAGGGTCGAGACGACACGTGGATCACGGCGATCGACGACGACTATCTGCCTGTCCACTACCCGACCATCAACCTGTTGCCGTTCCTGCAGGGTGACGAACGCTGGATGTCGGCCGGCGTTTGCCAAACCGCGGAGCCGGACGACTTCATGTTGTTCGGGCAGCTTCTCGCCGAAGCCATCAACACCCTCGATCGCCAGGTCGTGATCCTCGCGTCGGGTGGCCTCAGCCATCGGTTCTGGCCCCTCAAGCAATTCCGTGACCACGAAGCGGCCGATCCGGACAAGCACGTGCGCACTCCCGAAGCCTGCGCTGCCGATCGCCAGATCCTCGACTGGATGAAAGCCGGCGACCACGCCGCCATCCTCGACTTCGTCCCCGAGTACGGTCAGCACGCGCCGGAGGGCTACTTCGGTCACTACCTCACGATGATCGGTGCCCTCGGCGGCGCCGACTGCACGGCCGCAGGCACGCAGTTCGGCGAGTACGAATCGGTCTCGGGTACCGGTCAAGCCCACGTATGGTTCGACCTGTGAGCGATCCGCAGCGCACCGCCCTCGTCATCGCCCACGAACCCGACGGGCCGAGCGGCCAGGTCGGCGTTCGGCTCCGCGAACGCGGCTTCGACGTGCACACACACCTGCTCACGGCCGATTACGACGAGCCGCAGACCTTCGAGCCGTGGCCGGACTGGTCTGGTTTCGATCTCGTCGTGTTGATGGGATCGGTGCGATCAGTCGCCGACAAAGACGCAATCTCCAACTGGGTCCACGACGAGCTCGATGAGATCCGCCGCTCGGTCGAGGCCGGCCAGCCGGTGCTCGGAGTGTGTTTCGGGGGGCAGCTGATCGCCGACGCGCTCGGCGGCTCGGTCGAGGTCTCGCCCGTCACCGAGATCGGCTGGTACGACGTCGAGGCGCTCGACGGCGCGCCGGCGGTGATGAGCGACGGCCCGTGGTTCGAGTGGCACCACGACCGGTTCCACCCACCTCCTCAGGCCGAGGTCTTGGCCCGCAACGACACCTCGACGCAGCTGATTCGCATCGGACGAGCCGTCGGCACCCAGTTCCACCCGGAGGTCGATGTCGCTCATGTCGCCGGGTTCTTGCGGGATGCGCCGCCGGAATACCTCGCCGAAGTCGGCGTGGACCCTGACGCCATGCTCGCCGAGGTCGAAGCGATGGAGGCCGGCAACACCGAGCGATGTCACGCACTCATCGATTGGTACCTCGACGAAGTCGCCTTCCCGACGCCCCTGTCGAGCTGATGTCTCGATCGGGCGGCCGCCACCAATCCCGAAGATCATTCGGCAGCAAACGAATCGACTGGGCTGTGGCGACCAGCGGGCCGTAGCCTGGGGCTGTGCTCCCCCACCTCGAAGAACTCCGCAAAGACCTGGTCAAGCAGGGTTTCCGCACCCTCAACTCGATGGTCCGACCATTGGCAAAGGCCGGGCTCGGGTCGCCCCTACCGGTCGGTGTCGGCATCGTCGTTGTTGAGACGACCGGTCGAAAGAGCGGCAAGCCACGCGAGGTTCCGCTGCTGGCGACCCGGATCGGCGACCGAATCGACGTCTCGACGGTGCGAGGCGATTCGCAGTGGATCAAGAATCTCGAGTCCGATCCCGATGGCGCTGTCTGGCTCAACGGCAAACGGCGTGAAGCGACCGCGGAGATCACCAATGGCGACGTCGTGACCCGGGCAACCTTCGAACTCTGATCACCGGATGGTGGCGGTCGTCTTCATCCACGGCGTCGGCGCACCGCCCGGCCCTGCGGCACACGAGACGTTGACCACGTGGATCGACGCGCTTGCGGCGCCCGCATCAGAGCCAGCGGATCGATGGCTGCGGACGAACAGCTCGATGGTCTCGTACCAGGACTGGTCGTGGTACTCGGGCGATGATCGAGCGGAACGCTCGGGTTCGGCGACCTGGGCCAGGATGCGACAGGCCTTCGGCGAGGTCCTCGAGGAAGCACACAGCGCATTCGGCGACGTGCAGCCGACCCGACTCGGTGATCTCGTCGAGGTCGCCAACCGATGGTCTGATTCCGACCGCGTGTTGGCGGCAGGCAACATCGCGGCGGATCGAGTGTCGGCGTTCAACCTGTGGCAGGTGCCAGCCTTTCTCGAAGACGTCGACGGCACCCGTCGAGTCATCCTCGACCGGGTGGCGGCCGTGGGTTCGAGCTCGACACCCTCATCACCTTGGGTTCGCCGTTGGGGGTTGAGGGCTATGTGCGGCGTCGACTCAGCACACCGGACCAGATGCCGCCGACCGTTCGGCGTTGGATCAACATTGCCCACCCCAACGAGCCGGTCGCGCTGGTCAATGAGCTCGGGCCGCTCTTTTCGCCCGCGCCCGGCCAGGAACCGATCGAAGATCTCGTGCTCGATGACGGCACGACCTACCCGTGGCACGCAATCGGGGCGTATCTCCACCACGATGCCGTGCGCCGAGCGGTCTGGACGGCGATCGATCCGCTGCTCGCCCGGTAGCGGCGAGCAGGGCGTCAGCTCAGCAAGCGGCGATTTGCCGCCGCAAGGTACAGCAGCGCCCCGACCCCAACGAGCGCGGCGCCCACCGCCATGGGGACGGAGAAGTCATTGCCGGTGAACGCCAGGTTCTCGCTGCCCGTGCCGCCGTCGTCATCGCCGGCCGCGGCAGCGTCTTCGCCGGCCGATGTGGAACCGCCGTCGGTTGCGCTGTCGGTGGGCTCGTCGGCTGCACCGCTCCCTGCGACGGATCCTTCGGATGTGCCACCGTCATCGGTGTCGGTGTCGGTGTCTCCGACGATGTCATCGCTCGGCGGGTCGGGTGGGTAGGTGTCGTCCTGGGCGGCCGCCGGCCCCACCCACATGGCGCTGAGGAGCAGCATCGCTGCCGCACCCGTCATTCGCATTCCCGCTTTTCGCATGGCTTCGCCTCCGCCGCTTGTGCGGACGGTAGGACAGACACTCGACCCTGCGACACCCCCCGAGACAGGTGTTCACACGGTCGCAATGAACTGGCGCATCAACCACCGGATCTGCGTCACTGTTACGACACAGCGGCCTGCTACGACACAGCGAGCTTGCTACGACACAGCGAGCTGCTACGACACTGCGAGCTGTGAAGCCGACGCCCAGGTCGCATGGGTGCCCGATGAGATCCGCTCGGGGAGCTTCACTCGGGCAATCGGCCCGGCCACCGGGTCGGCGGCGTCGAAGATCTCGCAGTGCGATTCGTCGTTGATGAGGTCGGACGAGAACGTCACGAGGTAGGCGTCGTCTTCGGCCCCTTGCCCGTACGACGCAGTATCGAGTTTGGGGGCGACGACCGTTTCTGAGACGAAGGTGCCTTCGGGGGCCTCCCACAGTTCTTCGACCCCGGTGACGACATCGTGCTTCACCAGCCCATTGAAGGCGAAGATGCCGTGCGCGCATCGGGCGTTGTAGCTGTAGCGGTAGGGCCGACCCCAGTGTTGCCCGTTGATCATCGGGAACTCGGTGCAGGTGTCGCTCAGCGGCTCTTCTTTGGTTTCGCCGGTGAGGAGGTTGAAGCGCCAGCGGTGCGCACGGGCCCGCAAGACATTCATGTCGAGCGTCTCGAAGCCCTTGTGGCGAGGGTCGACGTTGGCGCTTCGATCAACGCCCCGAGCGGTCGGGTTGTCTTGGAAGAACCCGTCGAGCACGACCTCGTCGCCATCCTCGTACGCATTGCTCCAGTGCAAGACGAAGGTCGGGTCGGCTTCGAACCAGCGAATGTCGTCGGTGGTGCCGTGGCGGGGCACGAGCGCGAACCGGCTGGGGAGGTCGCGGCGGAACACGTTGGAGTAGTAGCCGGCCTCGAGCGCGTCCGGGTCCCAGAACAGCGGCAAGTCGTTGAGGATGCTCCAGTTCTCGGTGAACATCATGTCGTGGGGCAGGCGGGGCCCCGGCAGGGGGATGTCGATGTAGGTGACGAGTTCGCCCTCGGGGCTGACAACGCCGTAGTGCATGTAGGGCGCATCGACGCCGTAGTTGAAGAACAGCAGCTCACCGGTGTGTTCGTCGACGCGGGGATGAGCCGATACCCCTTCGCGAGGGAAGAAGCCACCCCAGTCGGTGGTGCCTTTGGTTTCGAGGGTGTGGGGGTCGAGCCGGTACAGCTCGCCGCACTGATAGAAGCTGGCGAGGGCCTCACCACGATGAACGATGACGTCGGTGGAGGCGTTGTCCTTCATCATCGACCGGGCGCCCCAGCCGCGGTCGGCGACGGCGTTCGACGGGTGTTCGGCGATGCCAGCCCACAGGCTCTGGCCCGCCTGCTGCTCGGCGAGGAATCCTTCGGTGCGCACGAACCGATTGGCGTACTTCGCTTCACCGTTGGCGAAGCCGATCGAGTGGATCATTCCGTCACCGTCGAAGGGGTGGTAGCGCTTCGCCGGTTCGAACACGGCGGTTTCGGTGTTGCGGAGGTAGACGCCGGCGAGATCGTCGGGGATCTCGCCTTCGACGTCGAGATCCCAGGCGTCGTACTCGCGGTACTGGGGCTGCCAGACACCGCTGCGATACGGGTGGTCGTCGCCAGGCGGCAAACCACCGTGGATCTCATTACGCAGTTCAACCTTCATCGCACCCTCCCGGGTTTTGCGAGTTGGACTCCAGAAAGTGTGCCAGACTCGGATCATGCCGACAAGCGCCGGACCGTCGACGGCCCGCACGAGCGAGACCCGCACCGCGCGCAGCCGACGAACTCGGACGGCGCTCGTGACGGCGGTGCGTGACGAGCTCCGCGTTCGTGGCGAGTTCACTGCGTCGGCCGTGGCTGCACGCGCCGGCTGTTCGGAGGCGACGTTCTACAGCCACTTTGGCTCCAAGGACGACGCGCTGGCCGCAGCGTTCGTCCAGACGCTCGACGACCTCGTCGATCAGTCGATCGCCGGCTTGACCCCGGACCGCGTCGCCGCCGACGGGCTCCCGGCAACTGTCGTTCGATTCGTTGATCAACAAGCCGACTTCTTCGGCGTCGAGTCGCTCGTCTTTCGAGCCGCCCTCAGCCGACTGCCGAGCCATCGCCCGCTGCGCGACGCCTACCGGGCCGCTGAGGAACGCACACTCGAGCACCTCGAAGCCCTCTTCACCGAACTCGACCGCCGGGGGATCCTCACCGTCGACGCGCCGGCCCGGCTCGCCGAGTCGTTTCTCGTCGCTTCGCAAGGCATCAACAACCCTCGTGCGCTGCGCCGCAACGCCACCGACATTCGTCGTTCGCTCGCCATCGCGCTCACTGCCATGCTCGTGGAGCCAGGGGGTTGTCATGACTGAACCGGTGACGATCAACGAGCTGGTCCGCCGGGCGGTTGAGCAGGGGGCGGACCGCGACGCATTGGCCGATGCACCGAACCGCGTGTCGATCGACGGCTCCCCGCCACAGCGGGTGACCTGGCGCGAACTCGACGCCCGAATCGATGGCGCCGCCGGCGCATTGATGACGGCCGGCGTCGGCTTCGGAACTCCGGTCGGCATCCAGCTCCCGAACGTGGTCGAGCTACCGATCACGATCCTCGCCTGCTTCCGGCTCGGTGCGGTTGCCGTGCCGTTTCCTGTCCAGCACCGGGCTCACGAGTTGCGCCATGGGGTCGAAACCGCGGCGTTCGAGATCTTCGTCACGGCCGACCGGGCTGACCGACCCGACCAGGTCGAGTCGGCCCAAGCGCTCTTTGGTGACGCTGTTCGAGTACTCACCCCGAGCACGCACGCCGGCCCACCGATCTCTGATGCCACGTGCGAACCAACCACACGGGCCACCGTCTGCTGGACATCAGGCACGACCGGCACCCCGAAGGGCGTGCCACGAACCCATGCCCAGTGGATGGCGTCGTCGAGCTTCCAGGTGACCGAACTCGAGCTCGGCCCTCAGGACCGAGTGCTGTGCCCGTTTCCGGTGGTGAACATGGCCGGCATCGGCGGAATGCTCATGACCTGGGTCGAGTCCGGGTGTTTTCTTGCGCTCCATCATCCACTCGACCTGCAGGTCTTCCTCGGGCAGATCACCGACGAGAGCATCAGCTACACGGTCGTGCCACCCGCCGCGCTCAACATGTTGCTCGCCAACGACGCCATGCTCGACCAGCTCGACCTGTCGACCATTCGCAAGATCGCCTCGGGCTCGGCGCCGCTCGATCCGTGGATGGTCGAGGGATGGCAGCGGCGTGGCATCGAGATCGTGAACGTGTTCGGATCCAATGAGGGTGCGGCGATGTTGTCGACGACGGCGGTCGTACCCGACCCGACGGAACGAGCGCGCTACTTCCCGGTGCCGGAGCGACCCGGGGTCGAGGTCCGTCTCGTCGACCTCGCCGACGAGACGGAGATCATCACCGGCGGCACGGTCGGCGAGCTCCGTTTTCGGGGCATCACCGTGTTTGACGGCTACCTCGAATCCGACGGCGACGAGTTCGACGCCGACGGTTGGTACCGGACCGGCGACCTCTTCGAATTCGTCGGCGACGCTGCGCTGCCACGCCTTTTGCGGTTCGTCGATCGGGCCAAGGACATCATCATCCGAGGCGGCATGAACATCAGCGCGGCCGAGCTCGAGGCGCTCATCGCCGACCATCCGGCGATCGTGGAGTGTGCGGCGGTCGGCTATCCCGATCGAGATCTCGGCGAGAAGGTCGGCGTGTTCGCAGTCGCTGCTGCCGACGTCGAGGCCCCGACGCTTTCGGAGGTCGTGGCTCACCTGCGCGAGCATGAGATCGCGAGTTACAAGTTGCCCGAACGACTCGAATTTCTCGACGCCCTTCCCCGCAACCCGGTGGGCAAGGTCGTCAAACCCGAACTGCGTGCGATCTGGCGAGAGCCGGTGACAGGAGAGCGCCCATGACCAACATTCTCGGTATTCATCAAACCGACTTCGCCAACAACCTGGCCAAGACCGACCGCGACATCGCCGACCTGACCGCCGAGGTTGTGGCCGCCACACTCGACGACGCCGGCATCGGACCTGACAGCGTCGAGAGCATCCACGTCGGCAATGCGTTCGGCCAGCTCTACACGGGGCAGGGCCATCTGGGCGCGATGCCGGCCACTGTCGAGCCCGGGCTGTGGGGTGTGCCGGCGATGCGTCACGAGGCGGCGTGTGCATCGTCATCGATGGCGGTGCTGGCCGCCATGGCCGAGATCGAAGCGGGTCGCTACGACTGCGTGCTTGTGCTCGGGGTCGAGCAGGAGAAGACGATGCCGGGCGGTCCGGCTGCGGCGGTCCAGACGGCGGCGGCGTGGGTCGGCCACGAGACCGAGGGCATCGACTTCTTCTGGCCCTACGCCTTCGACCGGGTCGCCGGTGAATACGACCGCCGGTACGGCATCGACGATCAGCACCTGCGGGCGATCGGCGAACTCAACCTTCGAAACGCGAAGGACAACCCCAATGCGCAGACCCGGGCGTGGGCGCTGACACCGGAGTCGTTCATGGCTGACGACGACGCGAACCCGATCGTCGAGGGTCGGTTGCGCCGCAACGACGTCACCCAGATCACCGACGGCGCCGCCGGCGTCGTGCTGGTGAGCGATCGCTGGCTGGCCGAGCACGGTCGGTCGCCGCGTTCGGTCATCGCCGGGTGGGGTCACACCACCGTCGGTTTGCCGATCGATCAGAAGTTCGAACGCAGCAGCGACAGCGAGTACGTCATGCCGCATGTGCGGCGGGCGATCACCGACGCCTTTGGCCGGGCCGGCATCGACGGCACCGAGCAGCTCGACGCGATCGAAACCCACGACTGTATGACCCCGTCGGAGTACCTGGCGATCGATCACTTCGGCATCACCGCCCCCGGTGAGTCATGGAAGGCCGTCGAGGAAGGCCGGCTCGAACGGGACGGCGACATGCCGGTCAACCCGAG
>JBCCYT010000153.1:0-10354 GCA_039188975.1 Actinomycetota bacterium
CGAGACCGCGGTGCGGGCGTCATCGAGGGTCGGGACACTCATGAGCCTCGACGGTAGACCGGGTCAGTGCACCGCGTCTGATCGAGCGTCGACGAGATAGGGACGCAGCGAGTCGAGCACCATCGGGTGAGCGAAGTGAAACCCCTGGCCCCGGTCACAGCCCAGCAGCGACAAGCCGGTCATCGTCTCGTTCGACTCGACGCCCTCGGCAACCACGCTCAGCCCGAGGTTGTGGCCCAGCGAGATGATCGATCGAACGATGGTGGCGGCCGCGTCATTCTCCGTCATCCCTTGCACGAACGACTTGTCGATCTTGATCTCTGACACGGGAAGACTCTGCAAGCTCGCGAGCGAGGAGTGGCCGGTGCCGAAGTCGTCGATCGAACTCCGCACCCCGAACTGACGGAGACGGCCAAGGACGCTGTCGGCGAGAAGTTGGTCGTCCATCACTTGGGTTTCGGTGAGCTCGAGCGTCAGCCGGTCGCCGGCAACGCCATGACGACCGAGCGCAGCGGCCACACTGTCGGCGAATCCGGGTTCGTACAGATTGCGGACCGAGATGTTGATCGACACTCCGAGGTCGTGGCCCTCTCGATGCAGCTCGGCGAGGTCGGCGAGTGAGCGGTCGAGAATCCAGTGCGTCATCGGACGAACGAGCCCGGTGACCTCGGCCAGATCGATGAACTCGATGGGCGAAACGATGCCTCGCAGCGGGTGCTCCCATCGAACGAACGCCTCGACCCGGTCCACGGTGCCGGTCGCGAGGTCGATCGCGGGCTGGTAGAGCAGGTTGAGTTGGTCGGCATCGATGGCTTCGCGGAGATCGCTGACGATGTGCAACCGGTCCCGGTCGGCCTGGTCCCGAACCGGGTCGTAGATCGCGATGCCACCGCCGCGGCGCTTGGCGACATACATGGCGATGTCGGCGTTCTTGCGGAGTTCTTCTGCGCTGGAGCCGTGATCGGGGTAGATCGCCACGCCGAGGCTGGCCCCGGTCTGCAACGTCACGCCGTCGATCTCCATGGGATCGTCGAAGCATGCGAGGACGCGTTCTGCGGCCCGCAATGTCCGGCGGGGAGACACGTCGCCGGTGAGCAGGACTGCGAACTCGTCGCCGCCGAGCCGGGCCACGGTGTCGCTGGCTCGCATCGAGAGCTGGAGGCGGTCGGCGATGATGCGCAGCAGCTCGTCGCCAGCGTCGTGGCCGAGCGTGTCGTTGACCTCCTTGAATTGATCGAGGTCGAGGAGGAACAGGCCGACCGAGCGTTCGTCGCGATCGGCCGACCGGATGGCGTGCTGGAGACGATCTTCGAGCAACGCCCGGTTGGGAAGGCCGGTCAACGCATCGTGCATTGCTTGGTATCGGAGGGTCTGGGCGGTGTGGACCTGGTCGGTCACGTCGTCGACGTTGACCCCGATCAAGGTGTCGCTGATCGGGAACGCCTCCAACGAGAGGGTTCGTTCCCCATCGGCCCGCAGGTCGGGAGCCTCGGCGATCTCCCGGGCGGTGCCGGTGCGGGCGACGTCGGCCAGCATCTGACGAAGGGCCGTTCGGCCGGGGCCGGACAAGACTTCGGTGGCGTCGGCGTTGAGGACTTCGGTCGCGTCGAGCCCGACGATGTCTTCGTACGCCGGGTTGACGGTGACCGCGGTGAATCGAGTCGTGCCATCGACCGGGGTGCACTGCACCACCAACAGACCGACTTGCACCCGCTCGACGAGCTCGGCGAGATTCCGGTTGGTTTCGCGGACGCGGACCTCGTCGGTGATGTCGCTGATGATGCCGCGGGCTGCGATTGGCGCGCCCTCTGTGTTTCGCTCGACCCGCACACGGTCTCGTACGTGCCGAACGACGCCCTGGTCATCCACCACCCGGTAGTGAAGTTCGTGGTCGTCGTGATGGTCGATGTGCGCTTTCGACTCAGCCGCGATTCGGGCCCGATCTGCGACCGGGATCCGGTCGAGCCACCGTCCGGGACCGGTCGTCGATGCGGGGTCGATGCCGAGCATCGCGCCGACGTTTCCGGCGATGGCGACCTCGACGAACGGGTAGGGCGTCGCTTCCCACACGACGGCGTCGAGACCATCGATCAATGCCTCTCGCTGGAGACGAGCAGCTCGTTCGCTTCCCGTGATGCTCGACACGAAAATCGCGATGCCCACCGAGCACACCATGTAGGGAAGCACGATGACCAGGGTGGTGTCGGGTGCGTACCGTTCCAGCGTCCAGATGACGAGTGGCGCGCTGATCATCATCGCCCCGAGCGTGGTTCGCCAGCCTCCGGTTGCGGTCAGGGTGGCCGAGGCCAGCAGCAAGACGCCACCAGCGGGGGCAATGGTCGGGTCGATCGAGACGGCGAGCGCGATCGTCACACTGTCGATCCCCATGACCACCCACGGGCGCCGTTCGACGAATCCGAGGGTGGCGCGAAGCACGGCATTGATCGGAAGTCCGACGGCGATGGCAAAGACCGAAACACGGGGGTCGATGTCGACCAGGGGCGTGAGCACTGCGGCGGCGAGAATCAGCAGGCCAATGGCCCGGGTTTCGAAATAGGTTTGCCAGACCCCAGCGTTGGGGCCTCGATCCTCGATTGTCATGTCCCGTCCACAGTTCGCTCATGGCAACCATCGGCAGATTCGGGTCGGCGCCTGAGTGGACAACATGGGGATTGCCTGGGTTTTTGCTGTGGATGAACGCTGTTTTTCCCACAGGTGTGTGTGAAGTCGTGTGGATTTCTTACCGTGGTCGGCGGTGATCGATCTCGCTGCAGATCACGCGCTCAGAGAGAGCCTGCTCGCGTGGGGCGAGGTGTCGCTTCGAGACCTTCCCTGGCGCCAGACGCGCGACCCCTGGACGATCTTGGTTTCGGAGACGATGCTCCAACAGACCCAGGTCGCACGGGTGATCGATCGGCTTCCTCGATTCCTGGAGCGGTTCCCGACCCCCGGCGCCTGCGCTGCGTCGAACGCCGGCGCGGTCGTCGAGGAATGGGCGGGGCTCGGCTACAACCGTCGGCCACTGAACCTGCATCGGGCGGCAACGGTGATGGTCGAAGAGCATGGGGGTCGAGTGCCTGAGCGCCTCGATGCCCTGCTGGCGCTTCCCGGGGTGGGGCCCTACACGGCCCGCGCCGTCCGGGCCTTCGCGTTCGAGCTTCCCGCTGCTGTCGTCGACACCAACATCGGTCGGGTGCTGGCTCGGATCGGTGGGGCGAAGCTCAACGCCAAAGCGGTCCAAGCTCGCGCCGATGACCTCGCGCCTGCGGATCAGCCATGGCGCTGGAATCAGTCGATCATGGAACTCGGGGCGTTGGTGTGTACCAAACGGTCGCCTCGATGTGGCGACTGCCCCATCGAGGCGTGGTGTAGCTGGCGAGGCCGCGGCGCTGATCCTGCGGTCGGGTCAGCGGCGGTTTCGACCCCGCAGGCGCGCTTCGACGGCAGCGACCGGCAGCTTCGTGGCCGACTGGTCGACGCGATGCGCGCCGGCCCGGTCGGCCAGCGCGCCGTACCAGAGGTCATCGGGGAGCCCGACCGAGTCCGGGTCGCGTCGATCGTGGCTGGCCTCGTCAGAGACGGACTCGCCGTCGAAGATGGCGACGCGCTCCGATTGCCGTGATGGCGCGGCGGGCCGGTGGTCAGTCCTGGGGTCCGGTGAGCTTGGCGATCAACGCGTCGACGGTCGCGTCGGCGATGACGCGCATCTCGTCGTCGGTGCGGTCCTGGATCGGGTGAGGGGTGAAGACCCGCGCCGTTGGATGACCGAGCGCCGTTGCCTGGGTCTCGGCGGCGTCGATGAAGCCTTCGGAGGCGACGAAGACCCCAGGGATGCCGCGTCGTTCAAGGTCGCTGATGTCGTGCACACTGCACGTCGTGCAGCTGCCTCAATCGGCGAGCGCCTCGATCACCGCATCACATGACGTGGCGATCTCGTGGCGCAGATCGACCGGCGCGGGCTTGGCGAAGGTTGGTTTCATGTAGCGATTGACCGTGGCGCCAATGCTGGTGAGCTTCTCTTCGAGCCGATCGAGGAAGACGTCGCCTCGCGGCTTGGAGATGTCGAGCAGACCAATCGTGAGACCGTCGAGCGATTCGGGGCGGGCGACGAGCTCGCGTCGCTGGGGCCGGGACTCGCTGGTGGGATCGAGGACGGTGGTCATCGGGTGATCTCCTTCGTCGTGCAGACACTACCTTTCGGCGGTGGTACCCAGCCACTGAACGCCATCGAGAACAGCCCGGTGGCGCCCCCGGCGTGCACGACATGGATCCCCTCTGGCCAGAACTTGCCGACGGTGTTGCCGGCGAATGCTTCGGGGAGGCCTTCTTCGATACCGCCGGCACCCCGGATGAGGTCGTCGGTGTCGAGTTGGAGATGCGATTCGAGCTCCGACAGAAATCGGGCTCGGTCCCACCCCGCCTCGCGGTAGCGCGACATGTGCTCGGGGCCGATCACGAGCACCGTCTCCATCATCACCATCTTCGGGGTGAGGTTCGTCTTCAGGTACTCGGCGAAGTGCTTCGTGAGCGACTCCGGGGTTCGGGAGATCTGATCGACGAAGACTTGCGGTCCGCCGCCGCACCACGCGGTGACCGTTGACTGCTCAGCGCGGAACCCGCGGCTCACCGCGAGCGAGGTCCATGGCGAGCCTTCCTCGTCCTCGGCGAACGCCAACCCGAGCTTGTGGGGACTGCCGTGGGCGGAGCGATCGACACCGCCCGGTTTGCCGCCACCGATGTTGCGCACGACGAGCTGCACCGCCCGTCCGATGGTCGAGTTGGCGCGGTTGCCTTGGCCGAGCACGTTGCCGCCGGTGTTCATGCCGATCTCATTGCGGATCGGACCGTTGACGATCAGCACCGGCCCAACATCCATGGTGGTGGCAAGTACGCCATGCATGTTGAAGTCGTCGGTGCACACCGCTTCGATCGCGGCGATCACCACCGGTAGGTACTCGGGCTTGCACCCCGCCATCACGGCGTTGATCGCAATCTTTTCGACGGTGACCTCAACCAGGTCCGGGGGCACCACAGCGACCACATCTCCGGGTGCGCGTGAGGTGCCCTCGAGCATCCGCAGGACCCGAGCTTCGGTCGGTGGGACGAGGGGCAACCCGTCGGACCAGCCACGGTCGTGCATTGCCTCCCAGTCGTCTTCGAGCGCCGCGATCTCGATTCGACGACTCGTCATGTTCGAACCAGAGAAGCGAACGGCGAGCTCATCGGCGATCGTCGGATCGACGGACAGCGAGCCGCAACCGGGGCGCCAGTCGGGAAGATCGGTGCCGAGGCCGTCCTCGCCGGTGAAGACCTCCCAGTCGTCTCGTTTCCACCCCTCGAGTCGCTCGGTCACGATCCCATCTTCGACCTTGAGCAGGGTGGGCACCGTTTCGATGTCGTGATGCCATGACAGGGCGAGATCATGGTCGTGGCGGACCCACTCGGCCGTCGCAGGAAAGGCGGGATTGTCCTGGGTGATCGCTGTGAGGGATGCCCGGGTCGCCAGGTCGGTGAGGACGGGCGCGACGAGCACGCAGGTCGGGCAGTCCTCTTTGACGATCGCGACGAGCCCGTCGGGCAGCGGTGGCTTGGCGGTGGTGGTCTCGGCCATGGCCAGCATCGTCGCACACTCGCGACCGTCTTGAGATATGCGTCACACGCCCTTCACTCGGGGCATGGACGTTTACTACCGTTGGCGGTCCATGGGGGACAGCACGCAGGCGGTGAACATTGCGTTTCACGGTGTCCGGGGCTCGACCCCGTGCTGTTGCCCGACCTTGCAGCGCTACGGCGGGAATACGTCGTGCGTCTCGATCGAAGCCGACGGGGTCGATCCCATCGTGCTCGACTGCGGCACTGGTCTGCGGATGTTTGGCGCTTCGCTGGTTGACGAGGCGTGCACCGTCGACGTCCTTGTCACCCATCTGCACTGGGACCACATTCAGGGACTCCCGTTCTTCACCCCCTTGAAGTTCCCCGAAACTCGCTTCACGGTCTACGGGCCCGGCGAAAACGGTGAGACCTTCGGCGAGTCCTTCGGGCGTTTCATGGCGCCGCCGTTCTTTCCGATCGAGACCGGGCACCTTCCGGCCGAGATCACCTTCTCGGATGCGCTCGATCACGACTTCGAACTCGGCGAGACGCACGTGATGGCTCGACCGGTGCCACACACCGGCACCACGGCCGGGTTCCGGGTCACCCGCAATGGCGTCTCGGTCGCGTACGTACCCGACCACCAGGAGCCGGTCGACAACCCCACGTGGGTGGCGCCGTCCGTGCTCGAGTTGTGTCGAGGCGTCGATGTCTTGATCCACGACGCGCAGTTCACCAAGGACGAGTTCGCGATCAAGGCCGACTGGGGACACTCCACACCCGAGTACGCGGTCGAGGTCGCCCGGCAGGCCGGCGTGAAGATGCTCGTGCTCTTTCACCATGATCCGGCTCATGACGACGAGATGGTCGATGAGATCGCCGCTCGAATGGTTGAGCTCGCCGCCGACGAACCCTTCGAGGTCATCGCGGCCGCCGAGGGTCTGAAGCTGACGCTCACTGCGGAGGACTGACGCATCGTGCCGCTCACCAACCCGTGGTTGGGCGGCGACGTGCCGACGGGGAAGCTCGAACGAGACGTTCTGGAGGATCGCATCCTCAACCTGTTGTCGGCGACGAACATGGGCGTCGTGGCGACCACCGGCGATGACGGCCCACTCGCCACACCCGTGCGGTACTTCTCCCTCGGCTTCGCGGTGATGTTCACTGCGTCGCTTCGTTCGCCGAAGATGCGCAACATCGCCGCCGATCCCAGGGTCTCGATTGGGATCCACGCCCCGCTTGTCGGGCTGGCGAGTTCACGGGGTGCGCAGCTCTTTGGCACCGCCGAGGTCGTTACCGACGACGACCCGCGCTTCGCTCACTTCTGGGAGGCGTTTCGCTGGGAGTCCGAGCAGATCGAGCAGGGGCGTTCGCCCGACGACTCGCCTGGCTCGGTGGTGGTGGTCGAGGCTGAGCGGATCGTCTACACCGAACACTGGCTTCGGAAGTCGGGCTACGCCCCACGCCAATTCTGGCGCCGTGCCTGACGGTACGGCCTCGTACCGGCGGGGCGCTACCGTACGCCTGGTCACGACAAGGGCCGCCGGCTCGCAGCGAGGTGTGTAATGACGATCGATCCTGCCAACTTCCGCCAGGTGCTCGGGCACTTCCCGACCGGCGTGACGGTTGTGACCGGCGCAACCGACGATGGTCCGGCCGGCATGGCGATCGGTTCGTTCGCCAGCGTCTCGCTCGATCCGCCTCTCGTCATGTTCTGCCCGGGCAAGGAGTCAGGCACGTGGTTGGCCATCAAAGAGACCGGCTCGTTCTGCGCCAACATCCTCGGAGATGACCAGAAGGACATCTGCGGCGTTTTTGCCATGCCGTCCGATGACCGTTTCGCCGGTCTCGACTGGACCACTGCGGCGACCGGGGCGCCGGTTCTTCCCGGTTGTGTCGGCTACATCGACTGCGAGATCCACGCCATCCTCGACGGTGGCGATCATGACATCGTGATCGGTCTGGTCAAGGAGCTCGACGTCACCGGGGAGCAGGGTCCGTTGCTCTTCTTCAAGGGTGGCTACGGAACGTTCGAGGCAATCTGATGGCGATCTATGCGCTCGGCGATCGAGTGCCGGTCATCGACGAGTCCGCCTACGTCCACCCGGACGCGACCGTGATCGGCTCGGTGACCCTCGGACCAGGAGCATCGGTCTGGCCCCAGGCCGTCTTGCGGGGAGACGACGGCGACATCGTGATCGGCGCCAACACCTCGATCCAGGACGGTGCGATTCTGCACTGCACGCCGTTTCATCCCACGACGGTCGGCGCGAACTGCACGGTCGGCCACCTCGCCCACCTCGAGGGATGCACCGTGCACGATTGGGCCCTGGTGGGATCGGGATCGATCGTCTTGCACAACGCGGTCATTCATGAACATGCGCTCGTCGGAGCAGCAGCGATGGTTCCAGGCGGTGTGGAGGTGCCTCGTTGTGCGATGGCGCTTGGTGTGCCCGCCAAGATCCGCGAGGATGCGCTCCCCGAGTTCCACGCCAAGCTGAACGTCGATGCCTACACCGCCCGAGCTGAGCAGTTCCGGGCGCAGATGCGCCGCATCGATTGAGCATGGCTGAACCGTTGCGGGTGCTGGTGATCTGCACCGCCAACATCTGCCGATCGCCGGCGGCCGAGGTCCTTCTCCGGCATCATGCGATGCAGGCGGGCATCGACCTCGATGTGTCGTCTGCCGGGTTCTTGTACGACGGCGAGCAGGCATCGGAGATGATGGCCAAGGTGATGGGGGAGCGAGGGTTCGATCTCGACGCTCATCGGTCGCGCCTCGCCGATTGCGACATGGTGGCTGGCGCCGACGCGGTCGTGACGATGGAGCGGCGCCATGGCCGCGAACTAGCGGCCCGGTGCGGACCACGCGGGATCTTCACCCTGCGAGGGCTCGTCGCGGCACTCGGCGATCTCGACGGTGGCGATGGTTCGGCTCGCGACCGGCTCATCGCCGTCGAGTCAGCTCGGCGTCCCGGCGACTTGCTGGGTGATGGCCCCGACGAGGTCGCTGACCCGTTTGGCAAGTCGATTCGGGTCAATCGGCGTACGGCAGACGACCTCGACCGCCTGACGGAGGCACTCGCGGTGCTCCTCGCCGGCGAATCATCGACCTGAACGCTGTTCTGAGCTACCAAAACAGCCTCCAGAGTTGTTACTATCTCCGTAGTGTTAATTGCCGAGCAGCCGCTCGGCATCCCCCATCACCGCTTCGCAGCACTCGCGGAAAGGCACCGTCATGGCGTCAACCGACATCGGCATCGACCTCGGCAAGTACCAGCTTGGCTGGGCTGACGAAGAGGACTACGTGTTCAAGCCCAAGAAAGGCTTGAACGAAGACATCCTGCGAGAGATGTCGTGGCTCAAGGGCGAGCCCGACTGGATGCTCGACTTCCGGCTCAAGTCTCATCAGCGCTTCGGGCGCCGCCCGATGCCGGGGTGGGGCGGTGACATGTCCGACATCGACTTCAGCGACATCTACTACTACATCAAGCCCACCGACACGCTCAGCGACGACTGGGACGAGGTGCCGGACTCGATCAAGAACACCTACGAAAAGCTGGGCATCCCCGAGGCCGAACGCAAGTATCTCGCCGGTGTCACCGCCCAGTACGAATCCGAAGTCGTCTACCACCGCAACCGTGAGGATCTCGAAGCCCAGGGGGTGCTGTTCTGCGACATGGACACTGCGGTCAAGGAGTACCCCCAGCTGGTGAAGGACTACTTCGGCAAGATCATTCCGCCGAACGACAACAAGTTCTCCGCCCTCAACTCTGCGGCATGGTCCGGCGGTTCGTTCATCTATGTCCCGCCCGGCGTTGAAGTCGAGATGCCGCTGCAGGCCTACTTCCGCATCAACGCGGAGAACATGGGCCAGTTCGAGCGCACCCTCATCATCGCCGACGAAGGCTCGCAGGTGCACTACATCGAGGGGTGCTCGGCACCCACCTACACCACCGACTCCTTGCACTCGGCCGTGGTCGAGATCGTGGTCAAGCCGTCGGCCCGCGTCACCTACACCACGATCCAGAACTGGTCCGACAACGTCTTCAACCTGGTCACCAAGCGGGCCTACGTCGAAGCCGAGGGTCACATGGAGTGGATCGACGGCAACATCGGTTCCAAGCTCACCATGAAGTACCCGGCTGTCGTGCTCGCCGGCCCCAAGGCCTCTGGTGAGGTGCTTTCGGTCGCCTACGCCGGCCCCAACCAGCACCAAGACACCGGCGCCAAGATGATTCACGCCGCACCGGAGACCACCTCCAAGATCGTCTCCAAGTCGATCTCCAAGGACGGCGGCCGCACCTCCTACCGCGGTCTCGTCCGGGTCGAGGACGATGCCTACGGCTGCAAGTCCCACGTCCAGTGCGACGCCCTCATCCTCGACGACGAGTCGATCTCCGACACCTACCCCTACATGGAGGTCGGTTCGGGCGACGCCGTCATCGGTCACGAGGCCACCGTCTCTCGGGTCGCCGACGAGCAGCTCTTCTACCTGCAGTCCCGCGGCCTCACCGAAGAGCAGGCGATGGGCATGATCGTCAACGGTTTCATCGAGCCGGTCACCCGCACCCTTCCGATGGAGTATGCGGTCGAGTGGTCCCGCCTCATCGAGCTCCAGATGGAAGGCAGTGTCGGTTAGCGGCCTCCGGCCGTCTGTCGGCTAGCGGCCTCCGGCCGTCTGTCGGCTAGCGGCCTGCGGTGTCCTTGGGGGGCTACCTGGCGGGGGGCCAGGGCCGCGGTGTCGCACTGTTGTGGAACG
>JBCCYT010000154.1:0-10302 GCA_039188975.1 Actinomycetota bacterium
CGGCGGCGTGCTGGTTGCGAACCCCATCCCGCAAGCCGATGAACTCGACCCGCAGCGGATCGACGCCGCCATTGCGGAGGCGCTCGTCGATGCGGAGCGGCAGGGGGTGCACGGTCCGGGCGTGACGCCGGTCGTGCTCGCCGCGATCGCTGCGGCCACCGATGGCGACAGCGTGCCCGCCAACCTGGCGCTCGCCGAGAACAATGCGCGGGTTGCCGCGGAGATCGCGGTGGCGCTCACCCGCCGCTGATGGCCGAGGGCTTCGACTGGTCGCCCGCCGGCCGATGTCGGGCCGAGCCGGATTTGGACGGCGGAGGCGGCTGCGTCATCGTTGCGGCATGACGTTCGACCCCGACGCCACGCTCGTGAAGGTCTTGACCGATCCCGCCGTGATTCCTGATCCGTACCCGCTCTACAACGAGCTGCGCGAGCAAACGCCTGTCTTTCAGAACTCGATGACGGGAACGTGGGTCTTCACTCGCTTTGCTGATGCCAAGGCGATCTTGCGCGATCCGCGCTGCGGGAGTGGCGCCGGGGTGGAAGGCGAGCGGCGAGGTGTCGACGGCAGCAACCGTCGGCGACGGGAGGGAACGATGTCGATGCTGTTCCTGAACCCGCCGGATCACTCTCGGGTTCGGAGCTTGGTCTCGCGATCGTTCACTCCTCGCCGAGTCGAGAAAATGCGGCCCGAAGTCACCGAGATGTGCGACGAGTTGCTCGACAATCTCGGCGGCTACGGGGACTTCGTCGACGAGGTGGCGTTTCCGCTACCCGCAAATGTGATCAGCGCGCTTGTCGGCGTCCCCAAGGCTGACCGCGAGTACCTGCGCCCGCTGATCGCCGCGCTGGGGGTCGGGATCGAGCCGACCGCCAGCGAAGCGGAGGTCGCAGCGGCCGATGCCGCGGGCGAGGAGATCACGGCATATGTCGTCGACTTGATCGCCAAGCGTCGGGCTGACCCGGAGGACGATCTGCTCAGCGGCATGATTCAGGCCAGCGATGGCGAGGACAAACTGACCGAAGCCGAGATCATCGTCAACACGTTGCTGATCTATGCCGCTGGGTTCGAGACGACCACGCACCTGTTGGGCAACACGGTGCGCCAGCTGGTCGCTCACCCCGATCAGCATCAGTTGCTGCGCGAGGATCGGTCGCTGATCCCGACGGCAATCGAGGAGGTCTTGCGCTTCGACCCGCCGGTGCAAATGGACGGCCGCTACGTGTTCGAAGACGTCGAGATCGGTGGCGTGCCGGTTCCGGCTGGGTCACAGACGATGGTGCTGATCGGTGCGGTCAATCGCGATCCCGCCCTCGTGGATGACCCGAACCGGTTCGATGTGACCCGCACCGATTCGCAGGTGCTGTCGTTCGGGTCGGGTATTCACTTCTGCCTCGGTGCGGCGCTCGCCCGGCTGGAGGGTCAGGTACTCCTCGGTCGCATGCTCGATCGCTACCCGACGTGGGAGATTCTCGAAGAGCCGTCATGGCGCAAGCGGTTCACGTTGCGGGGTGTCGAGCACCTGCAGGTTCGCCTGTCGTAGCCGGCCGGGGTTGCTTCGCTCGTCGACCCACAGACCTGACTACTGTCATCGGCGCTGGTTGGTGCAGGGGAGAGAACGCCATGGCTGAGAACGAGTCCGAGACCGGAACCACGTCGATCGAGGAGCGCAATCTGGTCCTCGACGAGCTCGACGAGCGACTCGACGCATTCAATGCGTTCCGAAAGAGCGATTCGGCCAAGGCCGACGAAATCCTGCGAGAACTCGGCGGAGCTGATCCGGTCGGCCGAGACATCGTGTTGCAGCTCGCAGGAAAGCGTCCGCTCGGTCATCCCGAGAAGTTCATGGCGGCGCATGTCGGGGCGATCCGTTCGCTCGAAGTCCTCGATCGCAACGGTGCCCGCGGCGTGAAGACCAAGATCCCCGGCCCGCTCGACCCGATCGCCGGGTTTCTCGTGCAACTCGTCACCCGATTCATCGTCTCGAACCATCAGAAGTCGTTGGCCGACAATCTGCGCAAGCTCTACGCCCGCCGCCAGGCGAACTGCCTTCCCGATGATCCCAGCCTGCGGCTCCTCACCCGAGCGCGTCGCGACGCCGACCTCGTGTTCGAGGGGTTCAAGAAGAACCCGATCGGGGTGCCGAGTGTGTTGTTGGGTGGCGCCGTCTTCAGCGCAGCACTGTCGACGGTGGCCAACGCGATCGTGGGGGCGCTCGACGAACGGTGGCAGCGGGTGCTGTTGGCGCTCGTGCTCTTCGCTGTCCTCGGGGCGGTGAGCTGGATCATCTTGCGGGGGTCGGCTGTTGCTCGTCGACGAATCGTCTTGACGACGGAGAAGCCGTTCGACGCGCTGTACGAAACGATCGGCCGATGCGGCAATCCGCCCCGTGATCAATCAAAGACGTTCGCGCTGATCGCCATGATCGTCTTGGCGGCGAGTTGGATCTTCATTCCGCTTGCGCTCGTCGGCGCCGCGTTCGACTGACCGCTCAGTAACCCTTCCAGACGGGGTCGCGACGCTCACGGAAGCTGGCGATGCCCTCTTGGCAATCTTCGGAGGCGTTGTTCATCTCGACGGCTGCGGCTTCGTTGTGGATCATGGTGGCCCGATCCACGTCGAGAGACTGGTTCACCAGCCACTTGGTGAGGCCGAACGAGTAGGTCGGGCCGCTGGCGATGCGCTCCGACCATTCGGTGGCGGTGGCTTCGAGCTCGGCGGCAGGGACGACGGTGTTGACCAACCCGAGGTCGGCTGCCTCTGCTGCTGGCAGGTCTCGAGCGAAGAGCATGAGCTCCATGGTCTTGCGCACCCCGATGATGCGGGGGAGGAGCCAAGGGCCGAGCGCGTCGGGGACGAGACCGCGCCGGGCGAAGACCTCGACGAACTTGGCGTTGTCGGCGGCGATGACGAGATCGCAGGCGAGGGCGAGGTGGGCCCCCATCCCGGCGGCGGTGCCGTTGACGGCCGCAATGATCGGGATGTCGCTGTCGAGGATCGCCGGGAAGAGGGTGTATTGGCCGTCGAGCATGAGCCGTCGAGGGTCACCAGCGACCTGCTGGGGAACTCCCTCAGGGCGGTCTTTTTCGTAGACGTGACTGAGGTCGGCGCCGGGGCAGAACAGCTTCTCGCCGCTCGCCGTGAGCACGATGCATCGAGCCTGTTTGGACACATTGAGTTCGTTGATGAGATCGCGGATTCGGTCTCGTCCGGGCGGGTTGAGCGCATTGCCCACCTGAGGGCGGTCGATGGTGATCCACCCGACGGAACCCCGGAGTTCGTAGCGGATCTGTTCCTCGATCGGTCGTTCGTCGGCCATGGCGGCAGGGTAGTTGTGGGGGTGCGTCGCGCCCGCATCTTCGCTCGCTACCCTCGGCCGCCGTGCCCGCCCTCGATGGTGTCCTCAACGAGTCGTGAACCGGTCGATCACCCTGCGCCAGTGGCAGCACGAAGCCCTGCACGCGTTCTTGCACCATCGTTCCGCGAACTTCTTGGCGGTCGCCTGCCCCGGCGCCGGGAAGACAACGTTCGCGCTCACCGCCGCGCGTCACTGGCTTCGTGGCGAGCGCCTGCCGCTCGTCGTTGTGGCCCCGACCCGTCACCTCAAGACCCAATGGGCGCAGGCTGCGGAGCGGTTCGGTTTTCATCTCGAGCCCGATTGGGACGCATCGACCGGTGACATCCCGTCGGACATGCACGGCATTGTCGTCACCTATGCCCAATGCGCGTCGGCCGCAACGACGCTCTTCAACGTGAGCCGGGGCGGCATCGTGATCCTCGACGAGGTGCACCACGCGGGCGGCGACCTGTCGTGGGGCCAAGGCGTGGCAGACGCCTTCGCGGAAGCCAATGCCCGGCTGCTGCTGTCGGGTACACCGTTTCGGTCAGACGATGCCCCGATCCCGTTCGTCTCGTACACGCTTGGCGACCACGGCGATGCGGTCAGCGACTACGAGTATGACTACGGGAAGGCGCTGGTCGATGGCGGCGTTGTCCGCCCGGTCTTCTTTCCCCGCTTCGACGGGCACATGGAGTGGATTGCGGCCGACGGCTCGTTGAAGGAGGCGTCGTTCTCCGACGATGTTGCGTACGAAGATCGCAGCGCTCGGCTGCGCACCGCGCTCGACGCAGACGGCCAGTGGCTCCCGACGGTGCTGGTGAAGGCCGACGAGAAGTTGCGACAGCTTCGCAAGCAACAGCCCGATGCGGGCGGCCTCGTCATCGCGATCGATCAAGATCACGCCCGTGCCTGTGCTGCCCTCCTCGAACGCTGGACAGGGGAGAAGCCGGCGATCGCACTCTCTGACGACCCGCGGGCATCCGATGTCATCGAGGGCTACGCCCGCTCGGACCAGGCGTGGGTGGTGGCCGTGCGCATGATCAGTGAAGGTGTCGACATTCCGCGCCTCCGCGTTGCGGTGCACGCAACGACCACCGTCACGCCGCTGTTCTTTCGCCAGGCCGTCGGGCGCATCGCCCGCTGGATGCCGGGGCTCGCTTCCCAGAAGGCGTACTTCTACGTGCCCGATGATCCGCGACTTCGTCATCACGCTCAGAACATTGCGTCCCAACGTCGACACTCGATCGACGAGCGGATCGAAAAGGAGTCGCAGCGTGAGACGGCGCTCGATGATCTCGATCGGGCGGTGCAGATCGACGAGCAGCCGTCGCTGTTCCAAGCCCTGTCATCGACGGCGCTCGATGGCGACGAGACCCCTCCTCCCGCTGACGACGGCATCGATCCACACGAAGATGTGGTGATCGCAGCGGAAGACCTGGCCGGTCTGCCGATCGACTTGCCGCCTCCCCCGAAGCTGCCCGGGCGCGACTTCGATGCGAAGTCGGCACTCGGCGATCTCCGCACCCGTCATGCTCGCAAGAAGGATCTTCGCCAGTGGAACGCCGACCGAGTGCTCGAACTCGTGCGGGCGACCGGGATGGAACATCCGATGGTGAACGCTGAGCTCAACAAGCGAGCCGGGGTCGATCGGGTGGCAGAAGCCGACGAGAGCGGTCTGCGCCGCCGTCTTCAGGCCGCCGACGACTGGCTCGAATCGTTGCGAGGCGTGCGCTGAGCCACCCTCACCTACGGTTGGAACATGCACTTCGGGTGGGTGGGGTTGATGGTCGGGCTGACCGCCCTGGCTGCGTGCAGCCGTGGTCCTGAGCTTCGAGCATCGTGTGGGCCGGTGGCGTTCACCGAGTTCCCCGCAGCGCTGGACGAGTTCCCACCTCTGGATGACGACGCACAGGCCGCGTTCGATGAACTCGTCAGCGGCGAGACCGCGGTTGAGGCGGCGGGGATGTTCCCCGGCTTCGAGTGGTCGATCGCGTCCCGTGACGGCGACGAGCTCGTCCTGTTCGGGCAGGTGGTCGGACCCGAAGGCGTCGATGGGGGGTATGCCCAGTTCGCTCGAGTTGGCGATCGGTGGCAGCCGAGCGGCTGGGGCGGTTGTCGGATCGATGTTGATGCGGCGGGTCTCGGACCTGCGTCGGTTGCGCTGGACCCGGACCGGCCAGTCGATCCGACGAGCACTGACCTGCCGGTCCTGATCAACGAACGAGCGTGCGCCAGTGGTCGAGCGCCTGTCGATCGCGACGTCGTCCCGTTGGTGACCGAGAGCGCGGCGTCGGTGACGGTCGTCGTGCTCGTCGAACCGGTTCAGGGTGGCGCAGAATGCCCGGACAATCCGTGGCACCCGATCACGATCGCGCTCGATGCACCGGTCGGCGAGCGAGCTCTGTTCGACGGTGGTGGCCAAACGACGCAGCCGCTCGGCCTGCCGGATGGCGACCCGTGACTCAGGTCAAGGCGTCGCGCTGGTCGATGAGTGACTGCAGCGGCCCGAGATCGAACGGGTCGTGGGTCATCACGATGATGTGGCTGGCGCCGGCTTCGACGTAGCGCTCGATGCCGTCGACGTCGTCGGTGCCGATTGCGACGGTGCGTTCGATCTCGTCGGGATCGCGTTCCTTCTTTGCGCACCACTCGTCGAGTACGGCGCTCTTCGCGGCGAAGTGGTCTGGCGGGCCGAACGTGTTCCACGAGTCGGCGTACTCGGCGACGAGTCGAAGGGTGACCTTCTCGCCCGAGCCCCCGATCATGATCGGCATTGGCCCGACCGGCTGCGGGTTGAGCTTCGCGAGTCGGCTTCGCATGCGGGGCAGGTCCTCGCCGAGTTGACGCAGGCGGCTGGGTGCGGTGCCGAAGTCGTAGCCGTATTCGGTGTAGTCACGTTCGAACCAGCCTGCTCCGACGGCGAGGTACATGCGGCCGCCGGCGACATGGTCGATCGTGCGAGCCATGTCAGCGAGCAGTTCGGGGTTGCGGTAGCTGTTGCCGGTGACGAGGGTGCCGAGCTTCGCATTGGTGGTGTCGGCAGCCATGACGCCGAGCAGGGTCCACGCTTCGAAATGGGTCGCGTCGGGGTCGCCGAAGAGCGGGTAGAAGTGGTCCCAAATCCAGATCGAGTCGGCGCCGAGATCGTCGGCAGCAGTCCACGCTGCCCGCATCGCTTCGACCGACGTCGCCTGCGGCTGAATCTGGATGCCGACTTGTACGGCGCTGTTGTAATCAAATCGTCCCATCTGCCGATCCTGCCACAGGGCTTTCTGACGAAACCTCATCGCCCCGTGTGCGACTAGCGGTACGGGTACGAGTACGGTGCCAAAAGTCAGCTCAGGCCCTCAGATCCCCCGGTCGGGGAACCGACGAGGGTAGGACTGACGTCACACCGTCAATCGGAACATCTTCTCAGCAGGAGGCGTTGTCATGGGTATGAGCGATCTGGAAACCACCATCCGAGCCATGCGGAAAGACGCAACGGGCGATGTGTGCAGCCGTTCCCGGGTGATGGATGCCCTGCTTGACCTGCGCATCGATGCCGCCGGACGGGCCGACGTCACGAGCTTGGTCGATACGGCGCTCGCTGATCTGCCCGGCAAGACGATGGTCCCGGCCGCCTGGTACCGAGAGCGGCTCGACATTCTCGAGCTCGCCGCCGTGAACCCGGTCGAGCCGGTCGGCTGAACCGCCTGCTACCCCGCTTGATAGCGGGGGAGCGCTTCGGCGAGCAGATCGAGAAGTTCGAGCGTTTCGAGCCATCCGGCCTGCTGGCCGAACTGGAATCGCTCGAAGGTGTTGCCGCGCTGGGCGGCGCCGGTGAGCGACCACAGTGGGTCGGTGCTGAGCGTGTCGAACTCGACGTTGCGGACCTGAATGAAGACGATGTCGGCATCCATGTCGGTGACGGTTTCTTGGCTGAGCGGTGGCGAGATGTCCGGTGAGAGTGATTCGTGGATCTCGAAGCCCAGCTCGCGGGCGATCTGCACGATCGGTGCATCGGCCAGGGTCGGAAGGTAGGTGCCGTCTTCGTTCCACTGGAACGTGTTGAAGCGCACGCTGGTCGGGTCGTAGTCGAGCGATGCGGCGATCGCCGCGATTCGGTCGTCGTAGATGACTTGCAGTTCGGCGATTGCGCCGTCGGCGCTCTCACCGGCCGCGTCGGCGAGGGCACCGAGTGATCCTTGCCAGTTGCGAACCGGGATGTAGACGGCGGCGCCGTCTTCGGCGAGGACCTCGCTCCACACCGGGTTGGCGTTGATGAGGTTGCGGAAGAACTCCGGCATGACGACCCGATCAGGGGCGAGCTGGAGGATGTCCTCAGGGCTGATCTCGGCGATGTTGAGGTAGGTGACGGGCACGTCGGCGAGCTGCTCGCCGTAGGCCTCGGTGATGTAGTCGGGCTGCTCCTGGTTGCCGAGTTGGCTGTAGATCGCGACGGGCGTGACGCCCACGCTCAGGAGGTCGCCAACGATCGGCCAGACGTTGCTACCGATGGCGACGATGCGTTCACCGTCGAAGATGACGGGGGCGTCGGGGATGGTGGTGGGCGCAGGCGCCGGTTCGTCGTCGGCTGGCGCGGCCGTCGTGGTTGTCGGGTCGTCGGTCGGTTCTGATGCCGAGGCAGAGGTCGATTGCGATGCCGCCGTACCGGATGCGGAAACAGTGCTGCTCGACTCGTCGTCGACGGGAGCGGTTGCCTCGTCGGCGCCACTGCAGGCGCTGGCGATCAAGGTCACGGTGAGCAAGAGCGTGAGCAGGCGATTCGGACCCATGGTGGGAGGCTACCGAGCGCTGTGAGGCTGACCGAACATCAGTCGTTGCCACATCGTCGATTGGCGTTGCGATCAACGACGCGTCGATCATCTCCTCCATGGCCAACACCGAAGCGCTGGGGTTCTGGAAGATCGCAGAAGCCGACCCTGACCATCTGGCGATTGTCGACCCCGACTTCGCAGAGATGTCGTTCGGTGAACTCGCAGCGCTGACCAATCAGATCGTGCACGGACTTCGGTCCCTCGGCTTGCAACCGGGTGATCAGGTGACGACGGTGCTGCCCAACAGCTTCGAGCAGGTGGCGATCTGCTTGGCCGCGTTCCAAGGCGGCTTCTACGTCACCACGGTGAATTGGCATCTCGTCGGTCCCGAGATCAGCTACATCGTCAACGATTCCGAGACGAAGGCCTTCATCGTCAATGCCCGCTTCGCCAACGAGGCGACCCGCGTGCTGGAGGACTGCACCACGCCGGAAGCCAATCGGTTCTCGATCGGGGGCGAGGTCGACGGCTTCCGGCCGTTCTCGGAGCTGCTCGACGGCCAGCCGACCGAGCGGCCTTCGGATCTCGGCCCGACCGGCTCGTTCATGTTCTACACCTCGGGCACGACCGGCCGACCCAAGGGTGTCCGGCGGCCTCTCAACCCCGCTCATCCGGACGACTCGGCATCGGGCGGTCTGCTCTACCTGTTTGGCACCAAGCCCCACGACGACAATGTGCAAATCACCCAGGCGCCGCTCTATCACACGGCCGTGAACAACTGGACCACGATGTCGCTGCACCTCGGCCACTCGGTCGTGCTGATGGACAAGTGGGATGCCGAGGGCGCGCTCGAGCGGATCGAGAAGTACAAGGTCACGTCGTCGCACATGGTGCCGACGATGTTCAACCGCATGCTCCAGCTTCCCGAGGAGGTGCGGGCGACGTACGACGTGTCGTCGACCCGCTACATGGTCCACGCTGCGGCGCCGTGCCCGGTCGAGACCAAGAAGAAGATGATCGAGTGGTGGGGCGACTCGATCTGGGAGTACTACGCCGCCACCGAGGGCGGCGGCACGTATGTCGGTGCGGCCGAATGGATGACCAAGCCCGGCACGGTTGGCAAACCGTGGCCGATCAGCGAGGTCATCGTCGTCGACGACGACGGCAACCGGATGCCGCCGTTCGAGTCCGGCACCGTCTACATGAAGATGGGCGGCGGACAGCAGTTCGAGTACAAGGGCGACGACGAGAAGACCCAGGCGTCACGGCTCGACGACTTCTTCACCGTCGGCGACGTCGGGTACCTCGACGACGACGGCTTCCTGTTCCTCAACGACCGAGCCAACGACATGATCATCGTCGGCGGGCTGAACATCTACCCGGCCGAAATCGAAGGAGCGCTCGTGCAGCACGAAGCGGTCGGCGACGTTGCCGTCTTCGGCATCCCGAACCCCGACGTGGGCGAGGAGATCAAAGCGGTCATCGAGCTGCGTGACGGCTGGGAGCCCACCGACGAAACCACCGAGGCGATCATGAGCTGGCTGCGCGAGCAGATCGCCCGCCAGAAGCTGCCTCGGTCGATCGACTACACGACCGAGATGCCCCGCGACCCCAACGGCAAGCTCTACAAGCGGCGTCTCCGCGACCCCTACTGGGAAGGCCACGACGCCGCGATCTGAAGCTGCCGGCGCTTCGTCCCGCCACGAGTTGTCACCAAATCGTGCCTGACACCTTTTGGTGACAACTTGGGGAGCTAGCTTTACAGAATGTCAAAGCGCACGATCGACGTAGCTGAAGTCGCCCGGGCCCACGAGTCGCTGGGGCTCACCACCGACGTGGCCGATCAGGGCGTCTACGAGCGCACGGTCCAACGGTTCACCGAGCGCAATATCGCCCTGCCGACCTTCGCCGAGCTGGCCGATCCGTCGACGATCCCGGCTGGCCGCCTTGCGCCGTTGGCCGGGCTCGACCGAAACGAGCCCGACTCGCGCAACCTGTTCCGGGTGCACTGGTTCGGGCAGCTCGACGGCAGCGGCCCGCACGAGGTTCCCGACTACATCGAACTCCCGTCGGAGATGACCGGGGTCGAGGCCCGCATCCTGCTGGCGATCGGCAACCGCTTCCCGATGATCCGGGCCCACAAGGTGCTCGCCGCCTACGCCTGCCTCGTGCCCCGGCTCGTCACCGGCCGATTCGACCCGACC
>JBCCYT010000155.1:0-10200 GCA_039188975.1 Actinomycetota bacterium
GGCAGATGACGCTGTGAGGCGGTGAACGCATCCGGGTGAACGGCGACGATCAGTGCAGCGGTGCCCGCGATGGCTGCGGTCAGGAACGCGACTCGGACCCGTGGAGTACTCCACGGGCCCGATGGGCGCTGGTGCGCCGTCGGCAGGTCGCTGTCTGTCATCTGGTCCGGTCGCCGTTGAAACCTCCAGTTTCGGACGTTCCGGCGCTCAGAGCAGGGCCTCGGCCAGTTTGGTCAGGTCCAGCTCGAACCGGTCCAGGATGCGCCGGTCCACGAGGCTCCGGTCCATGATGCGCCGGTCCAGGAGGCGCCGGTCCATGAGGCTCCGGTCCATGATGCGCCGGTCCATGATGCGCCGGTCCATGAGGCTCCGGTCCAGGAGGCGCCGGTCCATGAGGCTCCGGTCCAGGATGCGCCGGTCCAGGATGCTCCGGTCCATGATGCGCCGGTCCATGAGGCTCCGGTCCAGCTTGCGCCGGTCCATGAGGCTCCGGTCCATGATGCGCCGGTCCACGAGGCTCCGGTCCAGGAGGCGCCGGCCCAGTTGACCTCACCTTCGATGGCGACGCCATCGAAGGTGACGATGTCCTCGCCGCGATCGGCGTGCACGCCCCCGCTGCCGTCGCTGCGCTGATGGGTTTGGATGGCGTTGTTGCCGGGTGTCTTGTGGGCGGCTGCAGCAGCGACGTCGATCATGCCTTTGCCGGCGATGCGCTGCGAACCCTTGGCCTCGGTCGCGGTCGTCCGCAGGAGTTTCTTGACCTGATCAGGGGTCAGGTCGGGCCGGTCCTCGAGCAGCAGCGCGATCGCTCCGGTCACGACTGCGGCGGCCTGACTCGAACCGGAGCCCTTGAAGTAGTCGTCCCCGACCCTGGCGCCGGGGCTGCTGAGATCGGCGGCTGACCCGGGAACCCGCAGACTCACGACGTTCTTGCCGGGGGCGATCACGTCGACCTTCCGGTCGGCATCACCGCCCGTCGAGAAGCCGGCGACTCGGACCTCGTCGGGGTAGTCCTTGATGTTGGCCGCGCCGACGGCGATGACGAACGGGTCACGAGCCGGGAACGTCATGCCCCGGGTCGGTTTCCCGTCGTTGCCGGTTGCTGCCACGACGACGATCCCGGCGTCCCACGCTCGCTGGACGGCCTGGGTCAGCGGACTGATCAGGTGGCTGTTCGTGCTGTTCACACCGTAGGAGATGTTGATCACATCGATATCAAGGCCATCGTTGCCGTTGTTGGCGACGATGAAGTCGAGGGCGGCGATCACCTGGGTCACGTCGACCGCACCGGTGTTGTCGCCCACCTTGAACGACACGAGTTCGGCATCGGGCGCAACCCCGGTGAAGCCGGTCGCCGGATCGTTGCCGGCGATGATGCCCGCCATGTGGGTTCCGTGGCCGTAGTGGTCGAAGAGCGTTCGCGTGGGATCGTCAGCGTCAAACGACAGGTCGTACATCGCCACGACTTTGCCGGGAGCAGAGAGTGCGGGGACGGGCGCAAAGCCGGTATCGATGACCGCGACTTGGACCCCCGATCCGGTGATGCCCTGATCGTGGAGTTCGGTTGCCCCGATGACCTCGTTGATCGTGGTCAGTTGACCATGGTGGGGCCCTTTCTTGGCGCCGGCAGAGGCGGGCGACGCCCCGGCGATCGCAAGCACGGCGACGAGGGCGGCGAGGAGCAGCCTGGTTGATCGGGGCGGGTGGGTGGTTCGTTGCATGACTCGGTTTCCTGCCGTTGGGACCCCGAGGGCGTCGGCTTGGCCTGTGCGCCGCTTGACGCAGCAACGTCGGTCGACCTGGTTGGTAGTGACGTTGGCCACCTCAGGTGGTGCCCCGTCTCGCTACGACGAGGGCGAGTCCCAGGTGCCGTGCTGGTCGTGGTGGGCGCGGGCCTCGGGTGTCATCCAGTCGGTGCGGCCCGCACGGACAGCCGTTGATGACACCTCGAGCAAGGTCGGATCGACCGGAAGCGTATGCTCGGCCGGGATCTCGAACCCGACTCGCGGGGCGAGTGCGAGCGTGGGCAGCGCAGCGACCGCAGCATCTCGTGCCTCGACATCGCCGTACCAGGCCACATCGTTGACTTGAGCCCATTTGTCCGCGCCCATCACCACGACGTCGTAGCCGTGCGCGATATCGGCGATCAGCTGATGCTCGGTGATCACCAATCCGAGGCCGTCGACGCCCGCCACCGAGGCCTCGATCACGGCGAGTCGCGTCGCCAACGGCGGCCGAAGGACAGTCTCCTTGCCGAGCGTCACCGTGGAGACGGCAAGGTCAACCCGGTCCAGGTCATGCTGGCGGCGGGCCGCCAGGGCGATCTCCAGGTGGGCAATCGTCGGTGGATTGAATGAGCCGGGATACACCCCGCGGCGGCCAGACGACGCGTGCACGAACAACCACGTTGCCATGCCCAGAGCATCCCGTCATACTGCAGGTCGTGAACTGTGCCTTCGGCGCCCTCCTCGTAGTGGTAATCGACTAGCACACGTTCGCGCCCCTCCCCGACCTGAACGTGTGCACGACCTCCCAACTCGGGAGGTCGTTTCGCTTTTCGGCCGGTAGTTTTTGTCCGTCGCGTCTGCGTCTCACATCCTGGAAACCACATCTCATGATCACCAACCCCAGCAACGGTGGCGAAGCCCTCGTGAAAGCCCTCGAGTTCGAGGGTGTCGAGGTGATGTTCGGCCTTCCCGGCGGCGCCATTTTGCCCGTCTACGACCCCATCATCGAGTCGTCGATCCGCCACGTCCTCGTCCGGCACGAGCAAGGTGCCGGTCACATGGCCGAGGGGTACGCCCATGCCACCGGCAAACCTGGTGTGTGCATGGTCACCTCCGGGCCCGCAGCAACCAATGTCGTCACCCCGCTCGCCGACGCCATGCTCGACTCGGTGCCGATGGTGTGCATCACCGGACAGGTTCCCCTCGCCGCCATCGGGACCGATGCGTTCCAGGAGTGCGACACCACCGGCATCACCATGGCGGTCACCAAACACAACTTCTTGGTCACCAGCGCGCAAGACATTCCGCGGGTCATTCACGAGGCGTTCCACATCGCCACCACGGGTCGTCCGGGACCGGTGCTCGTCGACATTCCCAAAGACATCGTCGATCCCGTCAACCCTCGCTCCGCAATGACCTGGTACGAGCCGAACTCCGTGCCGATGGAGCTGCCGGGCTACCACCCGGTGATGGAGGGCGACCCGGCTCGCATCGACGAGGCGGCGGCGCTGATCGCCGAGGCTGAGCGCCCCGTTCTCTATGTCGGAGGCGGTGTGCTCAAGGCGCGGGCTGCTGAACCGTTGCTGCAGCTCGCCGAGCTGCTGCGAATCCCGGTCGTGACCACCCTGATGGCCCGAGGTGCATTCCCCGACCGACATGAGCTCTGTCTCGGCATGCCCGGCATGCACGGCAACTACACCGCCGTCACCGCCATGCAAGAGAGCGATCTCCTCATCTCGCTCGGTGCCCGCTTCGACGACCGGGTCACCGGCAAGCTCGACGGGTTTGCGCCGACCGCCAAGATCATCCACGTCGACATCGACCCGGCGGAGCTCGGCAAGGTCCGCCAGTACAACGTCGGTATCCAAGGGGACTGCAAGCTGGTCATCGAAGGGCTCGTCGAGGCCACCCACAAGCTCGGCCCCTCGGCCCAAGCCGATCGATCCGAGTGGCGCTCGACCGTGTCCGGCTGGCAGGAGAAGTTCCCTCTCACCTACGAGCAATCAGCTCCCGGCGACAAACTCAAGCCCCAGTTCGTGATGGAGCAGCTGCGCGACAACAATCCCCACGACACGATCCTGTGCTCCGGTGTCGGTCAGCATCAGATGCACGCCAGCCAGTTCTGGAAGTTCGACCACCCCTACACCTGGATCAACTCTGGTGGCCTGGGCACGATGGGCTTCTCGATCCCGGCGGCCATCGGCGCCAAGGCCGGTATGCCTGACCGGCGAGTCTGGGCGGTCGATGGCGACGGCAACTTTCAGATGACTGCGCAAGAACTCGTCACCGCCACCGTCGAGGACATTCCGATCAAGGTCGCCTTGTTCAACAACAGCTATCTCGGCATGGTGCGACAGTGGCAGGAGATGTTCTACGACGAGCGCTTCTCCGAGGTGCACCTGAGCGATCATGTGCCCGACTACGTCAAATGGGCCGAGTCGATGGGTGCCGTTGGTATCCGAGTCGAGTCGCCGGAGGAAGTCGCTCCGGCGATCGCCAAGGCGAACGAGATCGATGATCGTTCGGTCGTTGTCGAATTCGTCACCGACGCTCGTGAAAACGTCTTCCCCATGGTCCCGGCCGGCAAGACCAACTCCGAGTTGGTCGTTGACCCGAGCCAGCAGCACCTGCTCGATGCTGATCGCGGGGAGGGCTGAACGTCATGAATCCCGCACCCACCAGCCCGGTTTGGCAGACGATCGTGGCGACGGTCGAGAACAAGCCTGGCGTGCTCGCTCGCGTCGCGGGTCTTTTCTCTCGCCGGGGCTTCAACATTCATTCGCTGGCGGTTGCACCGACCGACGATGAGAAGTTCAGCCGCATCACCTTCACCGTGGATGTCGAGGGCACACCGCTCGATCAGGTGGTGAAGCAGCTCGACAAGCTGATCAATGTGGTCGACATCCACCAGCTCGACCCCGATGCGATGATCGAGCGTGAGCTCATGTTGATCGCGGTGGAGATCGGTGATCGACGCAAGGAGCTGATGGAGGTCATCGACGACTATCGGGCCTATGTGCTCAACGAAGGCGACGACACCTTGATGTTGTCGTGGTCGGCTCGCCCGACCCGACTCGACGAACTCGAAGAACGACTGCGGCCCTTCGGGATCGTGGAACTCCAGCGCACGGGTCGTGTGGCACTCCCGTCGCTGGACAACTGACCTGCCACGACAGAACCAACACCAACCGCACGCGGTCCTGCCACATGGCAGGAACAACCCAGGGGGAATCAGCTATGGCTGCCAGCATCTACTACGAAAAGGACGTGGACCGGTCGGCGATCGCCGGCAAGTCGGTCGCGATCCTGGGCTACGGCTCGCAGGGCCATGCTCACGCCCTCAACCTCAAGGAGAGCGGTGTCGACGTTCGTGTCGGCCTGCGGGAGGGCTCTGGTTCGGTCGCAAAGGCTGAAGCGGCTGGTCTGCCGGTCGCGTCGATTGCGGACGCAACCGCGGAGGCCGACATCGTGATGATGTTGATGCCCGACACCGAGATGGCGGCGATCTACGACGAGCATGTCGCGCCGAACATGAGCGACGGCGACGCATTGTTCTTCGCCCATGGCTTCAACATTCGTTTCGATCTGATCAATCCGGCCGAGGGACTCGACGTGTGCATGGTCGCGCCCAAGGGCCCCGGCCATCTCGTGCGCCGCACCTACACCGAAGGGGGCGGAGTTCCCGGGCTCATGGCCGTGGAGCAAGACGCCACCGGCAACGCCAAAGCCATCGCCCTCGCCTACGCCGACGCCATTGGTTGCTCGCGTGGTGGTGTCATCGAGACCACGTTCACCGAAGAGACCGAGACGGACCTCTTCGGTGAGCAAGCCGTGCTCTGTGGCGGTACCACCCGGCTTGTGCAGGCTGGCTTCGAGACGCTGATCGAAGCGGGCTACCAACCCGAGGTGGCCTACTTCGAGTGCCTCCACGAGCTGAAGCTCATCGTCGACCTGATGTACGAAGAGGGCATTGCCGGTATGCGTTACAGCGTGTCTGACACCGCCGAATGGGGCGACCTGGTGACCGGACCCCGCATCGTCAACGACGCCACCAAGGCCGAGATGAAGCAGGTCCTCACCGAGATCCAGGACGGCACGTTCGCCCGCAACTGGGTCGAGGAGAGCCGTACGGGTCGGGCCAGGTTCCGAGAGCTCGAAGAAGCCGGCTTCGCCCACCCGATCGAGAAGATCGGCAAGGAGCTTCGTGCGATGATGCCGTGGATTTCCGCCGGCAAGGAGTCCGTCGCTGACGCCTCCGGTGGCCAGGGGCTCGACTGACGAGGTCTGCGTCAGCCGAGGGCGGCCATCATCGCTGCGGTGCGGTCGCCGGCATCGGTCATCATCGTGCGGACCTCGTCCGCGCTGATTCCGGCGGCTTCGCCGGCCGCCACGATGGCTTCGTCACCGTCCGTATCCGTCTCGCGCATCGGGGCGACCGCCTTCGCGGCGATGAGGTGTGATGTCGGCTCACCATCGTGGTGGCCGCTCAGCAGCTCGAGGTAATGCTCGGGGAAATCCCATCGCTCGCCGAGCCATGCGGCAACGTCGCCGTGATGCCACCCGAACACGTCGCGTTCGAGTGTCGAGAGGTCGGCGTCCTCGCTGTGCCACTGGGCGAGCACGTCGGTGTATCGGGATTCTCGGGTGACGAGCACCGGAATCCCCATGTCCTGCAAGAGGGCGGCGGTGAAGTTCTCGGATTGACGCGTCGGGTCGATCCGGGCCGCGATCAGTGAGGCCAACGTCGCTCGCTTCATCGAGGTCGCCCAGAAGCGCTCGTGGTTGAAACCGTTCCCATCGGGCGGTGATGGAAGCGCAGCGCGTGCACCGATTGAGATCAGGAGCGCTTCGAGCTGGTGGCGGCCGAGCAAGGTGGCCGCCTGGTGCACGTTGGTCACCGACGTGCGAAGACCGAAGCCGGCGGAGTTGACCACCCGCAAGGTGCGAGCCGAGGCGCCCGGGTCCTGCTGCACGATCGTCGCAATCGACGCCATGTCGGAGTCGGGGTCAGCGAGGGCATCGAGCGCCTGCGTGATGAAGACGGGAAAGCTCGGCGGTTCGTACTCGCCGAGGAGGGACGCAAAGTCAGGACCCCGTTCCTTTCGGCGCAAGACGTTTCGCATCAGTCGGCCCGCCTTCCCATTCGATTGGCGAAGATGCTCAAGACGCCGCCGAGCATCACGTACCCGACGATCACCTCGATCAGGACCAAGATCTGGGCCGGCATCGACGCGGGGAGCGCATCGCCGTAGCCCAGCGTGGTGAGGGTGACGACCGAGAAGTAGAGCGGTGACAGCGTGGTTTCGTAGTCGCCGTAGTCGATCTCGACTTGGGTGTATGCGATGGCGAAGACGGTTGCGAACACTGCGGTGAGCAGCCCCCACCGTCCGAAGCTTCGACCGCAGTCCGACGTGACGCGCCACACCTGGTAGATCACGGCGTGGGTGCGATCCCGGTTCCGAAACTCGTGCAGGTAGTTCTGGTCGAGAATGACCCGCCGGATCAGATGAGCGCCCTCGAACTCGGTGTCCCCGATGAGCACCTCGACCCAGTCGGCTGAGTCGAAGCCGCGGACCGAGCGAAGGTGAATGCCGCGAATATTGGCGCCGCGAAGTGTTGCATCGGTGACGTCGGCGCCTTCGAGGTCGGCGTCGAGCAGCGAAGCGTGCGTGAGGTCGGCGTCGAGCAACGTCGTGTTGAGGAGGCGGGCCTCGTCCAGCGTCGCGGCCCGCAAGTCCGCCTTGGTGAGGTCGGCGTCGGTGAGACTCGCCTCGCTCAGATCGGCGTTGAACAGGGTGGCGTCCACCATCGAGGCGCGTCCAAGGACCGCTCGACGGACGTTGGCGTCGCTCAGGTCGGCTCCATCGAGCCGGGCACCGATCAATTCGGCGTCGTCGAGGTTCACATCTCGCATCGAGGCGCCCGAGAGATCGGCGCCGTTCAGTTTGGCGTTGCGCAGATCGGCCCGATCGAGCACTGCGCCTCGAAAGTCGACGCCTCGAAGATCGAGATCCCGCAGATCCGCGCCGATGAGGACCTCGGGGAGGTCTGCAGGGCGAGGTCGGGTCGCGTTGGTCGAGGTGACGGAAGCCACGCGGGCAGTTTCGACCGGTTTTCGTCAGCGATAAGGCGGTGGACTAGGGGAAGAGGGCGTCGACCAGCCACTCGACCTGCAAGAGCAGCGCCAACACGACCGGTCCGGCCATCGCCGCCAACACTGCGACCGTGGCCCACCGGATCCAGGTTGGCCGGTCTCGGAATCGTCGGGTGTGAAACCACGCGTCCAGTTCATCGACCTCGGCGCTGGCCGTCGGATCTTCGCCGGTCAAGACCACCGAAGCGTCCTCTGCGATTTCGTCTCGCACCGCAACCCGAAAGCCGCGACCGCCGAGCGACAGGTCGCCGGTCTCTGGATTGGTGTCGCTGAGAATCACCGCTTCGATTCCTGCTGACTCCAGCCGGGCGACGGCAAGGTCAGCGTCGAACCGGCGCGGAAACACCCCAACGATCCGCATCCCTGGCATGAGGCTCACCCCTCAAGTGTGCCTGGTTCAGATCGCTTTGGAGAAGTAGACGCGTCGGTAGCCCTGATCCGACGAGCGGTGCGTCTCGGTGAACCCGCGACTCGGGTAGTAGGACAGGTTCGCGGTCATGGCCTCGTTGGTGTAGAGCCGAAGCTCGCCGAGCCCCAACGTTTTGGCCGTCTCGGTGGCGTGGTCGATCAACGCGGCGCCGCATCCCCGGCCCTGGCGGTCGGGCCCCACCGCAGTGTTGTCGATGTAGTAGTGGTCGGACTCGGCCCACGACACCAGCACGCCGGCGAGGTCGCCGTCATCGTCGATGACGTCGACGACGCCACGGCCAACGAGTTCCGCGTAGTCGTCGAGCATCGGCGCAGGTGGCGTTGCCATGTCCGCCAGATACGGCCGGTACGCGGCGTCGACGCAGCGCTCGATGCCAGCGAGGTCGGCGAGGGTCGCCGAGCGGATCGGGTCGGATTCGGATCCCATGTGCTGACCGTAGCGAGCCGTCGGTGGTCGTCGTCGCCGATAGCTTCAACCGAACATGACCAGCACAATCGAGGTGAGTGACCTCACCAAGACCTACGGCGAGAACCGTGCGGTGGACGGCGTGTCGTTCTCCGTCGATGCCGGCGAAGTTTTCGCCATTCTCGGGCCCAATGGGGCCGGCAAGTCGACCACGGTCGAGATTCTCGAGGGACATCGAACTCGCGATGGCGGGTCGGTCACGGTGCTCGGGGCCGACCCAGCCAACGGTGGACGTGCGTTTCGAGATCGCATCGGCATCGTGTTGCAAGAGGCGGGAGTCGACAAAGAACTGACGGTGCGCGAAACCCTCGATCTGTACGGAGCGGCGTACTCGAAACGCCGGTCCATCGACGAGGTGATCGAGCTTGTCGAGCTCGCCGACAAGCTCGACGAACGGATCTCTCGCCTGTCGGGTGGGCAGCAACGCCGGGTCGACCTTGCGCTCGGGATCATCGGAACTCCGGACCTGCTGTTTCTCGACGAACCGACGACTGGATTCGATCCGGCGGCTCGGCGGCGGAGCTGGGATCTCGTCCGGAGCCTCACCGACGACGGGACCACCGTGGTCCTCACCACCCACTATCTCGATGAGGCGCAGGAGCTCGCCGATCGGCTGATCGTGATGGCCGGTGGTCGAATTGTCGCGGCCGGAACCCCGGACGAGCTTCGGGCTCAAGCCGGCTCGCAAACCGTGATCCGATTCGGGCTCCCGAAGGTCGATGCACCACTGGGTGGCCTTCTGGACCCGCTTCACGGGGACGCCTCGGGACGGGATCGTCACATCGAGATCGCCACCTCACGACCGACTGCGGATCTCGCCCACATCACGACGTGGGCCGTCGACCATGGGTTGGAGCTCGACGGGTTGCGTGTCGAGAGCGTGACCCTCGAGGATGTGTACCTGCGGTTGGTGGGGGAGGAGGCATGAGCGACCTCCAGCTGCTGTGGCGCTCGGTTCGGGCCGAGAACCGGCTGTTTTGGCGAACCCCGATCGGTGCGTTCTTCACCATCGGACTTCCGCTGGTGATGCTCGTGATCTTCGTTGCGATCTTCGGGAACGACCCGATCGGCACCAGCTATGGCGAGATCGCCACGGCCCAGTTCTACGCAGCCGGGCTCGGCGTCTTCGCCGCCGCCTCCGCGACGTACACAAATCTGGCGATCAACCTCACGATGCGCCGGGACGACGGCGTTCTCAAGCGAGTCCGCGGCACGCCGATCCCGCCGTGGGTCTTCTTGGCGGGCACGGTCCTGTCGGGCATGTGGATCGCCGCGTTCGCAACGACCTTGATGGTGGCCATCGGCATCCTCGCCTACGGCGTGGAGGTCGAGCTGGCGCAGCTCCCGGCGATGATCGTCGCGTTCGTGTCAGGCACGGCGTGTTTCGCAACGCTCGGCGTTGCCCTCGCGGCGATCTCCAAGAC
>JBCCYT010000156.1:0-10144 GCA_039188975.1 Actinomycetota bacterium
ACAGCGCTCAACAGCCTCGTCAGCGAGGCGATCGACATCGTTGTGCACTGTGTCCGGACCCCGGACGGTCCGCGCGTGGGTTCGATCATCTGTGTCGAAGACAGCGTCGCCGGGGCTGATGCAACCGCATTCACGGCGACGGAGGTGTTCACGAGAGACGCCGCCAACGACCGCCTCGACTGGACCAACGACGTACCGAGCCGTGCGACGCAAGCATTCGCCGACGCTGGGCTCGACATCCGGTCGATCCTGCAGACAGAAGCGCTTTCGTGACCGCACTGCTCCTCACGCTCGGTGCGGGCCTTGGTGTCTTCTGGCTGTACACGGCGTTGGCCTATGGGTGGAACGGGCTCGGCTTTGGCCCATCGCTCGCTCGTGAGACCACAGAGTCGCGCTTCGACCTCGACGGGTGGCTGCGCCAGGCCGGGCTCGAAGACGTTGATCTCGCGGAATTCGTCGCAGTCGTCGCAATGCTGTTCGTTCTCGGTGTCGCCGTGGGATTCGCCATCTTCGGGGGCATCTTTCCCGCACTCGTGCTGGGCGGCTTCGCGGCATCGTTCCCCGTGGCGTCGTACCGGCTCCGTCGCCAGACGCGCCGCCAGCGGGCTCAGGAGGCCTGGCCCCGCATGATCGAGGAGATTCGGGTGCAGACCAGCTCGATGGGCCGGTCGATTCCCAATGCGTTGTTCGACGTTGGTCGCCGCGGCCCAGAGGAGCTGCGGCCCGCCTTCGAGGCCGCCCACCGCGAATGGCTCCTGACGACCGACTTTCCCCGCACCATCGCCGTGCTGAAAGAGCGGCTACGCGACCCGAGCGCGGACATGGCGGCCGAGACCCTGCTGATCGCATACGAACTCGGGGGCACCGACCTCGACAAGCGACTCGAGGCCCTCGCCGAAGATCGCTTGCAAGACGTGCAAGGCCGAAAGGATGCCCGCTCCCGACAAGCCGGCGCACGATTCGCCCGTCTCTTCGTCCTCGCAGTACCCGCCGGCATGGCGCTCGCCGGCATGAGCATCGGCAACGGCAGAGACGCGTACCGCACGTCGGCCGGTCAGCTGGTGGTGTTGATTGCACTGGCCATGGTGATCATCTGCTGGACCTGGGCCGGCCGGGTCATGCGGCTCCCCGAACAACAACGGGTGTTCACCGAATGAGCCGCATCACCGTTGTTCTTGGGCTCGTCATCTTCACCGGCGTTGCGCTGCTGTTGTCAGAGCTCCGATGGTTCCGTCGTCCCTCGCTCACCGAACGGCTCGCGCCCTACGCGCCTGGCCCCACCCGAGCCGCTCGCTTCGGGCTGCTGTCGGTGGCATCGTTTCGAGAGGTCGTAGCGCCGCTCTCGCAGGCGCTGGGGGCCCGGCTGGCCAAGGTCTTCGGTGTCAGCGAAGAACTCAGCACCCGGCTGCGTCGCATCCACTCCCCCCTCGACGTTGCCACCTTTCGGGTCCGACAGCTGTCGTGGGCGGCCGTTGCGTTCACCATCGGGGCACTGGGTTCCGTCGCGTTCAGCGCACCCGCACCCGTCGCGATTCTTGCCGTGATCGGCGCTCCAATCCTCACCTTCCTCGTGCTCGAACAGCAGGTCGCCAACGCGTCGTCGGCATGGCAACGTCGCATCTTTCTCGAGCTGCCGGTCGTCGCCGAGCAACTCGGCATGCTCACGTCAGCCGGGTGGTCTCTCGGCGCAGCGCTCGCACGGATCGCAGCCCGAGGCAGCGGCGCCTGCTCGGCCGATCTCGAACGCGTCATGCAACGAATGCGACAGGGACTCAGCGAGGTCGAGGCGCTCCGCGAGTGGAGTGAGCTCGCCGACGTCGACGAGCTCGATCGGCTCGTTTCCGTCCTGGCGCTCAATCGCGAGGCAGCCGACCTCGGCCGGCTCATCGCCGAAGAGGCGCGCTCGATTCGCCGAGAAGCTCAACGCGAGCTGATCGAGACCATCGAACGCCGAAACCAACAGGTGTGGATTCCAGTCACCGTCGCTGCGCTCATCCCGGGCGTGTTGTTGATGGGCGTGCCATTCATCGACGCGCTGACCCTGTTCAGCGATTGACCTACGATCTCGACGAGGGAGAACAACCATGAGCATCACACAACAGACCTGGATGGAGATCCAGATGCTGGTGGCGCACGTCAATCAGCGCACCGGTCGACGCTTCGACGACCGCGGCGAAGGCGTCATCTCGACCGCGATCGCGGTCCTCATCACGGCCTTCATCGGTGCTGCGATGTGGGTCGCCTTCAACCGCATCTGGACTGGAGCCGAAGGCAACATCGAAGGCGAGGTCAACCGGATCGGCTCATGAACCGGCGTGCCCACCGGCGCGCTCGATCGGCCGGTCAACGAGGAGCCGGCATGATCGGCGTGACCGCCGGGATCCTCGTGTTCTTGTTGCTGTTGTTTGCGGCGGTGCAGATCCTCTTCAACCTCTACGCGACGTCGATGGTGACGTCAGCCGCCCATGAAGCGGCCCGAGACGTCGCGGGATACGACTCGGCCACCGATCGATGTGCCGCAGTCGCCGACGCAGAAGCCGGATTCATCGAAGCACTCGGCTCCTACGGACGAGACGGCTATGCCCGCCTGACATGGAATTGCGCCGGTCCCGACGTTGTGAGTGTGCAGGTGACCGCCAACCACCCGACCGTGCTACCCGCCCGCATGGCTGGTCTTCTCAGCCTCGGTCAGGTCGACCGCACCATCGTGGTTCGGGTCGAGGAGTTCCAGGAGTGAGGATCGCATGGCGAGAAGATCGAGGTCAGATCGGCGGCATGGAAGTGCTCCCGTTCGGCTTCTTCATCTTCATCTCGATCACCCTGTTCCTCGTCAATGTGTGGGGGGTCGTCGATGCGAAGCTCGCCGTGACCTCGGCCTCGCGAGAAGCTGCACGAGCGGTCGCTGAGGCCGAATCGATCGGTGAGGGACAAGCAGAGGCCAACCGACGAGCGCAGGAAGCGCTCGCGGCCTATGGGCGTGACGGCGAACGAGCCACCGTCGAGGCGCCGTCGTTCCCGGAGGGGTTCGTGCGCTGCGGACGGGTGACGGTCGCCGTCAGCTATCGGGTTCCAGCGCTGTCGATTCCGTTCATCGGAGGGTTCGGCGGCGTGACGACCGTCAGGTCGACCGCGACGGAAATCGTCGACCCGTTCCGAGACGGGCTTGCGGGGGAGGCAGTGTGCTAGCCGGGCGCGAGCGGGGCTCGATTCACCTGCTGTTTCCCGCCGCGTTCTTGGTCATGATCGTGCTCGGCGCCATCGTGATCGACGTTGGCCTGAGCCAGGTCCGCGCCCGTGAGCTCGAAGCGGTGGCTTCCTCCGCAGCCAACGACGCGCTTGGCGCGCTCGACCTCGACGCGCTGCGAGAGAACGGTGAGGTCCGATTCGATGTGGCCCACGCGGAACGGATCGTGCAGCAGGCCGTTGCCAACGGTGCACTCACCGATGCAGTCGTGCTCGATGTCGCGCTGTCCACGAACGGCCTGGGCGAACCCCAAATCGATGTGACCCTCCAGCTGCAAGTCGAGTTCGTGATTGCCCCCGCGCTTCCGGGCGGGCTCGACTCGACCACCATCACCCGAACGCGCAGCGCATCTGTGCTCGGGTGACCCCACCCCGGTCGCACCCGACACGATCCGGCATTCGTCGCAGCGGTACCGTCGCCGGATGTTGTTCGAACACTGGGGTGCCACGCCAGCCGAGATCGAGGGAGCGGTCGTTGGCGACGACGTCATCCCCGACGCCACCCTGATCGCCACCCGGTCGATCGACTGCGACGCCTCCCCCGACGCCGTCTACCCGTGGCTGGCGCAGATGGGCTTCGGCAAAGCGGGCTGGTACAGCTACGACCTGCTCGACAACCTCGGACGCCGCAGCGCCACCGAGATCAGGCCCCACTGGCAGGTCGCCGAAGGGGAACCGGTACCGGGCGGCGCGATCGCGTTCACCGCCGTCATCGCCCGACCGGGCGAGGCATTCGTCCTCGCCCTCCAACGACGCCGAATCGACTTCACCCTCGCCTTCGATCTGAGGCCGGTCGACAGCGGGACCCGACTCGTCACTCGAGTCCGCAGCCGGCTGCGGTTCCCTGGCGGCCGGCTCATCGAACGCCTGGGGCTCGGCCCCGGCGACGGGGTGATGGTGCGAAAGCAACTCCTCGAGTTGCAGAAACGCACGGCCCGCTGATCGCCAGCGCCGGTACGGTGATCAGATGGCCAAGTCGCAAAAGAAACGAGACATCCCGGCAGGAGCGACCGCCGTCGCCACCAACCGGGTTGCCCGTCGCGACTTCGACATCCTCGACGAGATCGAGTTCGGCCTGGTGCTCAAAGGCAGCGAGGTCAAGTCGTTGCGAGAAAGCAAGGTCCAGCTCCAAGACGCCTACGCCATCTTCTTCCAACGAGAGTTGTGGCTCGTCGGACTGAACATCTCTGCGTACTCGCACTCGAGCGCCGCATTTGCCCATGACAACGACCGGCGTCGCAAACTCCTGGCCCATCGCCACCAGCTCGAAACCTGGTCAAGCCGAGTCGACCGCGAAGGGCTCGCCATCATCCCACTCGCCCTCTACTTCAAAGATGGCAAGGCCAAGATCTCGATGGGCCTCGCCCGCGGCCGCAAGCAGCACGACCGCCGCCAAGACATCGCCAAGCGAGACGCCGAACTCGACGCCCGCCGAGCGGTCTCAAAGGCCAACCGGGCCGACCGGCTCGCCAAGTACAGCTGACCCGGCGACGGCGCTAGCGCCGCCGCCCCGCAGGAAACGCGAACGGCATGACCCGTGGGCCGCGGACCTGGCCCCCCGCCCATTCCATCGGCTCGCCGTCGCGCAGCGAGAACTCCGGGATGCGTTCCATCCACACCCGCAGCGCCGTCGTCATCTCCAACCGAGCCAGGTTCGACCCCGCGCAGCGATGGATTCCCGACCCGAACGCCACATGGCGATTTCGGGCCCGGTCGATGATGAATGTGTCGGGATCTTCGAACACCTCCGGGTCATGGCACGCTGCCGGGAAGTTCATCAAGATCTTGTCCCCCCGCTTGATGTGGACGTCGTCGCGATACTCCACATCGTGCTCGGCAACCCGAGCCATCGTCACCGGGGCATAGAACCGCAAGAACTCCTCAACCGCGATCGGCAACAGATCCGGTTCCTCCGCCAACCGCTCCCGGTCTGCGGGATGGGTCGCCAGATGCCACAGCGCCGAGCCGATCGAGCTCCACGTCGTGTCGATTCCCGCCACGATCAACAGGTTCGTGATCCCCACCACCACCTGTGGAGTGATCTTCGCCTCTGGGTGATCGAGCTCCATGAACAACAACTCGGTCAGCAGGTCGTCTTGCGGGTCCGTCGCCCGCTTCTGCACCTCCTGGCCGATGAAGCCCAGCAACTCATCGCGGGTCCGCAGCCGCAGCTCAGGATCTTTCAGCCCTTCGCCCAACACCCCGTTGACCCAGATCACGAACTGATCAGCCATCGCCGGATCAACACCGATCATGTGAGCGATCACCCGGGGCGGAATCTGTTGCGCATACTGCACGGCGCCGTCGCACCGACCCGATTCGATGAACTCATCGATCAGCTCGTGCGCAAGATCTTGCGTGTAGGACTCGTACTGACGCACCGCTTTCGGTGCGAACGCGGGGAGCAACATGCGACGAGTCCACGTGTGGATCGGCGGGTCGGCGGTGATCGGTGCCGCGGCGATCATCTGCTCGTACCGAGACGCCTCGGCCGCCCCCGGCGCCGGCGGCATCACCAACGGCTGACGAGACGACAGCACGTCGGTCATCTTCGCCATCTCCCGCACATCCTCGAACGTTGTGGGATTCCAAGACCCTCCGAGCCGGTCGGTGTGCGCCACGGGACATGCGGACCGCATCTCCGCCCAAATCGGCACCGGATTCTCGACGTAGGCCTCATTGCGAATGTCGTAATCGCGCGTCCAGTCATCGACCGGTCCGCCGTCCGCCCAAATGTCGGGCGTCGTTTCGAGCTTCATCTTCGTGTGCATGTCACGCTCGGCCATGTGACGACCGTAACACCCGGCTCCTCGGCGGCAGAAGCCACCAACCTCCAGGTTTGCCGAAACCGAGGCCGACCTGAGACATCGCTCCGCTACGATGAGCGACCCGGTGGTTCGCCACCGGACGCCGCTTGACAAACGAACGGCACCCCCGGGGCTGATCGGTTTCGACGTTGGGACCAGGATGCGGGGGCGTGCGACCGGAGTTGCTCAGACTCCCAAAACGGGGCACAAACAGAGACGCCGATACGGACGATCTCACTCTCGCTGCCTGACCTAGTTAGGTAACAGAGAGTCATTGTGGCGCAGCAATGCGTCACGGGGCCTGATCACTGCAGCCTGTCACCAGAAGCAGTGGTGGACGGTGGGAGAGACCACTGACCGCAGGGAACAGACCGCTGACATCTGGGAAAGACCAGGCGGCTGAGCTTGCTCATTCGACCCGGCGAACCCACTGCCGTGAGTGGGAACCACGGGAATGGTCGTAGCGCGTCACGTGACCACCTGACGGACGAGGGTTCGATTCCCTCCAGCTCCACTCGTTTTTTCCGCCGCGACCTGAACAAGTTCCGGTGATCCCCGTTCAGTACACCGCATTGGCCTACGCTCGGGGAGCGTGGAACTGCCGTGCGGCCATGACATTGGAGGTCTCCTCCATGTTCGCGGCGTCTGTGTCGTCGATCGATGCACCCGAGCCACGCGCGGCGCCTACGTCCTTCTCGACGATCCGCAGACAGGTCGGCGCGGCCTTCGCATCGACTTCGTGTGTCGTCGGCACCGCCACACCGTCCGACGCCGGTTGTTGAAACTCCCAACCCGGCAATCCAAACCCACCTGGGTGTGGGGTGGGCCGCGCAAGATCGTGATGTGGGCCCACAAGCGAGGGCGATGCGACGACACCAAGTTCACCTCGATCACGCCACAACACCGGATCACCCGGCCACACATCGGCAGCTGAGGCCAAGGCGCTAGCGTGCCCCAAACATCGAAGGGAGCGTTCCATGCGTCGGTTTGTGATCGTGTTGTGTGCCATCGGCCTTACTGCGGCTGCCTGTGGCAGTGACGAGTCCGACGAGATTGGGGCATCGGAGCCCGACTCGACCCCGACCACGACCGCAGCACCGACCAGCACGACGGCTGCACCGACCACTACCGCAACGCCGACCACCACGACCGCAGCGCCGACCACCACGACAACTGCGGCCCCGTTGGCGTGGCGTCAGGTCATGGCCGGCGACGACTGCGCCTGCAGCGACGGATCGCCGTACAGCTACTGGGTGCGCGAGGCCGACCCGGACAAGGTGATGCTGTTCTTCGACGGCGGCGGCGCGTGCTTCAGCGCCGAAACCTGCAACCCCGAAACCGCGACCTACTCGGTGCAGGCCGACGACGACCTGAACGAGTTTTCGACCGGCGTGTTCGATCTCGACAATCCGGCCAACCCGCTGGGCGACTGGTCGATGATCTTCATGCCGTACTGCACGGGCGATGTGCACATCGGCACCAACGCCGACTTCGACTATGGCGATGGTGTGGTGGTCAACCACACCGGATTCCTCAACGCAAGCAAGGGTCTCGACGAGCTGGTCACCAGCTTCGGCGGGGCCGATCAGATCTTGGTGACCGGATCGAGCGCCGGGGGCGTGCCGACCCCGCTGTTCGGTGGACTCGTCGCCGATGCGTTCCCCGAAGCTGACATCGTGGCGATGCCCGATGCGTCGGGCGGTTACCCGAGCAATCCGCTGCTCAACCCCGTCATCGGTGGTCTGTGGGGAACCGAGGGCGCGATCCCCGACTGGGAATCGACCGCCGGCGCAACGGTCGCGGAGTTCGGTATTCCTGATCTCTACGTCTACGCCGGCACCGAGTACCCCCAGATCCGGTGGGGCCGATTCGACCATGCCTTCGACGGGGTCCAGACCGACTTCTCGGCGCTCGCCGGGTTGGAGGATTCCTCGGTGAAGGCGGTGCTCGACATCAACGAGGCGCTCGTCGAGGACGCGGGGATCGATCTGCCGGTGTACATCGCCCCGGGCACCGACCACACGATCATGGGTAGGCCCGACTTCTATGACCTCGCGGTCGACGGCACGCTCTTCGTCGACTGGCTCGCCGACCTGCTGGCCGGCGAGCCCATCGACGATGTGGTCTGCACCGAGTGCGACGGCGCGGCGTAACCCGCTACCAGAGCCCGATCGGATCGATCAGCTGACCGGTCAAGAACTGGCCCCCGGGGCCGCCGTAGGCGCCAGAGATCACGATCGCGCCACCGGCGATCGCGAGGTTCTTCATGAACATCGGCATCTCCGCCTGCTTGGCGGCGTCGTCGGTCTCCTTCCAGAAGGCGTGCATCATGAACGCCATCACCAGCACGAGGATCGCCAGCAACAGGGCGGCGAGATCGACCCAGATGCCGAGCAACATGGCGACGCCGCCGGCCGCCAGGCAGCCACCGCTGATCTGGACCAGGAGCGGCGCATTGTCACCCAGGCCCTTCGCCTTGGCGTAGGCCGTCGATCCCTCGCTGTCCATCAGGTGGCCGACGCCGCTCCCGATGAACAGGGCAGAGAAGATGATGCGTCCCAGCATCATGATGGTGTCGAAGTCCACGAATTCCCCCTTGTGTTCGTTGCGCCGATCGCCGTGATGAGCGCGTGTCGCAGCCTTCCACATCGTCGATTCTTGCGCTGAGGAACCGCTCGGTTCGCACCTGCGCCCAACCGCTCACTACGATGTGAACGATCACTTACTTTTTGCCCAGCCCACTGGAGTGACGATGAGCGAAACCCTCTCCCCCGCCGATGCCGATGAGTTTCGGGCGCGCTGCCGTGCCTTTCTCGAAGAGCACGCGACCGGCATCAGCCTGGGCGGCCAAGCCGACCCTCGTGGCGCGATCCGAATGGATGCCGCCAAGGTCTTCCAGGCGGCGTTGACCGAAGCCGGCCTGGCCGGGTTGACCTACCCGAGCGAGTACGGCGGTCAGGGGCTCACCAAGGAACACGAGCGGATCTGGCGCGAGGAATACGGCACGTTCCCCAACATGACCTCGGAGCTGACCATCTCGCACGGCATGTGCGTGCCGATGCTCAGCGAATACGGCACCCATGAGCAGAAAGAAGCTTTCCTCGCTGACGGCATCGCGGCTCGCACGGTGTGGTGCCAGATGTTCTCCGAGCCCGGGGCCGGCTCCGACGTTGCCAGCCTGCAAACCAAGGCCGAGCGTGACGGTGACGTCTGGGTGATCAATGGCCAAAAGGTGTGGACCACCACGGCGCACCTGTGCGATTACGGCATCATCATCGCCCGCACCGACCCGAGCGTTGCGAAGCACGCGGGCATCTCGATGTTCATCGTGAAGATGGATGCGCCAGGCGTGGACGTGCGCCCCATCAACCAGATCGATGGTGGCCAGCACTTCAACGAGGTCTTCTTCACCGACGTCGAGATTCCCGCCGAGAACCTGCTCGGCGATCTCAACAACGGCTGGAACATGGCCACGGCAATGCTCATGTACGAACGGGTCGCCATCGGCTCCGGCTCGACCGGCGGCGTTCGCCACAACCTCGCGGATCAGCTCATCGAGACCGCAACGAAGCTGGGACGGGTGGAGGAGCCGGTGATCCGCGATCAGCTGATGCAGCTTTACATCATGGAGACGACGGCGTCGCTCGTGTCGATGCGCACCCGCGCCGAACTCCAGGCGGGAAAGACGCCGGGCCCCGGTGGTTCGCTCGGCAAGCTCATCGGCACCATCAACATGAACTTCGCACGCGATCTCGGCATGGAGATCTATGGCGCGGGTGGCGTTGCGTGGGACGGCGATGGCGGCGGTTGGGCTCGCTTCTCGCTGACGAGCTTGCAGGGCGGCATTGCGGGCGGCACCAACGAGATCCAGCGCAACATCATCGGCGATCGGGTCTTGGGTCTGCCGCGCGACATCGACGTGTCGAAGAACGTGCCGTTCAACGAACTCAAGGTGGGGACACAGCGCGACTGAGCGCTGCGACAATCGAGCGCGACTGAGCGCTGCGACAATCGAGCGCGACTGAGCGCTGCGACAATCGAGCGCGACTGAGCGCTGCGACAATCGAGCGCGACTGAGCGCTGCGACAATCGAG
>JBCCYT010000157.1:0-10073 GCA_039188975.1 Actinomycetota bacterium
ATCAACTACCAGCCCGACGGCATCGACAACGGTGACTTTGTCACCGTCAACGGCACAACGATCACGCTGGAGTGGGATTCCTCTGCGACCGGCCGCGACCAGATGCGCATCCTTGTTCCCTGCTGATTTGTTCCCTGCTGAGCCGGCCCGCAGCATCATCCCCTGAAGCGAACCGGCGGCCGGTCGAGACCTTCACCTCCCCACCTGGGAGACTGGCGCCATGACCGATGCCGCAACCTTGCCCCGCTGGGATGTCAGCGCGTACTTCCCCGCCGTCGACAGCCGCGAGTTCGTCGATGCCGAAGAACGATTCGGCGCCGACGTTGGCCGGCTCAACGCGCTGTATGAGCGCCACGACGTGCGGGCCGACAGTGCGGTCACCGATCCGACGGCGGTCGATGAGGTACTGCAGGCCACCAATGCCGTTCTTGCTCAGCTCTCCACCCTCAGCTCGTATCTCAATGCCTTTGTCAGCACCGACGCCGCCGATGCGAATGCCCAGGCGGCGATGTCGCGACTGGAGCGACAGGCAGTCGAGCTGACGAACCTGACCACTCGTCTCGACGCGTGGACAACCGCGCTCGATCTCGACGCGTTGATGGCCAGCAGTGATGAGGCCGCCGCGCATGAATGGCCGTTGCGCAAGGGCTTCGGTCGAGCCGAACACCAAATGTCCGAATCGGAGGAGGAGCTGGCCGCGTTGCTGTCGGTCACCGGCTCATCAGCCTGGTATCGCCTCTACAGCGACGTCACCTCCGGCATCGAGGCCGACGTCGGCCTGCCAACTGGCACGGCATCGACACCGATCTTCGCGATCCGAGGCATGGCAACCGACCCCGATGCGGCCGTGCGCAAAGCCGCCTACGACGCCGAGATTCTGGCCTGGCAAGCCAACGCCACGCCGATCGCAGCCGCCCTCAACGCCATCAAGGGCGAACAACAAGAACTTGCCCTGCGCCGGGGATGGCCTTCTGTGCTCGCTGCCCAGCGGTTCGGCCAGGCGGTCGATGAGGCAACGCTCGACGCGCTGCAAGAAGCCGTCGTTGCCTCGTTCCCCGACTTCCGGCGGTACTTCCGCGCCAAGGCCAAACTGCTCGGCCACTCGAATGGATTGCCGTTCCACGAGTTGTTTGCGCCGGTCGGCGACTCAGCGCCGGTCGACTGGTCGGGAGCGGTCGCGTCGGTTCAGGCTGCCTTCGGCTCGTACTCGCCATCACTGCTCGACCTGGCCAACCGGGCGGTCGAGGGTCAATGGATCGACGTCGAGCCCCGGGCCGGAAAGCGCGGCGGCGCGTTTTGCATGCCGATGGGTGATGGCGACAGCCGGGTCCTGTTGAACTTCGATGGCAGTGCCGACGGCGTCATGACCCTGGCTCACGAACTTGGCCACGCGTACCACAACGTGCAGCTCGGCCAACGAACACCGATCCAGCGGGGCACCCCATCGAGCCTGGCGGAGACCGCATCCATCTTTTGCGAGACGCTGATGGTCCAGCATGGTCTTGCCTCGGTCGAGGGCGGCCAGCGGCTCGCGCTGCTCGACATCGACTTGTCAGGGGCGGGCCAAGTGGTGGTCGACATCCATAGTCGATTCCTGTTCGAATCGGCGCTGTTCGAACGTCGACGCTCGTCGACGATCGCCGTGCCGGAGCTGTGCGACATGATGGCCGAGGCCCAGGACGCGACCTATGGCGACGGCCTCGACCCGGACCTGCGTCACCCGTGGATGTGGGCGGCCAAGCCGCACTACTACGGCAGCGTCTTCTACAACTGGCCGTACACGTTCGGGCTGCTGTTCGGGGTGGGGCTCTATGCGAAGTTCGTCGCCGACCCGGAGCGGTTCCGAGGCGCCTATGACGATCTGTTGTCGTCGACCGGTCTTGCGCCTGCGGCCGAGCTGGGCGCGCGCTTCGATCTCGATGTCCGCGACGTCGACTTCTGGGCCGCCGGACTCGACGTCATCCGCTCGCGCATCGACGCCTACGTCGAGCTCGCCGCCGAACTCGGCTGACGACCTACTCAGGCCAGGGGACCCCGTAGTCCTCGAACCACCACCGGGCGTCGCGGATCGCGTTTGGATCGGTGCGCAGATCAGGATTCTGGTTGAGCTGCTGAGGGGTTGGGCCGATCTCGTTTGCGATCTCCTGTAGTGCCGCCTCATCGAGGTCATAGCACCGCACCGCGTTGAGACCGAGCAAGAGCCGGGTTTCCTCGATCGGGATCTCCTGGAAGTCGGTCTCGAGTCGCGGTTTGGTGTTGGGCCACGATCCCTCCGGGTGCGGGTAGTCCGTCCCCCACATCAAGGCATCGACGCCGTTGACGTAACGCCGACGCAACTCGACCTTGCTCATGGTGGACGCACCGATGAAGACATTGGTGCCGACGTACTCCGACGGCAGCCGCTCGATGAGCCCCTTGGTGCGGGAGTTCATCTTCTTCACTTTCCAGTTGGTGCCACCGAACATGACGTCGGTCTTCCAGAGCAGATCGCCGAGCCACCACGACCCACACTCGACGGGCGCGTATTTGAAGTTCGGGAACTTGTCGAACTTGCCCGAGAGCAAGAATTGCCACAGCGGACGATGGGTCCAGAACGCAACCTCGAGCATGTACTGCGCCATGTTCTCGTTGTAGGCCTCGGCGTCGGCTTCGCCGGAGTGGGTGTGAACGACCAGACCGGTCTCGTGGCAGGCCTGCCACACCGGGTCGTACATCTCGTGGCCGTACGACGGGGCGTCGTGCCACATCGTCGGGATCATGATGCCGCGAATGCCGGGCTTGTCGGCGAGGGCGTAGACCTCTTTCACCGACTCCTCGACTCCATGGGTCACCGGCACGAGTGCCACACCGGCTCGGCGAGGCGGGTTGGTCGCACAGAACTCTTCGAGCCATCGATTGTGGGCCCGAGCACCAGCCCACGCCAGCTTCGGGTCGGTGATCGCACCCGCCTGGAGACCGGCGCCGAACGGCGGTGCCTCCATCCCCGTGACCGAATCGCCGTCGGCGAAGATCACTTCACCGGCGATGCCGTCCGCGTCGAGGGCCTTGTCGCGAATCTCCGGGTCGTAGGCGCCCTGGAGGCCCCACTCGTTGTCGCGCTCCCATTTCTCGACGTACTCGCCGTTCATTTCCTCGACCATCGCCCGATGCTCGTGGCGAGTCGCAAGCCATTCGTCGAACTCGGCATGGACCGAACTCTCCAGGTACTCCCGGTAGTCATCGACGTGCAGTCCGGCGTGGGTGTCGGAACTGACGATGATGTACGGATCGTTGGACTGATCGACGTCTGCGAGTGGGTTCCCCATACGGGAAGGCTCCCAGGCGAGACGACCGCAACGCAAACCTGACGGGGCGTCAGGACGCCCGGTGGGCGCCGGGTCTACGCGTCGATGTACGCCGCTTCGCTCGATCGATCAGCCGATTCCTCAGGGTCGATGGGGTCCCTGAGCAATGGCCAAGCCGTCCAGAACAACCAGAGACTCGCCAAGAACGCATACGGCACGAACAGCATCGAGTCAGTGTCGAAGAACGACAGTCCGAGGGTGACCGTGCCGTCTTCGACATTCTCATCGAGGACGCGGTAGAGGTCGGCGTCGTAGGAGTCCGGGCGCGCTCTGGAGTAGTACCCGTCGTCGCCGTGGAACGGGGCAGGTGACCATGTGCTCGAGAACCCGCGCTCGACCAGGAGCTGACGCAGCGTCTCGGCGGGTTCCGTGCCCTCGACTCGAACCACCACGATCGCGGGATCGTCTGCGGAGCCGAAGAACAACGACAGCGTACGCAGATCACGGTCGACGACCTCGAGGCCCGGCGTTCGGTCCAGGTCGGCGACCAGGCCTCTCGTTGCGAAGAAAACCGAAGCTGGAAAACCGAGGGCGACAACCAACCCGAGAAGCGCCAGAACCAGCCCGAGCAACCGACATCGAAGAAGGCCGTGGCGCCGCAGCATTCAGCAAAGGGTAGATGACGGCAGGCGCGCGTCCATTCGCTCGGATCCAAACTCATGCGCGACGCTGGGACCCATGGCTGATGCACCACAGGCCCGACGGGGTGAGATCGCCGGCTGGCCCAAGCTCGTGATCACGTACCCGACCGAACCCGGACGAATCGCCGAACTGCTACCGCCCGGCCTCGAGCCGACCGGCGACGACACGGTGCAGATCGGTGTCTACTGCGTGCCGATCAACCAGGAACCCGAGTACGGGATCTCGATCAAGGTCCCAGCAAGCTGGCAAGGCGTCGATGGTCAGTACAACCTCGGCATGGGGATCGATCAAGAGGCAGCGGTCCACATCAGTGCCGAACGCAACGGGCAGCCCAAGTTCCTCTGCGCCATCGACTACTTCCGGCTCGGCACCCTCGTCGGCGCGCGAGCAACCCACCAGGGCTACACGTTCGTCGAGTTCGAAGGCCAGATCACCGGCGATGGCGAACCCGCCGCCGAGTACACCGAACACGAATGGTGGACGAAGTACAACCGCAAGATCGGCGGTGGCGAAGGCTTCGACTTCGGCCCGGTCGTTGTCGACGTCGCGACCACCATGGAGCCGGTGCACGTCGAGACGGTCGACGGCGAACTGAAGCTCATCGACTCACCGTGGGATCCGGTCGCCCGGTACCTCCCGATGGCCGGCGACGCAGCGTCGGTGCTCATCACCCACCAGATGAAAGCCCGTGAGATCACCAACGCCGGGCTGCTGGATGCCGATAGTTTCTGGCCGTACGCCGATGTGATCGGCGGCAGTCGTTGGCCCGGCACGAACGGCGGGCCGAAGAAGGACTGACCGGTCCGGTCGGTCCCTGATGAAGAGGACAGACCCCGTGAGCACGCTCGACTGGTGGCGCACCGGCGCCATCTACCAGGTCTACATCCGCTCGTTTGCTGACGCCGACGGTGACGGAACCGGCGACGTCGAGGGCCTGCGTTCCAAGCTGCCGTACCTGGCCGACCTCGGGGTTGACGCCATCTGGATCAACCCGTGGTACCCGTCGCCCCTGCTCGACGGGGGCTACGACGTTGCCGACTACCGCGACATCAATCCGGCCTACGGCACCCTCGAGCAGGCTGAAGCCATGATTGCTGACGCCCACGAACTCGGCATCAAGATCATCGTCGATCTCGTCCCGAACCATTGCTCGTGGGATCACGTCTGGTTCAAGGCGGCGATCGACGCCGAGCCCGGCTCACCGGAGCGGGCCCGGTTCCACTTCAAGGACAGCGCCGTGGCTGACGACGGCACACACGGCCCACCCAACAACTGGCAGTCGGTTTTCGGCGGATCAGCCTGGACCCAGGTCGCGGATGGCCAGTGGTACCTCCACCTGTTCGATCCGAGCCAACCCGATCTCGACTGGACCAACCAAGAGGTGCGCGACGAGTTCGTTTCCATCTTGCGGTTCTGGCTCGACCGCGGCGCCGACGGCTTTCGCGTCGATGTCGCCCACGGGTTGGCCAAGGACATGTCGTTCCCCGACCTCGACGATCACGTCCAGATCCTCAGCAGCGCCAAACAACCGAATCATGCCCACTGGGATCGAGACGAGGTTCACGAGATCATTCGAGAATGGCGGGCCGTACTCAACGAGTACGACGACCGCATGATGGTGGCCGAGGCGTGGGTCGCCGAGTCCTCCTTGCCGAAGTACCTCCGTCCCGACGAATACCACCAGTCGTTCAGCTTCGACCTGCTGATGGCTGCGTGGGACGCCCACGAATACCGCTCGACGATCACCGGCGTGTACGAACCTGCAGCGGCGCTCGGCGCCGCCAGTACCTGGGTGTTGTCGAACCACGACGTGATGCGTCATACGACCCGCTTCGGCCTGCCCGACGATGCGAGCTGGCGGACCTGGCCCGTCACCGGCCCGGCCGACGCCCTCGACACCGAACTCGGCGAACAACGCGCTCGCACCGCGGCGATGATCACCCTTGGGCTCCCCGGCTCGTCGTACATCTACCAGGGCGAAGAGCTCGGTCTGCCCGAAGTGTGGGAGCTGCCGTGGGACGTACTCGACGACCCCGTCGCCCGCCGCAGCAACGGCACCCAGAAGGGCCGAGACGGTTGCCGGGTGCCGATCCCGTGGACCGCCGAAGGATCGTCCTATGGCTTCGGTGACGGTGGCGCCTGGATGCCCCAACCGGACCGATTTGCGCAGTACGCCGCCGACCAACAAGTCGACGTCGATGGCTCGTTCCATTCGCTGTATCGCAATGCGCTGCGGATTCGCCGCGAGCACTTCATCGCCGACGCCGACATGACCTGGGTCGACACTGACCCCGGGGTGCTCGCCTACGAGCGCGGGAGTGGCGTTCGATGCGTGGCCAACATGGGCACCGAACCAATCGCCATGCCCGACGGCGAACTCCTGCTCAGCTCCCAACCCGGACTCACCGACACCCTCCCCGCCAACAGTGCTGTGTGGCTCAAGCCAGCGTGAGCACGCTGGTCTGGCTCACGCCAGCGTGACCCCCTAGCGTCAGGCGACATGGCCACCTCGTTCCAGATCAACCGCACGTCCATCCGTGAGCACCAGTTCGTCGATCACGGCCATCGTGATCTCGAATCAGGCGAGGTTCGGCTCGCCGTCGACTTCGTGGCGATGACCTCGAACAACGTCACCTACGCGGTCGCCGGCGACATGCTCGATTACTGGGGGTTCTTCCCCGCCGATCTGCCGTGGGGGCACGTGCCGGCCATGGGCTACGGGACGGTCGTCGAATCGGCGAGTGACGGGATCGCCGAGGGATCCCGACACTTCGGCTTCTTCCCGATGGCCGACCATCACATCGTGCTGGCAAAGGCGACCGACGCCGGGTTCCTCGACGTCGGCGCCCACCGGACCAATCACGCTCCGGCGTACCGGCAGTTCGCTGACGTCGAGCGGGACCCAACCCACGACCCGGACCGCGAAGCCCATGTCGCCTTGCTACGCGGGCTGTTCCTGACCGGATGGCTCGCGGAGGACCTGCTGTTCGACAACGACAACTTCGGGGCTGAGGCCACCATCATCACGAGTGCATCATCGAAGACCAGTATCGCGTTGGGCTGGACCGTAAAGCAGCGAGGGGGACACGGCATCGGACTCACCTCCGAACGCAACCGGGCGTTCGTCGAGGGGCTCGGCTGCTACGACGAAGTCGTCACCTATGACGAGATCGAGTCGATCGATGCCGATCGTCGGTCGGTTGTGGTCGACATGGCCGGCAACGGCCAACTCTTGGCCGATGTCCACAACCACTTCGGGGGCACGCTCGCCCATTCGATGGCGATCGGTGGCAGCCACTGGGAGTCGTTTGGTGAGCGGCCCGAGATGGCTGGCCCAATGCCCGAGTTCTTCTTCGCTCCTGCCCAGATCGAGAAGCGGAACGCGGATTGGGGTTCGGGTGAGCCGATGCGGCGGGTGATGGAGGCGTTCGCCGACTATGTCACGTTCACCGACGAGTGGCTGACGATCGATCACGCGACCGGTGCCGATGCACTTTCGAGCGCGTGGGACGCACTCGTCGAGGGCGAGGTCGGCGCCGAAACCGGCATGACTCGATCGCTCAACGACTGACGGGGACAATCGAGCGTTCAGAGAAGTCAGGGGCGGCAGCACCGACCGCCTCCAGGACCCGCGGCGGCACCGAGATGTCGGCGACGAAGAGGGAGCCAACCTCAGCTGCGACCAGGCCCGCCTTCGGTGCGGCGAGCGTGAGGGTCGCATCGGCGAGCACCACGGCACCTGGTGCGACGCCGGAGGTCACGTCGAGTCCCGATGGCGTGTCCAGCGCAAGCACGGGCGTGTCGGTTGCATTGACAGCCTCGATCAAGAGTTGGCTTCGCCCCGTCGGCGCGCCCCGCAGCGAGTACCCGATCACTGCGTCGACGATCAGATCGACCGGCGTCCACACTTCGACAGCTGGCACCCCCATCCGATCGAGAATGTCACGCTGATGTCGAGGAACGCCGGTGAGTTGGTCAGCCGCTCGGGTGGGCGCAACGACGACGTCGACTCCTCGGTTTGCCAAGTGGCGAGCCGCAACCATGCCGCCCCCGCCGTTCCCCCCAGAACCAACCGCCACCGCAACCCGGCCCGGTCGGTAGCGGTCAAGTGCAAGCTGGGCGAGATGTCGACCGGCGTTCTCCATCATCTGGATGAGCGCGATGCCGAGGTCGTCGGTCATGATTCGGTCGACCTCGATCATCTGTGCTTCGGTCAACCAGCCTTCGTGTCGCACCATCGGCTGACTCTATGCTTTGGCAGATGGAGACCCCGCCTGTGCTCGAGGAGTTCGTCACCGCGTGCCGGGCGGTGGTGGACGACGGCACCGATTTGCCTCAGCGAATCGCCGGGCTGGTCCGCGAGCTGATCCGCGAACCAGCCGTTTTGGCCGCTGCGGTGCCCGCATTCACCGAGGCCGAAGTGGATGTCACGCCGAGCGGGCACCGGCTCGGCGGCGAGGCCGTCCTGCACCAGGAGCCTGACCTCACCGTGATGGTGCTCGACACCTTGCCGGGGGTGATTCAGCCCGCGCATGATCATGAGATGAACGCCTTCATCGGCGTGTTCGAGGGTTGTGAGGAGCAGCGGTTCTGGACTCGTACCGCGGACGGTGTCGAGGCGACGACGGGCCGCTTGCTGGAGGCGGGAGAGATGGTGGCGTTGGGCGAGCGAACGATCCACGGGATCAGTGCGCCGCTCGGGGAACCGGCGCGTGCCGTGCACGTCTACCTGGGGGACATCTACTCGGTGAAGCGATCGGTGTTCGATCCGGAGACGATGGTCGAGTATCCAATGACGACCGAACGCTACGACGAGTTCTGTCGCCCGGCCTGATCCAATCTGGGTTGAGTTGATCCCGGTAGAGGGGACTTCAGCGACCGAGATCTGAAGGGGGGCGAGCGCTCTCATGGCGGACGGTGTCCAGCCGAGTCTGTAGAGCGTGAGTCGATGGATCGCGCTCACGCTCCCGGCCATGGATGGCGTGGACTTCGACCAAGGGAACCTTGGTGCCCCGCACGACCATCCTCTCTCATCGCCTCGGCGCTGCGTTCGTTGCGTTTGCCACGCTGACCGCGCTCTTCTCGTTCTCGCCGATCTCGCCGATCTCGGCACCCCCCGCTGGTGCGGCGCCGCCGTGGGATCAGCTCGGTACCGATCTCGACGGCAGCCAAGCGAGCGACGAACTCGGCTATGCGGTGGCGCTGTCATCGGACGGCAGCCGCATGGCGGTTGCGGCAAAGCGAGGAGGCGTGTCTGGCGGGAACACGGGGTACGTCAGAGTCTTCGAATGGTCCGGGACGACATGGACCCAGATGGGGCCCGACCTCGAGGGCCAGGGCAACAAGACGCTGTTCTCGGTTGCTCTGTCGGCCGACGGGACCCGGGTGGCGTTTGGTGAGCCGTTCGTCAACAGCAACGGTTCGGCCGCCGGGCAGGTGCAGGTCTACGACTGGACCGGGGCAACCTGGTCGAAAGTCGGCTCATCGATCGAAGGTCAAGCCGTCGCAGAGCAGCTCGGCTACTCGATCGCACTGTCCGACGATGGCAGCGACATCGCGGTTGGTGGTCCCGGTTCGTCGTCGTTGAGCGGCGTCGTCCGGGTCTACAACTGGTCGGGTTCGGCGTGGACCCAGACCGGTTCAGACATCACCGGCGAAGCGTTTTACGACACGGCGGGATGGGCGGTGGATGTCTCGGCGAACGGGAACCGGGTTGCGGTGGGGGCGCCCGGCAACGACGGCACTGACGCGAGCGCCGGACACGTCCGGGTGTATGACCTGTCGGGCTCGACGTGGACCCAGGTCGGTGTCGACATCGACGGGGAGGCCGAGGATGATCGGTCCGGAACCGCCGTGGCGTTGTCGAGCGATGGCGGTCGACTGGCGGTCGGCGCGGCGAAGAACGACGGCGTCGATGTCGAGGCGGGCCACGTTCGGGTCTATCAGTGGTCCGGAAGTGCATGGGTCCAGCTCGGCAACGACCTCGATGGCACCGCAGGCGACACGCAGGCGGGCAGTTCGGTGGCCCTTTCTGAAGATGGCAGCCGAGTCGCCTACGGTTCGAGCGGCGACGGGGCCGGCTCCGTG
>JBCCYT010000158.1:0-9913 GCA_039188975.1 Actinomycetota bacterium
CGGCCCGCGCGGTTCGGTGAAGGTCGTGCTCGACATGCGCACCGAGAAGCGCCGCTTCGACCCGTGACACAGAGAAGCGCCGCTTCGACCCGTGACACCGAGAAGCACCGCTTCGACCCAACAAGCACCGAGAAGCGCCGCTTCGACCCAACAAGCACCGAGAAGCACCGCTTCGGCTGATTTCGTTGGTGTCAGGTCGGCTTCTTCGGCCTGACCGTCCAGAATGGTGGCCATGGCCGAGACCGAGATCGCTACCCCGCCGCTCGACGATGAGACGAACGCGGCGCTGACCCTCTTCAACGAGTATGTCGACGCGGATCGTGAGCGCACCCGCCGTGAGAAGCGGGTGAAGAAGGCGGAGCGAGCGAAGGACGAAGCGGCCGCGGCCGTGCGCAACGCGAAGGGCGCCGAGGAGACTGCGGCCGCTGAGGCGGCCTATCGGGAGGCGCAAGAGGCCTTCCGCCGCGTGCGTGATGGCGAAGAGCCGGAAGAAGCGCCGAAGGCGGAGGATGCTCCCGCCGACGACGGAGCCGCGCAGGAAGCGCCCGCCGAGGAGACCGAAGCGGCCGACGACACGCCTGCCGAGGAAGCCGCGGCCGACGACACGCCCGCCGAGGAAGCCGCGGCCGACGACACGCCTGCTGAGGAAGCCGCGGCCGACGAGACGACCGCTGAGGAAGCTGCTGCCGACACGCCGGCGATGGAGACCGACCGTACCGACGACGACGCCGAAGACGCCGCCGAGGCGCCGGTCTCCGACGACGCCGGCGAAGAGCAGTAGTCGACCAACAGCCGCCCGAACCGGGCGCACCCGCCGGAAACTCCGACGAGCACGCCCGGTCCGTTGTTTGGGCGGTTGGTTGTGAGCTGATCGGCGAACGTCTCGCCGCTCAGCCCTGCGAGTAGCCGGTGGCGAGTTCGCCGTTGCCGTCGATCCAGGCGTCCGCGAGCCAGGTCACCCCGTCGCCGGAGAACACGACCCGGCCGGTGCCAGAAGAGCCGCCGCCATTGGCGTCGATTGCGCTGAACCCATCGCCCGGCTTCATCTTGAAGACCCGGATCTGCCCATCGAGGAACTCGAACTTGGCGGAGCCAACCTCGGGAATGTCGACCCATTGATAGGTCGGTTGCGGCCCGAAGTTCTCGTCCCAGAAGTGCTGCTCGACGGCGCCGCTGTCGTTGATGAAGGCCTTGCCGAACGACAGGGTTTCGCCGTCGGAGAAGCTGACGTACACCTTCCACCCCGAGTCACGTTGCACCTCGGCGGTGTAGCCGGCGACGGCATCGACCGTGCCCAGGTAGAGCTTGTCGCCATCTCGGCTGACGGTGAAGCTGCCCTTCCCGGCGACGGTGACGGTGAACTGATCGCTCACCGGCGCAGGCGACGTTGCGTCGTCCTCGGGTTTGTTCGTGACCTTTTCTGCCGTCTTCTCCGGCTGGGCGACCGGAGTGGGCGCCACCGTTGTCGTCGTTGTGGGCGGAACGAACTCGTCGACCGATGCCAAGATCTCGTTTCGGGGTCCGGCGACGATCGACACGACCTTGGTGGTTGTCCCGTCGGAAATCATCAAGGTCAGCGATCCGTCGCGGCCGTCTGACGCCACGAGTTCCCAGCCGTCGGTCAGCGTCGTTGGGCCGAGCGACAGCCCCTCGTCGTTGTTGAGGACTTGGACCCAGCCGAGCGCACCGAGTTCGACATCCGTCGGCGCGTTGGGGTCGGCCGCGACGGTCGTCGTGGTCGTTGTCTCGACCGGTTCGTCGTCACCGCTCTCGGCTTCTGGCACCACAGTGACATCCGCCTCATCGATCGTGTCATCGGCGACCTCTTCGGTCTCGCCATCGCCGATCTCGGGCAGTGTCGCCTCGTCGAGTTCGACCACCGCAATCTCGTCCCCGGCCGTCGCCGTCTCGGTTTCGAGATCAGCAGGAGCACCGCTGGCCGCCATCGCCGCTACCCCAAAGCCAAAGACCGGGACCGCGACAACACCGACGGCAAGCCGACGGACGTGTGCGATTCGAGCCGCTTGCATCCGGGGGCGGAGGCTCTCGAGGATGTGGTCGGTTTCGTTCATGTTCAGAGGATTCTGGAAGTCGTTCATCGGGCGATCTCCTGCCGGCCCAGTCGTTCGATCATGCGTGGTTTCAGCGCACGGCGACCGCGGCTGAGATGGAAGCGAAACGCACCGGGCGAAATGCCCATGCGGTTCGCGGCTTCTTCGGAGCTGTAGCCAGCGCCGTAGTAGAGGTCGACGGCCCGCCGTTGCTGTGGCGACAGCGAGGCGAGCGCGTCGTCAAAATCGTCGAGGTCCGGAGAGGGCGGGTCATCGACGGCTTCGGGCACCGCGATCTTCGGCAGGGCATCGTCGCGAACCTTGCGATACCGATGCTGGTCGCGCACCACATTGACCGCGACCCGCCGTACCCACGCGGTCGGCTCTCGGTAGTGGCCTATCCGCCACCAATGGGCGTACGCCCGCACGTACGCCTCCTGCGCAGCGTCGTGGGCGTCGGCGGCGTTCGTGCCGTCGAGAAGAAGCCCTCGCACCGTCGTGTCGTAGTTCTCCCGGAAGAACCGGTCGAAATCTCGGGCCATGCCCAGTCACCTTTGCTCATCGTGCCGTCCGGCACCGCCACCGCCTCCCACCGTGTTCACGGCTGAGCAGGCCAAAGTGTTTGGCCCACAGGAGAATTTTCTTGACCGGTTTGTGATCGGCGCGTCCCGATGGCCAACTGAACCCATGCGAGCAGTGGGCTTCCCTGACGGCTGAACCTCGCTCGTCGACGTCGACGATCCGACCAGCACCGGTGTGGCGCTAGGCCAAACGGCCGCCGACCGTCGCAACGACCGCCACCCGATCCCGACCGGCATCGAGCACCTCGAGCCGCACCAGCCGAGTGTCATCTCGGTCAGCAGACTCCACGACGCGGACGATGGCCGGGCCGTGTTCGACCGCGCGGAGGTACCGAACGACAAGATCGGCTGGCTCGGCAATGCCGGCCCGGCGAGCCTCCTGCTCAACGAGTAAGCCGATCAGCCCGCCATGCAGGATGCCCCACGGGTTGCGGGTGCGTTCGGTGATGTCGAGCCGCAACCCACCGTCAACGACATCGAGCCCGAAGTAGTCCTCGAGGGAGTCGGTCGGCTGCTCGGGTTCGGCAAAGACCCGAACATCGCCAACGTCGAGATGACGCAGGGCGTCGTCGAACGTCGGTTCGAGCACGCCGTGGTTCGCGGTGGCCAGCGCGACGAGCGCATCGTCGTTTCCCTCATCGACGATGCGCGCCGATACGACCGACATGGTCCGCCCCGGTTTGATCGCAGTGCTGTCGACCCGCAACGGACCCACCATGCAGCGGCCGAGCACGCGGGTCTCGATGTCGGCCGTCACGGTCCATTTGGGGAGTACCGCACCACCCGCAGCCAGTCCAGCGCCCATGTCGATCCCCATCAGCACGGCTGCCAACCGCAGCGACCCGTCGGCCGCTACCAGGTCAGGGCGAAGCGGAATGTGGGTCGCCGTGCCCGCTTCGGTCTTGGTGATGACAATCCCGTAGCGGCCAGGGATCTGCTCATAGGCCGTCGCCATGTCAGCGCAACGCGTCGAACACCATCGAGAAGAAATGATCGCTCGGGTAGTGGGTGACGATGTCGACGTTCGGTTCACCGCCGACGAAGCCGAGCCGATCGACTTCCATCACGCCTCGCTGGCCCCCGTCGCCGAACATGACGTTGACGTGGTGGCGCGCGATCTCGGCGGGCGCCGGGTCGAGGGCATGGGCCATGGCGATTGGGTCAGGGAGATCATCGCCTTCGAGTCCGTTGTCGAGACTGAAACGCCGCACGACCTGGGCGATGTCGACCGCGAACCGCGACAGCGGCGAACCGATCGCTTCCATCGCCGCATGCCGCTCGGCGGTGACGATCGCCGAACCGATCGAAATGTCCCACCCGACGAACTCGAGCGGCATTCCTGACGCCGCAACGATGTGTGCGGCCTCGGCGTCGGCCCAGAAGTTGAACTCCGCCATCGCCGTGATGTTGCCGGGGCCGTGCACACCGGTGCCACCCATGATCACGACTCGCGCAACCGCATCCGCGATCTCCGGAGCACGAAGCAACGCCGCCGCGATGTTCGACAACGGACCGAGACACACGAGCGTGATCTCGCCCGGGGCGCCAAGAATCGTGTCGACGAGCACGTCGACTGCTCGCCCCTCAGCGGGCGTGCGGCCCGAAAGCGGAAGCCCACAATCGCCCATGCCGTCCTGGCCGTGGATGTTCTGCGCCGTTTCGAGATCGCGCATGATCGGGGTGTCACGACCCGCGTACACCGGCGTGGATGCACCGCACAGCTCGACGGTGTAGAGCGCGTTCTGCACTGCCTGATCGAGGCCGACGTTGCCCGCCACCACCGTCAAGGCCTCGACCGTGACGTCGCGATGACGCAACGCCATCACGATCGCCACCGCATCATCGCTCGCCGTGTCGGTATCAATGAGGAAACGCCGCATCCGCTGAGGCTACTCTCGGTGGCGACAACACAGCAGATGCGCCAAGTCTGGGGGACTGAGACGGTGAAGCAGATCTCGGAACTCGTGGTGAGACGGCCACGTTCCGTCCTGCTGGGTGCGCTCATCGTGTTGATCCTCAGCGTGATCTTCGGCGGGAGCATCGCTGACCGCCTCGGTGAAGGTGGCTTCGACGACCCCGGATCCGACTCGGTCCGGGCCACCGACGAACTCGAAGCCAGATTCGGTACCGGCATGGTCGACCTGGTCGTGCTCGCCACGATCGAACCGCCCAACACATCGGTCGACGCCCCCGAGGCGATCACTGCCGGCGCTGCCCTCGCAACCGAAATCGCTGCCATCGACGGCACCGACGACGTCGTCTCCTACTGGACCACCCAGGACCCAACCCTGCGTTCCGACGACGGTCGGCGAGCACTGATCCTGCTGCGAGTCCCCGACCTCGGTGATGACAATCGCCGGCAGGTGATCGACGCATTGATCGACACCTACGGTTCAACCACCACCGGCCCGCTCGCCATCGAGGTTGGCGGGCGTGACGCCGTCTTTGCCCGCATGGGCGACGTCATCGAAGACGACCTCGCCGTCGCCGAACTCATCGCGATCCCGTTGACCTTCCTCGTCTTGGTTGTGGTCTTCGGCGGGCTCGTGGCTGCGGGCCTGCCCGTCGGAGTCGGCCTCTTCGCGGCGCTCGGCGCGTTCACCGTCCTGCGGATCGTCACGGCGTTCACCGACGTCTCGATCTTTGCGCTCAACCTCATCACGGCGCTCGGCCTTGGACTCGCCATCGACTACTCGCTCCTGATCGTCAGTCGCTATCGCGAAGAACGCCGCCGACTCGATGACACCACCGCCCTTGTTCGAACCGTTCAGACATCGGGCCGAACCATCGCATTCTCTGGTCTCACCGTTGCGATCTCGCTCGGGACGCTCCTCGTCTTTCCGTTGCCGTTCCTCCGATCCTTCGCATGGGCCGGACTCGGCGTCGTCGGATTCGCCATGTTGGCGTCGACTGTCGTACTCCCCGCCGCGTTGCATCTGCTCGGACCTCGGATCGACCGGTTCACGCTGTACCGACGGCCGATCGGCCGCCATGCGATCTCACCGTGGACGCGCCTCGCTCGACGCATGACCGCTCGTCCGTGGCCGGTGATCCTCATCACCGTTCCCCTACTCGTGTTCACCGCCGTGCCGTTCCTCGGTGTGTCCTGGGGCGAAGCCGACGACCGGGCGCTCTCCGCCGACGACCCGGTCCGAGCGATCTCCGATGTGTTGCGGAGCGAGTTTGAGAGTGCCGAAGCCAACGCCATCCCCCTTGTTGGAATCGGCTCCTCGGCCCCCGCCGAGGCCACCGCCTTTGCGCTCGACGTCTCCCGGACCACTGGTGTCGGTCGCGTCGACACGGTGTCGGGCAGCTTCACCGATGGTGCGGCGATCGTTCCTCCCACGGCCGCCAACGACCGATTCGCAGGCGACAACGCAACCTGGTTCAACGTCGTCCCATCGGTCGAACCAATCTCGGCTGACGGCGAACAACTCATCGCCGAACTTCGAGCGCTGCCGTCGCCCTACGAGACAACCCTGGTCGGCGGCGGCATTGCTGCGTTCGTCGACACCAAAGCTGCGGTGCTCGACACCGTTTGGCTCGCCGGCGCTCTCATCGGCTTCGTGACGTTCGTTTTGTTGCTGGTCATGTTCCGCAGCGTGGTTGTCGCCCTGAAAGCAATCGTGCTCAACGTGTTGTCGCTTGGTGCGACCTTCGGCGTGATGGTGTGGATCTTCCAAGACGGCAACGGCGCGGACCTGCTCGGCGTGACCGCAACCGGCCAGACCGACATCACCACCCCAATCCTGATGTTCTGCATCGCGTTCGGACTGAGCATGGACTACGAGGTGTTCCTGCTCGCCCGCATCAAAGAGGAATGGGACCGAACTGGCGACAACGTTGCATCGATCATCAGAGGGCTCAGCGCCACGGGTCGACTTGTCTCCAACGCCGCGATCTTGCTGTCGATCACGTTCCTCTCGTTCGCACTGACGTCCAACGTCGCGACGATCAGCCTGTTCGGATTGGGCCTCGCCGTCGCCGTGCTGGTCGACGCGTTCGTCGTTCGCATCACGCTCGTGCCCGCCCTGTTGACGGTCGCCGGCCGGCGGAACTGGTGGGCGCCGCAACCCCTCGCCAGGCTTCTCGACCGTTTGCCCGAGCCCGAAACCAACCTCGACCCTCACCCGACGGTCGACCGGCGCGAGACCCTCGATCTTCGCAAGACCGTCGACCTGCGCGAACCCCTCGATCTTCGCGAGACCGTGGACCTGCGCAGGACCGTCCAGCCAGATGCGCGAACCGTTGACGAACCTGGCGCGTCGCGGGCCGACGTCGAGAGCTGAGGGCTACTGCGGGTTGCTGTCGGCGGAACGGTTGAGGAAGGTCGCCCGAGTCGGACGGTCGGCCCGGTTCGGGAACCGCTCGACCAATTCCTTTGCCTGCGGCACCCACGCGTCACGCTCGATGCGGCCCGGGAACTCCTGCAACGCATCGTCGACGGTCTGTACCTGCTCAGGATTCAGCCATGCGAGTTGCTCCCAGCTCTGAATGCCAAAGCTGTTGAGCAGCTCTTCCATCTTGGGCCCGATGCCGTTGACGACCTTCAGGTCGTCTTTGTGGGCAGCCCCCGGCGTCCCGAGCGTGGTTTCACCGACGTGCCAGTTGGTCTCGGGATCCCCTTCGTCGGTTGGCGGGTCCTCAGCTGGCTCTTCTTCGACGGCAGGTTCTTCCGGTTCGGGCTCGTCGTCATCATCTGCCTCGGCCTTCGACGCCCGGCATGCGTCGAGGTCGGCCTGAGTGGTCTCGAGATCCGATTCCAGGCTGCGAATCTTCTGTTGGGCGACGAGCCATTCGGTCTCGCTGATCACTTGGCGACGCCATCGCCAGATCAACCAGCCGATGAAGATGCCGAGGAGAACGGCGAGGATGAGTGGGATGACGATTTCCCAGAGTGCGGGCAGCATCAGTGGGTCCTTTCTTGCAGAGCAGGGTCAGCCGGCGACGAATTCGGCGGCGGCGGTGAGTTCGACTCGACGGTTCTGAGCACGGCCATCGGCCGTGCCGTTGTCGGCGATGGGTTCGTCAGCACCAGCGCCGCGGGACTGCAAGCGAGCCTCATCGACGCCTTGACTGACGAGATAGTCGACGACCGCCTGCGCACGAGCCCCCGACAGCGTCCGGTTCGCATCGGGGTCGCCGGTGGAGTCGGTGTGGCCCGACACTTCGACCACTGGCAGCGGGTGGCGGGTCATTGCATCGACAACCTTGTCGAGTGTGGCGGTGGCGCCTGCGTCGAGAACATCGCTGCCGGTGGCGAACACGACGTTCTCTCGAATCTCTGCAGCCAAGCCGTCGAGCTCGACTTGGAGCTCATCGATCTGCACGTCGTCAGCGAGTTCTTCTTCCGGAGCCGCAACCGTTTCGACACCGTTGTCGCTGAGCGTCGCACCGATCGTGTCGCCATCGGCGAACGCTCGAATGGCGGCGGCCATGTCCGCGACTCGGTCGTCGGCGCCGGGCACAAGCGCTTCTCCTCGCAACACGACGAGCTGGTCGATGACATTGCCTTCACCGACGACCGATGCCGCGGCATCGGTCAGCGCCTCACGATGTGCTTCGGTGAGGACAGTCCCGGTGAGGATGATGCTCTCGCCGTCGTAGGAGGCGCCGGCGTCGGTCGAGCCGACCGGCACGCCGTCGATATCGGCTGCGCCCTCGAGTCCGGCATCGGCGACGAGGCGGGTGAGCGCCCCGGCGCGAGCGTTGGCGATCGTGCGGTTCGACCCCGACATCGTGCCGCTCACATCGAGTGACGTGTCGGTCAGCGCAAACATCAGCGTGTCGTCGGGGCCAGCCGCGCGAAGGGCTCGGGCCAAGGCCTGCACGCGACGCCCGGCGCCGTCGACGGCATCGCCATCACCGACGACGAGCTCGTCGACGACGTTGTCGGCACCGACCACATCGGCCGCGGCGTCGAGCAGCGCCTGCCGGTGCGAGTCGCTCGCAACCGTGCCGCGCAGCACGATCATTCCGTCGACCAGCTCGGCCACCACCGATGTGTCGATGGTTGCGGCGACGGGCTCAGGCTCATCAGCCTCGTCATCATCGTCGCCGCCAATGGTGCCGTCCTGCTCGACATCGAAGTCGTTGAGGAGTCGGTCATCGACGTAGAGCTCTGCTTCTCGGGCGGAAACGCCGACCGGAAGCGGGCCGACCGCATCGCCGTCTCGATAGTCGAAGTCGATGTCGAACAGGTCGGGGTCGAGGCCGTTGTCGGCGAAGTCCTCCCTGGCCTCGTCCACCAGCTGGCCCTCGATGTGGCTGATTCCCCACCACGACGCAAGACCGACGAAGATCACCATCAAGGGCACGCCGATCAGCAAGAACACTGCGGCAGCAGGCCAAGGCTCTCGCCCGCCCACGCCATCGATCACCACATTGCCGTTGCTCGCTCCCGAGCCGGTCTGGTCGCTCATGTACTTTCGCCCAATCTCCCTGTCCGCACCCTTGACGCATGTTCGTTCGAGAAGGTCGCGAAGAACTTCGAACGAGACCGGTGTCTCGGATCCGGACGAAGACTGCCACGTTGTGTGCGAAGTGTCGACCCGCACGTCACACAATGCGCAGGACACCGTTCGGCACCGCCGCTACGATCCGACGATGGCGGATCGCACGATCATCGATGTCTTGTTGGCCGAGCTCGAACGGGAGCCGTCGAACGTCGCGATCCGGGCTCACGCCGCCTCGCTCCTCCACGACAACGGAGCATCGCAGGAGGCGTTCTCGCTGGTCGTCGAGGGTCTCGGTCTCGATCCCGCCAACGCCGAACTCTTGGCGATCGGCGTGACCTCGGGGCGAGCGGCCGGCCACCATCAACAAGCCGACGGCTATGCGACCCTGCTCGCCGCGCTGACGGGCGAATCACGCGCAGAACCCGATGAACCCGAACGACCTCGTGCGGCTCCGCTGCCCGCCGGAGGACCAACAGCGCCGGACACGGTCGACGACCTCCTGGCGACCTGGGCCGACAGCGACGCGCTCGAAGAACCCGAGATCGGGCACCTGTCGATGTCGGACACGATGCTCACCGACGTTGGCGGCATGGCCGACGTGAAGGAACGGCTCGAGCTGTCGTTCCTCGGGCCCATGAAGAATCCCGAACTCCAAGCCGCATTCGGCAAGTCGCTTCGCGGGGGTCTGATGCTGTGGGGCCCGCCCGGTTGCGGCAAGACCTTCATCGCTCGAGCCGTGGCCGGCGAACTCGGCGCCAAGTTCTACGAGGTCGGCCTCGCCGACGTCCTCGACATGTGGATCGGATCCTCCGAACGCAACCTC